>JBBQWA010000035.1:0-19674 GCA_038211045.1 Gemmatales bacterium
ACTTGCTGCGCGTGATGATGATGATCGCCACGACACCGACGCCGAGGGCAACCATCACGATCGAGCTTTGATTGCTGAATGTGCCGGTCCAATGCTTGATGAATCCATCGAGGTAGTTTTCGCGGGCCGAGGCGGCGGAGGCGGTGAGGGCGAAACACGCGGCGGAGAGTGCGAGCTTTTTCATGGTGCAACTCGGTTTTCGAATGTGACATGCAACCTTAGAACACAGAACGAAAAAAGCCCACTCGAACGGATCGGGTGGGCTTCGCGTTTTTCGCAGCGGTCGAACCGTTATCGGAACTGGCCGGTGCCGGGGGCTGGGGCATTCCCGCTTCCAGGGTTGATGTTCCCACCGGCGTTGTTCCCGACGGCGTTGTTCCCGACGCCCACGGGGGCACCGAAGCTGAGGTTACCCCCGGAGCCGACCAACGATTGGCCAACCGCACCGGTGATCGTGCTGCGATACTGGTTCGGCAAACCGCGGACCGATTGGGCCGGGCCGGCCGAGTTCACACCCGGATCGAAGGCGTCGTTGGCCTGAATTTCCCAATTCGTCTTCGCGCCATTCGGTTGGGCGCTGAGATAGGACAGCACGGCTTGCGAGCGCTTGACGTCGAGTTCGGCGCGGGCATTCACCAGTTTTTCAGGGGCGTTGGCATCGTAACCGAGGTCGCGGGCCGTTTGAATGTAGATGCGTCCATCGGGGGTTGGCAACCGGCGGGCAAGGTAATCGATGCGTTGGCGACCATTCGCATTCAGCGTGCTACCGCCGACTTCGAAGTGGTAGTTCCAAAGCGTTTGGTCGATGACTTGGGCGTTGTTCACTTGAATGTCGTGGGGATTCAACGCCGCTTCGCGGGCTTGCTGGCTGTAGCGCTCCGGCCAACACGGATCGACCAAATTGGTATATCTCGCTTGCAATCCCGGCCGGTCGCCGGTATTCATGCAGCCGGTCGAAACGGCGGCACCGAAAGTTGCGGCCAAGATCGTGGCCGCGCGGAAGGTTCGAGTCATCGTCACTCCTCCTTGAGTGAAGCGGGGGCAGCCCCGCGTGAGTTAAGACATCTTCGTCAGCATGTTCTTCATGATGAGGATGGCCGCGGGGCCAACCAACACCACGAAGATCGAAGGGAAAATGAACAGCACCAACGGGAAGATGAGTTGCACCGCCGTTTTTGCCGCTTTTTCCTCCGCGATCTGCCGACGTTTTGTCCGCATGGCATCGGACTGCACCCGGAGGGCGTGCGCGATGCTCGCTCCGAATCTATCGGCTTGAATGAGGATCGCAGCTAAACTTTTTACGTCATCTACACCGGTTCTTACGCCCAAATCGTGCAGAACCTCGCGGCGGGGTCGGCCCATTTGCAATTGTAAATTCGCCAAAGAGAGTTCTTCGCACATCGTCTTGGCGTGATCCTTCATTTCTTCCGTCACTTTTCGGAGCGCGGCATCGAGGCCCAAACCCGATTCCACGCACACCACCAACAAGTCGAGAGCATCGGGCAGCGTCAGGAAGATTTGCTTCTTCCGATCGCTGATCAGCAGCATCAAGGCGATTTGTGGCAGGTAGAACCCGGCGCACCCGGCCAGCATGATTTTCCACATGGCCGAGAGGGTGAAGCCGTACGCGGCTAAACAGGCGATCCCGGCGGGAACTGTCAACCCGACCAAACAGGCCAATCGTAAACCTTGGTAAACCATCGGTGCCGTTTCGCTGCGGAAACCGGCGTTGGCCAGCTTCACCCGCAGGCTGTTTTTCTCCAGATCCGATTGCGGTTGCATCGAAGAGCCGAGGCTGGAGAAGGCTTCCTTCAACCCGGCGAACTTCTGCCGGGACTCGGCATTGTTCAATTCGAGATCGACCAGCGACTTCGGCCGGCCGATACGATCCAATCGATCTTCCGCGAGGCTGTTGCGTTTCGAGAGCATCGTGAGCACCCAGAAGGTGCCCGCCACAATCGCGGCGAACACGAACAGCGGGGCCAAATCTTCGGCGGTGAGGAAAGCGAGCAGTGCCACGGCGAGACTCCAAACAGTTGTGCGATCCGAGGGGTGTTTTGCTTAATCCCTCTCCCACGGCGGGAAAGGGTTTGGGGTGAAGGAGTAGTCGGCCCTCACACCTCGTCCCTCTCCCGCCGAGGGAGAAGGGAACCGGAATTATACTTTGATGTCGATGATCTTCTTGATCGAGTAGGAACCGAGCAGCATCAGAATGATCGCTCCGATACTCATCTTGATCCCCAACGGATCCTTCCACAGGATTTCGATGTAATCTGGCTTCATCCAGAGCATCATGAAGAACAGGCCGATGGGCAAGGCGATCAGCACGATCCCGGAAAGGCGGCCTTCCGCGGTGAGGGCTTTCACTTGCCCGAGGATCTTGATGCGTTCGCGGATCACGTGACCGATGCGGTCGAGGATTTCCGCGAGGTCGCCCCCGGTTTGCCTTTGGATGATCACGCTCGTGACGAAGAACTTGAGGTCGAGGTTAGGAACCCGCTTGCACAAGCTTTTGAGTGCTTCTTCCAGCGAGATCCCGAGGTTTTGTTCTTCGTACACCCGGCCGAATTCCTTGGAAATCGGTAAGGGGCTTTCTTCCGAAACCACGTGCAACCCGGCGGCCAACGAGTGACCGGCCCGCAACGCCCGGGCAATCAGTTCCATCCCCTCGGGCAATTGCTTCGCGAATTTGCTCAACCGCATCTTGCGTTTGAACGAGAGCCACACGAACGGGGCCGAAAAGCAGGTGAGGGCGACGATCGGTGCGACATAGATGTTCACCATCCACCCGCTCGCCACGCCGCCGACGAACGCGGCGACGAGGCCGATCCCGAACAGTACGCTCGGTTTTACGTTGGCATCGGCTTGTTCGATCATCTCCGTGAGATTGAACATCTTCGGTGTGATCTTGTCGAGCAGGGTTTTCTTGTCGACTTCATGCAAGGCTTGCTTTAACAGCATGTCGGCGGAGGAATCTTTGCGTTCCTTGCGGCCGACGAGGATGTCGAGCCGTTCGGAAGCCCGGCCGTCTTTTTTGCCGGCGAAGGCGAAAAAGAGTGCGAGGATCATCCCGACCACGAGGGCGCCGACGGCGAGGGATAGGATTAACGGGCTCATGGGGCAACACTCTCAGGGGGTATTTGCAGTTCGCCGTCCGTGGTATGTCTCGTTCGCGTCGAAGGGGCAACGCACCCGATCGCACCCAACCCCTCGCCCCGTTGGGCGGGGGGAGTATTTCAATCGCGGGCAAGCACTCGTTCGGTGAACATATTCGAGGGGAGCTTGATCCCCTTTTGTTCCAACCTCGGAACGAAGCTCGGCCGTACGCCGGTGGCTTCGAACTGGCCGAAGGCCCGACCGTTCTGATCGACCCCGATTTGCCGGAACCGGAAGATTTCCTGCATGATGATGATGTCTTGTTCCATGGTCATCACTTCCGTGATGCTCACCATTTTGCGGGGACCGCCTTGGAGGCGGTTCACTTGAATGATCAAATCCACGGCCGAACAAATCTGTTGCCGCATGGCTTTGATGGGCAATTCGGTACCGGCCATCATGATCATGGTTTCCAAGCGGGCGAGGCCGTCGCGCGGGGTATTCGCGTGGAGCGTCGTCATGCTCCCGGCGTGGCCGGTGTTCATGGCTTGGAGCATGTCCAACGATTCGGCACCCCGGCATTCGCCCACGATGATCCGGTCGGGCCGCATCCGCAGGGCGTTCTTCACCAGTTCGCGCGTGCCCACGGCACCTTTGCCTTCGATGTTCGGCGGACGGGTTTCGAGCCGCACGATGTGATCTTGTTGCAGTTGCAGTTCGGCGGCGTCTTCGATGGTCACGAGCCGTTCATCGCCAGGGATGAACGCGGAGAGCGTGTTGAGCAGCGTGGTTTTACCGGAACCGGTACCCCCGCTGATGATGATGTTCAACCGCGCCTTGATAACGCCTTCGAGGAGCATCGCCATTTCGGGCGTGAATGCCTTGTAGTTCAACAAGTCTTCGAGCTTGAGCGGCGATGCCCCGAAACGCCGGATGCTGAGGCTAGCACCGTCGAGGGCGATCGGCGGGATCACCGCGTTCACCCGGGAACCGTCCGGCAAGCGGGCATCGCAGAGCGGGCTGGTTTCATCCACCCGGCGGCCGACCTTGGAAACGATGCGGTCGATGATCTGCAATAAGTGGTCGTTGTCGCGGAACACCACGTCGCTTTTTTCGATCTTCCCGCGGCGTTCGACATAAATCTTCTTCGGCCCGTTGACCATGATTTCGGAAACGGTCGGATCTTTGAGCAGCGGTTCGAGCGGCCCGAAACCCAACGTTTCATCGAGGATTTCTTCGATGAGCTTTTCGCGTTCGATCCGGTTGAGCAGTGGATTTTCGGTATCGCACAAGTGTTCGATGGCGCGGCGGATGTCCCGCCGCATCGCATCGCTGGCGAGATCCTTCACCCGCGAGAGATCGAGGCGTTCGACGAGCTTGGAGTGAATTTGGCGCTTCAGTTCTTCGAAGTTCTTGCCGTTGCCGCCGCCCGCCCCGCTGAAGCTGGGGCTGGACATCTTGGACATGCTGCCGCTGTTGCCTTGATTGCTGAGGCTGTTGAGCTTCGAAATTCCTTGTTGGAGCCTAGACATAACGATGACCTCGGGAGCGTAATCAAGGGGTGTATCAAGCGACTGTCAACTGAACCGGACCGTGTTACTTGCGGCCGAAGAAACTCCAACCCGACTTGGTTTTGGTTTCCGCCGCCGGTTCGACGCTGTTCCCGCAGAGGGTTTGGGCCAAACCCGCAATGCTCTGTTGAACGCGGCTCTTGGGGTTGTGCAGCACGAGCGGTTCGCCCGAGACGCGGGCACTGATCAGCGATTTCGGATCGCTGGGCACCTGCCAGAAGATCGGCTTGCCGATGACTTCTTCGGCCTTCTTCATGCTAATGCCTTCTTCGATCGATTCCGAGCCGACGCGGTTGATGACCACGCGAATCTTCTCGGCGAGGTCGTCTTCAAGCCCGAGCATGTGGATGAGGCGAACCACGTTGCGGAGGCTGCTCAGTTCGAGTTGCGCGGTGAGCAGGATCGTATCGGACATCCGCAAGGCCATCATGTCGGTGGGCAACATCGATTTGCTCAGATCGAGGACCAAGTGCGAATAGCTGATCTTCAACAGGTTGAGAATCCGTTCGATGTGCCCTTCGTGCAGGATGCCGACGTCTTGGATTTCCAAGGGGTGGCGGAGAATCGCGAGGCCGGTTCCCTCGTGGCGAACCATCGCCCGGCGGAGGAAATTCATATCGAGGCGTTCGATGTTCCGCGCGAGATCGGCGATGCTGATGTTATCGATGCCCTTCACTTCCAAGGCGATATCGGCATCTCCGAGTGCCAAATCGAGATCGACGAGGGCCACGCCGTTGGCGGGATCGCTGGCGAGCGTGGCCGCGAGGTTCACGGCGAGGCTGGTGGTTCCCACGCCGCCGCGGGAGCCTAGGATCGCGATCATCTGCGAGGGGCCGGATTGGCGGATCATCCCGCTGCTCATGCTCGATTGATCGTTTTGATTGCTCGATTCGCCGAGTGCCCGCCGGAGTGCGGCCAGCATATCTTCGAGGCCCACGGGGTGTGTGAGGAAGTACTTGGCCCCTTTTTGCAGGGATTGCAACAGCGCTTGGTGATCGTGGCTGATCGTGAGGATCGGCAACTTCGGGTGTTCGACCGAAAGCTGGCCGATCATTTGAAGGGCTTTGGTCTTATCCGCATCGAGCGCGACGATGGCGAGATCGGGCATCGATTGTTGGATAACATCGAAGAAGTATTCGTACCTCGCGCATTCCGCTTCGAGCCAGACGAAATCCACACCGAGCAGGAGGGTGCGGAGCGATTCGCGGGACGATTCGGACGGATCTACGATCGCTATTCTTTGCATGGTCGGATACCGTTCGGGGGAAACTCAGTGGTGTCGTATCTTCGGTCGCCGTCCGTGGAATCAGCCGGGTGACGCTCGGAGCGATCACCCGGCCGGCATCTTGCCGATTGTTGTTTCCTTTTGCTAACTCCCCTCTCCCCTTGCGGGAGAGGGGGATTCGACTCAGGGCACGTTGGGCAGCGGTTGCACCGGCGGCGTCAGCGGAGCCGAGGAATCGAAGCTCACGGGCAAAGCTTGCGGTAAGGTTTGCGGAACCGGTGCCGGGGATACCGCAGGGGCCATCAGCGGAGCCGCAGTGTTGCAGTTTCCACCGACGCCGGGGGCTTTGAGGCAGCTACCGTTGCCGTTGCCGTTACCGGTGCCCGGCCCCATGTTGTTGTTGCACGGGTACATCATCTTCGGATCGTTCTTGTACGCTGCGGCGTAACCGTTGCTCCACGATTTCCGTTGGCCGCGGGGCGCTTCGATCAGCGATTCCACGAAGATTTCGAAATCGTCCGGGCTGCGGGTTTCCTTGCCCGGAACGCGGCGGGGCACTTGGTTGCAATCCATCGGCTCGACGAGTCGCGGCGTGACGAGGATCACGAGTTCGGTTTCCGTTTCTTGGTGGGACACGCTGCTGAAGGCGAAGCCGATCAGGGGGAGTTCCCCCAAGTACGGCACTTTTTGGGCCGATGCGTTCACGGTGGTTTCGAGCAATCCGCCGATGGCGAAGGTCTGGCCCGATTGCAACATGACCGCGGAGCGAACTTGCTGTTCGTTGAAACCGGGGCTGAACCCGGCTGCGGTCGTGATACCCCGACCATTGTTCACCGAGGAAATCCGCGGGTTCACTTCGAGGTAAATCCGGCCGTCGCCGTAAACGATCGGGAGCACTTCGAGTTCGGTTCCCACGGGAGTGTAGGTCACGCCGGGGCCGGTGATGCCCGCTGCTGGGCTGATGATGGCTTGTTGGCCACCGGCCCGGAAGAATGCAGGGCGACCGGTTTGCGTCACGATCTTCGGTTCCGAAAGGAACTTCGCCAAACCTTCCGTCTTCAAGGCCCGGAGGGCACCGTTGAAGTTCGAAGGTACGATCCCGGCGAAGATGTTCGCGCTGCCACCTGGGGTAGGGATCATAGCTGCGGCACCCCCACCAACCCCGGCGGCACCCATCGCGACATTGGACAAGCCACCGAGAATACTGGTAAACGTTGCGGTGGAGCCTTGGATCGTGAACGCGAAGCCGCGTTCGCGGAGTTCCGTGCGATCGACTTGGGCGACCGTCACGTCGATCATGACGTGTTGGCTGCCGCCGACCTGCAAGGCGTTGATCACGTTTTGAGTTTGGCCACCCACGGCGCTACTCGCAATTCGGATGATGGTGTCCGCGTCGCTCGGCTGGCTCACGGAGCCGCTGAGGATAATCACGTTGCCGACGCCCGGGATGATGTCCACGGTCGCGGTCGGCACCGCTTGGCGGATGACGAACTTCAATTGTTCGTAATCCGGTTGCACGATGATCGAATAGCTCGCTTTCGAATCGTCGGCGAAGGTCAGGGTCAGTTGGCTGGCCCCTCCCAACATCCCGAGCAGATCGACCTTTTTGGGGTCGTTCGGCACCGGCCGCACCACGAGAACATCGGCGTTGCTCACTTCGATATTCTTGATGAGCTTCCCGGTTCCGGGATCGAAGCGGCCGTAGCCGCCGAGCGGTACGAGTACCGCGTTGGTTTTTTGATCGATCTTGGCCACCACTCCGCCGGTGGCGGGAGGGGTGGGTTGTTGGGCGGTGGCCGAGCCACTCCCCACGATTCCGGCAACGCCGGCCAAACACGCCAACAGGCGGCTTCGGGCGATAGTTGTCAGGCGCATCCGTTCACCTCTCCCTACATAGCTGGCGAATGGACATCATCCGCCGAGTGTTAATCGTTCCGGGCTGGGTTGAGCAGCCCGCAACGGGTAAGTTCCCAATTCCACCCCCGGCGTTCCGTGCCGGGAGTATGGTTCGCTTCCGATTACTGGATCGGCGATTTCTCGCCGTTCGAGCTTTCCGGTTGTTTCTTGTCTTCCACGGCTTCCGCTTCCCCACCCACCACACCGGCATACTTGAATTCGCCGTTCGACAACTTCTCGTAGCGATGGCGGACGATGCCGCGGATCGTGTTTACGGTCATTTCGATGTATTCCTTTTTCGGCGGTGCCACCTTGGGGGTTTCCACCGGGGGAGCTTTCGCTTCGGCCGGCTTCTCGCCCAAGAACGTCTTCGGAACGAAGTGGTTCGCCGCGACATCCTTCAGCAAGTAGTGGCCCTTGCGAATGTGGCTCTCGAAATCGCGGGCCGTGTTCTCGGGAACACTCGCTTTCGGGAATTCGGCGTCGGTAAAGTTCTTCTCCACGAATTCCTGGGTGATCTCGGTTCCGGCAGTCAAATCGATCGTGGGCACCTTCACCTTCACCAATTCGAGTTTCGGTTCTTCGGGTTCCTTGTGTTCCGGTTTCTTATCTTTGTCGTCTTCGATGCTGCCGCTGAGGATCGCCCACATCTCGTCGGGCGACATCGTGTCGTACTTCACCGGTTTGTCCGGGTGCCGGAGGGCGCACCGCATTTGGGCACCGCGGGTGACTGCGGCTTGCAGCAACAGCGAAGTATCCTTATCTACCGCGAACGAAATCATACTCAGGTTCTGGTACGATTGCCCGCCTTCCTTCGGCCCCATCGCACTCGAATCGACTGCGAGGATCAGGATGTCGGTGAACAGCGGAAACACAACGTATTTCTGCGACTTCTTCAGTTGCACCGAAGCGAGCACATCCACTCTCACCCCCGGTCGAACGAAGCCGGCCACGGCTTCGTCGATGCTCGCACGCACCGTCATCACGCTGAAGCCTTCCGGCGGATTCAACGCTTCGTTGCTCGAAACGTCGGCGGGGTTGAACGCATCGTTCGTCCGCATCGTCCGCGTGACCCGTTTGTCTTTCAGGGTCGAGAGGTCTTCGACAAAGGAAACCGGGGCCATGTCTCGGGGCACCGGTACCATCTTCACGTACTTGTCGAAGTCTTCGGCCTTCAGTTTCGTGCCGATCGGCAGATCCATCGCCGCCTGCGGGACATTCACCATGTCCACTTGTTGTTTCTTGCTCTTCGCGCTCATTTGGGAGGTGAGGAATGCGGCGATCAAGCCACACACCACCGCCACCGCCACCAGGAGCATGTTCTTCTGTTTCATCGCTGCGTACCTCGAAGGAGTCGTGGGCTTGTTCGCGGCCTGTGATGTCCACCGGAAAATCCGGGGAGTATCCCGACCTCGGAGGGGGCCGACACGGCTCCGCAGGTTGGTCATCCGCACTTCCGCCCGCCGCGATCGTTCGCATCCTGCATTCGCCGATTTACGGCGATGCCGAGTGGGGCGGGGCAATGTTCGGTAACCAAACCTAGAACGAAGTTCTCCTTACGCAAGGGTTTCGCAGCGCGGAAAGTTTTTTCCCGCCTCATTGTGTTCACTTCCGCTAGCGGTGTTAACACACCCATTACTTCGACCCGAACCCTCCGGAGCCTTCAACTTTTCCGGTCGTGTCGATCAATCCTTTTTTGCGCAGATTGCCAAGAAGGGGAATTCGCTGGGTGAAAGGGGAACGTTGGAATGAAGCGTGCGAACGGGTTGCGCCGATTGGAAGTGCGGTACTCGAAATGCGATCCGGAAACCAGAACACCCCGGCAAATGCCGGGGCGCTTGGAGATTGTGCCACTTTTTCAGTTTTTACGTAACGACGATCAATCGATACCACAGGTAGCCCAAGAATCCCACGCAGAGGGGAACGCCGTAGGGCAGACGTACCCAGCTCGCACGCCGCGAGTTGGCCCGTGCGGCCGCTTTGGCGGGCCCTTCCGTTACCATCATGTGGAGGTCGCCAATGATTGCTTGGAAGTTTTCCTTGTTCTTACCGAACTGGCGGCGGGCGAACATCATCACGATTCCGAAGATGCCGCCGACGATGGCACCGATGCAGAAGGCCCAGAGGATCACGCTCGAACCGACGCTGAAGCCGAATAAGGCGCCGACCCACGAACCGAAGCCCATTTGCATTTTCACATCGCCTTGGCCCATGCCTTGAATGAACAGCATCGGGAAGAGCAACGCGAAGCCGAGGGCGGTTCCCGCGAGGGCGGAACCGAGGCCACCGGTGAGATCGGCGGAATACCCCGGTACCACTTGGATGCCGAACTCGTGCAGGATGCCGACGTACCAACCGCTGAGCACGAGGGCGAGCGTGAGCCAATTGGGTACTTTGAATGCCCAACCGTCGATCACGGCTGCCAGCACCATTCCGAAGGCGAGTACGAATACGGGGCCAAGGTTACCCACCTCGGTTCCACCGATGGAGGTGATTCCGGTAGCGGCCCAAGCATAGTGGGCCACGGCGGCCAAAGCGACCCAAACCAGCCCGAATAATGGGATGCGGGCCATACTAACGACAAATGCCCGATCGATCCCCAAGGAATCGTCGGCTGCGGATTGGGTGGTGGCTGCGAAAGGATTCGGAGCCGTAAGAACGTCGTTCGCCATGGTTAAGAACCTCCGGTGTCTCGGTTGAGGGGGTGAGACGAATTGCCGAAGGCTAGAACAGCCCGTTCGTAAAAGCAAACAAGCCGAGCCGTTTCTCGGCTCGGCTTGAAAAGGATATTTCTTAGGTCGGGTGGGCTTCGCTGCCCGAAATCGCGCTTCAGGTACATGACAAAGAGTGATCCATCGTTGGCATGGAAAAGTCCTCGCAAGATACAGAATTGAAGCGTTCGCTCAATGGTCGAGATCGTAGCGATCAAGAACCGTTTAGCCCGGACTTCAAAACGCTGTTAACGTAGATAGTGCTCGTCGCATTCCCGATCGTACTCACGGCGGCCACGCAGACTATGATGATCAACGCCAACATCACCGCATACTCCACTGCCGTCGGCCCATCCTCTTTTTTCAAGAAGAGGACGGTCCCTTTCAATGCCTCGCGAACCATGGTAACTCCCCTGTGTGATTAGGTGTGGCCCGGTTGTTCTCGGCTCGAACCCGCGCTCGGTGCATTCGGTGCGGCGGGCACCGAGTCGCTCCTTCACCGGTAGGGGCCGGGGATGGTGGCGTTGCATTTGGCGTCGGGCTGCTCGGAAAATCGACCGGGCGGTTCACCCACGAAATAATAATAGATTGCCATTGTTGGTCGGTCAAACCGCCAATTCTATTGTTCTGTTCGAGTTGCTCCGGTTGCGAAGATTTCCGGCGCCCCGTTCCGTTGCGTAACGTTCCAATTTTTGTCCGGGCATGAACAATCATTGCAATGCCCGAATTCCGAACGGTTCCGGCCGGTATTCACCATGAATCTTCGAACGAATCGTGTTGGGAATTCGGAAGCGAAGTGAGAAAATACACTCTCATTTTCCCAGAGGCTCGCCGCGGGATTGCGGGCGAACATCGCCAACCCGAAAGCCGAACCGGTGGATTTCGATCTCATCGTCACCGACGATTCCCGCTTCGCGGGCCGCGTGCAAGCTCCCGCATTGCGGATTCAAACGTTTCAATTCGGCGAGTTGAAACTGAACGTGACCGATATCGTAACGTTGAGCTAAGGGCCGGATGCGGAGGATGAAAAGTTGGAAATCATCGAAGGCAAGAGAATTTACGATCTCCTTCAAACGCATATGGGCAAGACGATCGGCATCCGTGCGATCGGGGCCATCCAAGGGGCGGTATGGGGAAGCGGCCCCTTCACCGGCGATTCCGATCTCTCCACGGCCGCCGTCTTCGCCGGGGCATTGAAGATCGGCCAAACCGGAATCGTGCGGGTGAAGTTGGTTCCATCCCCGGCCAACTTCGTCGGCTCCACAGCCAACGGGGTCACGACGAACAGCTACCAACAATATCCCGCCGGGGCATACGAGATCGTGGTGAAGTGACTTCCCTCTCCCCTCGGGGAGAGGGTTTAATTCACTGGTTCACATGAACCACGGTGGCCGGGGCGAACCCGTTGAAATGCGTGCTGCTCGCGGAGGAGTAGGCCCCGATATTCTCGCTGTAAACGTAATCGCCGATTTCCAAATCGGGTAACTGCTCGGCCAAGCTGATCGTATCGAGGGCGTCGCACGTCGGGCCGAACACCGAGCAAATCTGCGACGGCCCTTTCTTGAAGCTCTTCAAATGGTATTGGCAATGGTCGAAGATCACACCGCTGAACGTGTGGTACACGCCGTCATCAATGTAATAACACAGTTTGCCTTCCCGCACCGCCTTGCCGATGATTTTGGAAACCGCGGTGGCCGCCGAGGCCACGAGGAACCGCCCCGGCTCCGCGAGGATTTCGACCGAGGGGGGAAAGAGCCGGTTCATCTCGGAATTGATCGTCTTGGCGAGGGTTCGGAACACCGGAACCGATTTGTCGTACTGGGCGGGGAAACCGCCACCGATATCGAGGATCTTCAGATCGAAGCCGCGCGATTTCGCTTCGGCGAAGATATTCGCGCAGAGGTTCAATGCCTGAACGTAATTCTGAGGATTGGTGCATTGGCTGCCGACGTGGAAGCTCAATCCTTCAACGACCAAATTATTGTTGTGGGCGAACGCGATCAAGTCGGCCGCTTCGCCGGGGAGTGCCCCGAACTTGCTGGAGAGTTCCACCATCGAACCGGTGTTCGGCACGCGGAGCCGCAGCACCAATCCGGAGTTCGGGGCGTTCTTCGCAATTTTCAGCACTTCTTCGTGATTGTCGTACGTCACGAGGGGCTTGTAGGGATTGAGTTGCTTCAGCGTTTCGATCGGCTTGATCGGGTTCGCGTAGATGATGCGATCCCAGATGAAATCTTGGCGTTCCTTCGCCGGGAGGTGCTTGATGCAATCGTGGACGGTCATGAACTCGGCCATGCTGGCCACGTCGAAACTCCCGCCGACATCGTAGAAGGTCTTCACGATGGCCGGGTGGCTGTTCGCTTTTACGGCGAAATACACCTGCACCCGGGGCATGTGTTTGCGGAACAGCGTGTAGTTCTCGCGCAGCACCTTGTGATCGACCACGAATAACGGCGTACCGTGGGCTTTAGCGAGGCGGAGGAGCGTCTTGTGATCCATGCGTCAATCGCCTTCGGAGATCAGGAAGTTCTTGAATTGCCAAGGGTCGGCGGTATCGAGTTGCGGGCGATTGAAGCCGTGGAACGCGTTGTTGTAATGTTTGAGCGGCGTCCAATCCGAAGGGGTGGAAATGAAATCGCCCAAGTACGGCTTAGAGATCCCGAGGACGTAATCGTGCGGGAGATCGTCCGGCAACTTCACGCCCAAGCCGGGATTCTCGATCATCCACATCACCGCCGCCACAATCGAGATCGCCACCTGCATCGTCGTAGCGTTCTGATGGGGAACCAAACGCCGGGATTCCTCGATCGTGAGATCCGATCCGCACCACCACGATTGGTACGGGTGCCCCATGATGAGCGCACCGAGGATATCGGCCCCGCCGGTGATTTCGTCGGTCATGATCCGAATCTTCGATTGCAAACGGTAATCGTTGCCCCGGAGTTCGTACAAGGAAGCGATGGCGGTATCGCAAGGGCAGTAGGCGTAGTGGACGGTCGGGCGGTAGATGGCTTTATCGCCTTCCCACACCGTGAGCTTCTCGGTGATGCTGAACGCTTCCCCGTGGCGAACCACCATGCCCACGATGTGGTGATCCGGGGGAACCCAACTGGCCACATACGTGTTCATGCCCATGCGGGCCAAGCAAATCTGGCTCTTCGGCCCTTCGGTGTGCTCGAAAGCGTATTCGGGGAGTTCCTTCTCGTGGGTACCCCAGCCCATTTCCGCCGTGGTGGTGCCTTCCTCGCGGAAACCTTCGACGCTCCAAGTGTTGCAAAACTCTTGGAGTTCTTTAGGCCGGTTCGTCACCTGCGTATCCCGCTCGCTGCAATGGATCACCTTCACGCCCAATTCGTGGGCGAGGTGGTTGAACGCCAGGCTCTTCGCGTGCTGGGCGATCTTCTCCGCTTTGGCACCGGTGAATTTCTTGTCTGCCAACGATCGTTCGGCGATGTCCAACAATCCCTGTTTGGTGAAGTGGCTGATGAGGCCGGGGTTAGCCCCGTGTTCGAGCACGATGGTCGGGCCCGGTTCCTTCCAACCGGCGATCATCTTGCGGAGGTTCATGTGCCGCCAGTACAGCGTTCGCACCGTCGGGTGCGCATCGCCCGTGGAAGCGTACGGATCCCACAATTCCACCGACGTATTGATGTACATGACGCCGCGATCGTGGCACCATTGCACGATCTCGCAACAATCGATATTCCAAGCCAGGTCGATGAGCAGGTCGCCCTTTGCGAGGTGTTCGCCGAGCAAGGTCGCCATGTTGTCCGGTGCGACCTGCGCGCGGACGAAAGCGACGCCCTTGGCGATCCACGGCCGCAAGGCGTCGTCGTTGGATTCGAAATCCATGATGGTGATCCGCTTCGGATCGACCTTGATATGATCGAGCAGAATCGGCAGGGTGCAACGGGCGACGGCGCCGAAGCCGACGAACAAAATGCGTTGATCGAAAGCAATCATCCATCATCCTCGCGAATCGGCGGAGCAACCCAAATTCGGCACCACCGGAGAGGAATATAGATATGTAGCGCCGACGGAATTCAAGATGAAAGTTGGGTGAATGCGAATCTGAACACGAATTGAGCGAGTGGCAGTTTTTGTCTTACCCTCTCTCCCGCTGGGGAGAGGGTCGCATCGAGCGAAGCGAGATGCGGGGAGAGGGGCTTTAGAACCAATCAAAACCCCTCTCCCCAACGGGCGAGAAGGTGGAAATCCAACCGCCCACGTTATCTGCGAGCCTGCCACAGCCGGCCGCGTTCGCCGAGTTCGTCGAGGGCCGATTGCAACTCGCAACGGTGCTTTTCCAAGGCGGTTTCATCGGCGTCTGGTGCCACGAAGATCGGCGCGGCGATTTCCAACCGCGCCCGCGTAAAGAATTTGGGAATCCAGAAACGATCCCAACTCCGCGTCAACGTCCAGCACCGGCCGGGTGCGATGGCGAAAGGCAAAATCGGTTGGCCGGTTTTCTTGGCGAGGAGTATCGGCCCCATTTTCGCCACATGCCGGGGGCCTTTGGGGCCGTCGATGGTGAACGCGGCGGGGTGGCCCGCCCGAATCTGGCGGATCATATCGATGAGGGCGCCCACGCCGCCGCGGGTCGAGGAACCGCGGGCCGCACCGTAACCGAATCGTTGGATGAACCGGGCGATGTATTCGCCATCGAAGCTCTGCGAGGTCATCACGATGATATTGCGGCGGCGCCAGTAATACGTGGCGAGGAGAATCTCATCGTGCCAGAAGGAATAGATCGGCAATCGGCCGGGTTGGCTCGCGGTTTCCAAATGTTCCCGGCCCACCACCTCGAAGCGCACCGTTCGACCGATGATGTTAATCAACGTGTAGAACGCCAAATCCGCAGCGCGGATCGACATCCGTTTCTTGAACGGGTATGCGGCCAAGCTGGCGAATTGAAACGCGGGATTTTTCGCTTGTTCGTTACTGGGTTGTGCCATCGCTCGATCCGTGAGTTGGCTGAAATCAAGGCGGTACGAATACGTTTAACGGTTTCGTAGATCGACTTCCGAAGTCCCGAAACGGTGATTTCAACTGTTCACTCACATCTGCAAACTCATGACTCAACTTACTCAAACTACTATTGGAAATCAGACTACAGTATTTAGACAATGGTTAATAGTCCTAGCGATGGCATAACCAATCTCGGCTACTATGTTTCGTTCCTCAGTTTCGCTACAAGGTCTTTCAACAGCTCTTGGCTGCGTAGGTAATTCTCGCCGTTGGTGTCGTTGGCACCTTGCTTGCCGTCGAAGCCACCACGAATTATGCCTTGCTTATCCACGACGAACAACTTCGTCGTGTGTTCGAACTCGTCGCCGGGTTTGCCGTCCGTTTTTTTGTCGGCGGTGACTTTGAACCCCTGTTTCAATAACGGCCGCACGAGCTTCTCCGGCCCCGTGAGATACAGCCACTTGGTCGGATCGCTTTTCACCTTCGTGGCGTACGCTTGCAGATCGGCGAGAGTATCCCGTTCCGGATCGACCGTGAACGTAACCAATCTCAGATCGTCCACCCCGGCGAGATCCAACTCGCTCTGCAGTTTCACCATTGTCGCGGTCACTTCTTCGCAGCCCATCTTGCAACGGGTGAAAATGAACGCGGCCACCCACACTTTGCCTTGCAGATCGGCGCTGGTTACGTCCGCACCGTTGCGTTCCTTCAACATGAAGAACGGAGCGGGAAAATAGGAAGTGGGAACGGCATCGATCGGACCCGTGGCCACCGGCAGAGGCTTCCGTTTGATCGGTACGAAAATCGCCGCGACCACGCAGGCCACGGCGAGGAGGAAGAAGCTCAATACGATCCACCCACGCGGTGCGAAGCGCGACGTGCGGACTCCCTCGGCCTGAGGCATTTCGGTCATTGTGTCAACCCCCGAAGTAACGAGGCACCACGCCATCGGCCACGAAAAACGCCATGACCACCAACAGATATACGAGCGAACCCCGAAGAACGGTGCGGGCCGTGCGATCGTTGCGATCCTTGGCAAAGCGGAGGGTGCGGGCGAAGAACCAGAGCGAGATGGGCAACGAACCCAAAAGGTAGACTACGCCGGCCGCCCCGAGAAAGAACGGCAACGCCGTGACGGCGACGAGCAACCCGCACGTTGCCGCCGTGGCCCGCCCCGTGAGCCGACCTTCGGCCGTATCGACGACCGGGAGCATCTTCATTCCCCCGCGTGCATAATCGGCGCGGTGCAACCAAGCGATGGAATAAAAGTGGGGCAACTGCCAGACGAACAGAATGGCGAACAAAGCCCAACCCATCGGGGCCATGCCACCCGTCGCGGCGCACCAACCGATCACCGGGGGCAATGCACCCGGGATCGCACCCACCACAGTGTTCCAAGTGGTAATCTGTTTCAACGGCGTATACACCGCTACATAGAGGAACGCCGTGGCCGCCGCCGCGATGGCCGCCGCGGGTGTGGGCAACGCAACCAACAAGTAAACGATTCCCACGAGTGTGAGGCTGAAGCCGAACGAGAAGGCCTCCTGCGGGCTGACCCGGCCGGTCACGATCGGTCGGTTCGCGGTGCGGTTCATCTTGGCATCGGCCCGGCGTTCGAGCCAGTGATTGAGGGCACTTCCCCCGGCCGCGACGACCCCGGCACCGATCAACGTGTGAATCATCAATTCGACGTTCAACCCCGGAGCCGCCCCGAGCAGATATCCGACCGCCACTGTCACGAGCGCCATCACCGCGATCTTCGGTTTGGTGAGTTCGAAATAGTCGTTGAGCGTGGCGCGCAAGGATTGCACGTCGCGCAGGGAAACCGACGGTGAAAGGGCGAGCGTGTTCATGGCGATTCCGCAGGGGTATCCGATTGTTCTAGAGAGGACTTCCCGCTTCGCCCAATGCGGAGGGCGAGTGCCACGCTCGATGCCAAGATCGCGGCGCCGATGAGTTGGTGCAACGTGCGGATCGTCGCGGAGTACGTGGTTACTTCTCGCAGTTCGGGCGGCACCATTCCCAATGGCCCTTGGGCCGCGAACTTGCCCATCCACGCTTCGACCCCCAACACGATCTGCACTCCCAAGATCAGTACCAAATGGAACGCTCCGAATCCGAACGCCTTGCGGGTTTCGGGCCGTGCGTAGATTTTCGCACAGAGCCACACGGCCACTCCCACCACGGCGAACGCCGTGATGAAGTGCAAGCGTTGAGCCAATGGCGTGGGTGAATGCCGAACCCACGCCGCCCAGATGAGCTGCAAGAACACGACGGCGGGCAGAAGCAACGATAGCCGCGTCAAACCTCCGTCATCCCCGGCGAGCCGGGAGCGTAAGCGACCGGAGGTTTCATCACTCCGGTAGCTTACGCTCCCGGCACGCAGGGTGGTTTCATTTTCCGACCCAACAGCAGATGGCGATGAGTTCGATGACGAACGGCACAAGATCGGCACGCAGACCATCGCCGCGAACACGACCTGTGCGAACACGCCGTGGATCGCGGCGAGTTCGATCCCCAGCGTCTGCGAGATGCCGAGTTCGGTATCGAGGAACACGCGCAGCCCGCCGAGCAACCCTTGAATCATCACGGCGATCAGAATGACACTGGCGAGGAACCGCACCCATTTGCCGGGTTGTTTAGACAACAAGTGTGCGAACGAGGCGATCAGCAACATCCCTGCGGAAACGAGGCTGGCATAGATCGCCCCCTTGGGCCAGACGAAACCCTGCCCCAGTTTCCGCAGCTCCCACGCGGCCATCATGCGGCGGTGCAAGTCCCCGTAATATGCCAGCAACGCGATCACCGCGATCATTCCGATCATTCTCGAAGCTTTGTTCGGGCCGCTGAGCCAAGCGGCCAATGCGAGGAGTGAAGCGAGCGCCCCAACCGTGAATCCCGCGGCGCGGTGCGTATGTTCGAGCAAGAACCCGCGGTGCTGTTCGAGTTCGTACTTGTGGCCGTTGACGATCAGGAACCACGGTTCCGTCGGCCACACGGGATCGGCCATGCCGGCCCGGAACGAGGTCGTGAGGCCACCGAGAATAAGCAGCACGATCGTTGCGAGGATTGTGAGTTGGGCGAGCCGCCGTACTAGAAGATTCATCGGGCACCCTCCACGCTCGAACGCACGTCTTCGGGGAGTTGGGCCTGATGCGGCAAAGCCCGCAGGAAGTTCACCAAATCGCCGAGGTCGCGATCCTTCAACGCCGCGGCGGGCATATTCGCAGGCGGGATACCTTGGCGGATGGTGCGGGCGAGTTCGTGCGGTTCGCCACCCCATTTGCGTTCCGGTTGCCGAAGGTTCGTCACCGCGTTGGGGAAGCCCCAGATGTCGAAGCGGAAGCTTTCGGTGTTCCCGTAGCTCGCATGGCAAGCGATGCACCCCGCCGAGGTGAACAGCGCGTGCCCCCGGCGGATGGAATCGCCATTCGATTCGCCGGGAACGAACTCGGGAAGTCGCCCGGCTCGGGCCGATTTCCACTCGCGGAGAACGCGGGTATATTGCACATCGAACACTTTGGTCACATCCTCCGCGTTGCCATCTTCGGAAAGCAGTTCGCGCATCAAACGCAATTCGACCTCGCCCCGGATGCTCAAATGGATCACATACGAAGCGAGTGCGTTCAAATCCTCGGGTGGGAGCAGATCGAACATCGGCATCGATGTTCCCGGAACTCCGGCCCGCAAGTTGTGGACGAGATCATCGAAACCCGGTTTGCCGTTCGACACCGTGGAGGTCGAACGTTTGAACTGGCCGGTTCGGAAGTCGCGCGGATACGGGAAAATCCACGGCCCGGTTGGCCCGCGTGCATCCCCGCTGATCCCGTGGCATTGCGTACAGCGAACGCGGTAGCTCGCACTCCCCTTCGCCAAAGTGGCATTATCCAAGCCGAGGTCGGGTTCCACCGTGGGGTTCTTCGGAGCCGAGGGCGTGCCGAAACGATCTTCCAACAATTGCTGTAGCGTCGCCCGTTGCGAATCGGTCAAGGCTTTGGGATCGAGTACCTTCCCGCCGAGCTTCGGCAAGTCGCGGAGGTACTCGTTAATCTTGCCGTGCCTCGGCAGATCGTCTTTTGTGGGCGTGTTCGCCGGTATCGCGGAAATGACAGGATCGGTGCGGAGTTCGTACTTCAATTGCGGGTCGTAGGGTTCCAACTTTTGGTTGCACCCGGCGCCGGCCAAAACGCACGCGGCGAGGGAGAAC
>JBBQWA010000036.1:0-19493 GCA_038211045.1 Gemmatales bacterium
CACTAACGATTTAACTCGCGGTGAACAGGGTCAACACACCTATTTAGCCTCCGGGGAAAAGGGTCACCGTAGGTGTGCCTCTCCGGGGGGGTTGGTCAAAGCCCCCCGGTGTGGTTCCCCGAAACGGGGAACACTTTCACCGGGGGCTAAATACCAACATGTTCACGGGGGCTAAATCTTACAGGATGAATCCCCACGGTTTCGCGGGCCATCCGCGTTCGATATTGTGGCGTTCCACATAGGCACGTCGCGTATCTAGCGTCGCTTCGTCGTAGCAGAAGCGTTTGTCGTATCCGTCGGTCCAGATCGGGCGGCCCGGCCGCAGGCTCCAGCGTACCGCGTCCTTTCCGCATTTGACCACCGCTTCCACCGGATGATCCGTCGCTCCGATCAGCAAGTGAACGTGCCAGGTTTGCACCGCGAGGGCGAGCACGGCGACCCCCTTCCGTTCGATCAGCGATTTTCCGATCATCGCGCCCACCATCAACAACTGATCCTCGGCGAACAGGTACGGCGTGTACGGCATCCTCTCCCGTTCCGCCGCCTGCAACAACGGGTCGGCCGGGTACGTTGTCCCGTTCTCGACCCAACCGCGTGGGTCGCCGCGGAGCCACGTGCCGTAGGTCGTCCAGGTGAAGAGGATTCCGAGGGTCGATTTCATATCGATTCACTAACGATTTAACTCCCGGTGAACAGGGTCAACACACCAATTTAGCCTCCGGTGAAAAGGGTCACCGAAGGTGAGCCACACCGGGGGTGTTGGTCAAAGCCCCCCGGTGTGGTTCCCCGAAACGGGGAACACTTTCACCGGGGGCTAAATCAAGCCCGAAGCGGGGGCGAAATACCCTTGTTCACAGATACGGGAATGCTTCCGTTCCCAACTGTACTTCCACTCCCCGTCCCACCAATCCATAAACTTTCCCCATGTCAACTGAAACACCCGAACCTTACACCGCCATCCAAGTCATCATGATGCCCTCGGACACCAATCCGTACGGCACCATCTTCGGCGGCGTCATCCTCTCTTACATCGACATGGCTGGGAGTATCGGCGCCCGACGCGAGGTACTGCTCCGGGGCGGTTCCAGCCGCACCGCGTTCGTTACTGTGGCGATGAACAAAGTGGAATTCAAACACCCGGTGCTCGTGGGCGACGTGGTGAAATTCCTCACGCGGCTGATCCGCATGGGCCGAACCTCCGTTACGATGCACGTGGATGTGCACGCGGAACGCGGCACCGAAACCATCGGCGTGACGGAAGCCGAGGTCGTATTCGTGGGCGTCGATTTGAGCTTGCCGGTCGCGGAGCGCCGGCCGATGCCCCTGATGGAGTAATCCCCCTCGCCTTGCCAAGCCGTCCGATTCCCGTTACCTTCTTCCAACTATGAAACACGCCATCCCCGCTTTCCTCCCGATCTTCCTCGCCCTCGCCGGTTGCGGCAAAGAGGCCCCGCCCGCGGCCCCCCCCGCAGTCGTTCCCTCGGCACCCGTGGAAGTCGTCCACCAACTCGATGCCAGTAAACACGAGATTCCCGCCCAGCCCGTATCGGGGCGGCTCGCCGGTGTCCCGTTCGCACCCGATCGGGCGGAACTCGATGGCAACATTCTCACCTTCCGCCAAGGGTCGCCGCTCGCACCCGATTCCCAACTCATTGTGATCGTGCAATCGGCGATCCCCTCCGATGCCGAGTTCCGCAATGTCACCCGGTCGGATCAAAAGGTGAGTGAGATGATTCCCAACGTCACGTTCTACACCAAAGCCGGGGGAGAATTCAAAAACGAGACGGCGAACGAAGGCTACGCCCTCACCTTGGAACTCGGCAAACCCGACCGTGGGATCGTGCCCGGCAAGATTCACTTGAGTTTGCCCGGTGCCGCCAAGAGTGTGGTCGCGGGAACGTTCAACGCCATGTGCGATCGTTCCCCCACGGCCGCCCCCGGCGATAACGACAAACCGTTCATCACCGGCCCCATCACGATCTCTGGGAAAGAAGGAACGACACTCGTTCTCGGCTACGCCCGCATGCCCGCGGAAGGGCAAGAACCGATCTACGACAAAATCGAACCGACCATCCCGGCGATGGGCAGCGCCATCGGTGCCGTGCGTTCCTTCGCTTACAAGCCGCGGAGCGTGAGCATTCGCCCGGTCGGTGAAGGCTCGGCCGCCGAGTACGACCTCACGAAACTGCCGCCGGGCAAGTACCTCGTGGCAGCCCGGATCGAAGGGGGCATGCCCGCGTGGTTCGTCCGCGAAGTCAAAGCCGATTCTGCAATCACGGTGCCATTGAAGATGCCGACGGAAGGCGCCGGACAAGTGGAAGTGACCGTACCCGGCCTTCCCGATGGGGATTTGCTCCAAGCGCAGGTGTTGCCTGCGGAAGTGATCGCCGAGGATCCGACGGGTCAGTACGAAGCCAACGCCGGGTTGATCCTCGGCACTTGGGCCGACCTGGTGAAAGGCAAAGCGACGATCCCGCAGATCCCGCCCGGCGAGTACGTCGTTACGGCACGCTCTGCGGAAGTGCGTTACAGCGGCAAGGTGACGGTGAAGGCGGGCGAAACCGCCAAGGTGGAACTCAAAGCCCCGTGAGTCATCCCGCGGTCGGTTGGACACCGCGGAACGATTGCAGCACTTGGTGCAGGTCTTCGGTGATGGCGATTTCGTCGTCGAGGAAATCCTTCAACCAGAGGAATTGCATTCTTTGGGCCATGGCCACGAGCGGCACGAGATCGCGGAGAGAAACGCGAACGGTCGGTTCTGGGGTTTGGTAATCCTCGAAGAGATCGCTCGGCTCGGTTTCGCCTCGGAGCCGCGGCAGAGTTTCTTCGGGGGATCGGTACAATCGAAGTGGAACGGCCATGGTGAAACCTCCTTGAAGTGCGGCGCAATCTCTGCCGGAGTTCATCGGCAACACCGACGAGCGAACTGCAATCCGTTGCGAAATCGCCGGGCGATTTCCCCCTCGACTCGGTAAGATAATCCGCATCTTGCGGATTCTTCCATGCCTACGTTTGCGATCCTCGGTTCCGGCGGTTGGGGTACGGCAGTCGCCATTTTGCTCGCCCAAAGGCCGGGGTGTGCCGTTCGGCTCTGGTGCGCGAACCCTTCCACCGCGGGCGATCTGCGGCTCCACCGCGAGAATCGCCGACAACTCCCCGGCGTATTAATTCCTGCGAACGTGACAATTACCGCCGATGCCGCCGAAGCGGTTGCGGGGGCCGACGCTTGGATCGTGGCGATTCCCACGGCGTTCCTCCGTTCCACGATCCGCCGGTTCCACGGGATGCACCCGCCCGGTGTTCCAATCATCAGCCTCAGCAAAGGGCTGGAAATTGCCACGTTCCAACGGCCAACCGAAATCCTGGGGGAAGAATTGGGCGCCGCGCGGTTCGCCGTGCTGAGCGGCCCCAGCCATGCGGAGGAAGTGGCCTTCTCCCAACCGACTTCGCTCGTGGCTGCGAGTACCGATGTCGCGCTCGCGGAATGGGTTCAACGGCACCTCGGCGGCGAACGGTTCCGCATCTACACCTCGAAGGATCTCGTCGGCGTCGAACTCGCCGGCGCTCTAAAGAACGTGATGGGGTTGGCGGCGGGCATCTGCGATGGCCTCGGCTTCGGCGACAACGCCAAGGCGGCGCTGCTCACGCGTGGCCTCGTCGAGATGCAACGCTTCGGCGTGGCCCACGGGGCCGATCCCGCCACATTCGGTGGCTTGGCCGGGTTGGGAGATCTCATCACCACTTGCTTCAGCAAGCACGGCCGTAACCGCCGGGCCGGGGAACGGGTCGCCAAGGGCTGTACCCTCGATGAGGTGATGTCCGGGCCGCAAGTGGCGGAAGGGATCTTCACCGCGAGAAGCGTGTACGAACGCGCGATGGCAGCGAAGATCGATTCCCCGATCTTCACCGGCGTGTACCGAATCTTGTACGAAGGCCACCCCGCCCGCGACGCCGTGGAAGCATTGTTGGGCCGGCCACCGAAACCCGAACGCATTGAGGGATAGTGATGTTGAACGTGGCGTTCAAAGAATGGGCCGGGATCTGTGCCAAGCTCGCCTCGGGCGAGCAATCGCTGATCCTCCGCAAAGGGGGAATCGCCGAGGAAGCCGGCGAGTTCCGGCCCGAACATCCGCGCTTTTGGCTCTACCCCACATACTTCCACGAACCGGCGGATGTCGAACGGCCGCCACCCGGCACTGTGATCCTGAGCCATTGGGTGGAAGTTGCGGCCGTAGAATATGCGGAACGCCTAGAGCAGATATTGCATCTCCGAGGGCTACACGGTTGGACCGAAGCGACGATCCGCCAGCGTTTCGATTACCGTTCCCCCGGTTTGTATGTTCTCACTTTGAAAGTGTTCCGAGGCTCGCGCCACACCGTGATCGAATCCCCCGAGTACGCCGGTTGCAAAACGTGGGTTCACCTCGCGGAACCGCTGAGCACGGAGGGTTCCACACCGGTGTTGGCCGAGGGTACATGGGCGATCGTCGCGGAGGAAATCGCGGAACGATTGAAACACTATTAACGGTTGGGAACCAAGCTGACACTGCGGGCGAAAAACGCGTTCAGGCCTACAGCCCGTCGAGCCACGCCTTGGCACTGGCATCGCTCGGCATTCGCCAATCGCCACGGGGCGATACGCTCACGGTGCCCACTTTCGGGCCATCCGGAATGCAGCTGCGCTTGAACTGGTTGGCGAAGAACCGTGTGAGGAAGCGCTTCAACCATTGTTGAATTTCCGCACCGGTGTACGGTTTGTCGAACGCCGCTTGCGAAGCGAGGAACAGAATCTTCTCGGGCGGGCAGCCCCAGCGCAGGAAGTGGTACAGGAAGAAATCGACCAACTCGTACGGCCCGACGCTCGCCTCCGTACTTTGCGGGGCGTTCCCATCCCCCACCGGCAGCAGCTCCGGCGAAATCTCGGTGTTGGTAATGTCTTGCAGGGTGGCGCGGGCTTCGCCCTCGAATTCGTTCTCGGCGGCCCATCGCACCAAGAATTTCACGAGCGTTTTCGGGATGCTCACGTTCGGGTTGTACATGCTCATGTGGTCGGCGTTGTACGTACACCAACCGAGCGCGAGTTCGGAGACATCTCCGGTGCCGATGGTGAAGCCTGTATTCATCAACAAGCTCGTTCGCACTCGGGCCTGAACGTTCTCGAAGGCGAGATCGCTGTTTTGGGCTTTCGTCAGTTTTTTCAGGCCCAGCGAGAAGCTTTCGACGGTCTGTCCGGCGAGCGGAATGCCGAATGGGGTGTGCCCGAGGGCTTGCATTTCTTGGAGGCAAAGCGGCCGGATGTCGATTTCCTTGGCGGTCGCACCGAGGGCGTGCATCAGGAGTCGGGCGTTGCCGAGGGTGCGTTCGGTGGTGCCGAAGCCGGGCATCGTGAGGGCGTGGATCTTGGAATGGGGTTCTTGCAGTAAGTCGAACGTCTTAGCGACCACGAGCAAGGCGAGGGTGCTATCGAGGCCGCCGGAAACGCCGATGGCCACGGGAGGCTTGCCGATGTGTTCGAGCCGTTTCGACAGCCCGCACACTTGAGTGGCGAAAATTTCTTCGCAGCGTTCGCGCAGTGTGCCCGGATCCTTCGGTACGAACGGGTGCGGATCGACGAACCGCAGGAGGGGTGCCTTACCTGTGAGTTCGATCTCGAAGGGAATGCGGCGGAATTCGCGGGTGAGTTCGCGGTTCGCAAACGTCGTGGCGGTGATGCGATCGCGGGCGAATCGGTCGAGATCGAGATCGGCGGCGGTGAGGTGCCCGGTTCGCACGAAGCGTTTCGATTCCTTCAGAATTCCGCCGTTCTCGGCGATCATGCAGTGCCCGCCGAACACGAGGTCCGTGGTCGATTCGCTCGGGCCGCTCGAAGCGTACACGTAGCCGCCGAGGCAGCGCCCGCTCTGATTCGCCACGAGTTCCCGGCGGTAACTCGCCTTGCCGATCACTTCGTTGCTGGCCGAAAGATTGACGAACACCGTGGCCCCGGCGATGGCTTGCAGAGAACTCGGCGGCACCGGCACCCAAAGGTCTTCGCAGATTTCGACGCCGAGGACGAACCCCGGCAAGTTCTTACACGCGAACAATAGATCGGTGCCGAAGGGCACGGTGCGACCGGCGAGCTCGATCTGCTTCGACACCGCGTGGGCGGCCGGGTGGAAATAGCGACCGTCGTAAAACTCTTTGTAGTTGGGCAAATGGCTCTTCGGCACGACCCCGAGCAGATCCCCCCGGGCAAACACGGCCGCCGCGTTGAACAGCATCCCATCGAGGGCGACCGGCAAGCCGATCAGCGCGATACCTTGGAACGAACAGTTTTCGAGGATGTCGCCGAGTTCGGCTTCGGCCGCGCGTATCAATTGCGGATGGTGGAAGAGATCGTGGCAGGTGTAGCCGGTGAGGCCCATCTCGGGGAAGACGACGAGTTCGGCGCCGTCGTCCGCAGCTTTGTCGAGCAGGTGCAGTGTGCGCACGGCGTTGTACGCCGGGTCGGCCACCCGGAGTTCCGGGCTTGCGGCCGCCACGCGGAGAAAGTTGTGGGTGGACATGGGCGAGTGATTATCGGGTGGTATTTTCAGCGCGGGTGGGGTGATTGAATCCCAACGAATATCGATACGGCTATCTTATGCGGTTATGGGCCTTCCAACATCGTCTGGTAATGTGGGGGCAACGGAAAGGGCTGAAATTCCACCCACCCATTCGTGTCGTTACTCAAATCCACCCAACATCCGATTTGATCGGCGATATAAACGAGCCCGAGGGGAGCCCGAGGGCTTGCTTTGGTCTGATCTCGAAGCGCCCCATCATCGCTTTCTTCCCCGAGTCGAGTGCACGTTGGCACAGTGCCGGAATGATGTATTCGCTGCCACCCGCCCAACCGGCGTAGTAGGCCTCCTCGGAGATTTCGCTCATCACGATGCCGAGAATGTCGATCAGACTTTCTCGAATGGCTGGATCCATGATCGCCTCCGTGTTGAATTCAAGGATGGCGAAAATAGAAGCCGGGTTCGCGCTGGGCCTCCGCTTGGGGGAGCCGAGAGTTGGACTAACACCCTCTCTCCCCAGCGGGAGAGAGGGTGAGATAAGAATTGCCGCTCGCCTTATACTGCTCACACCGTCCTGCCCGACTTACAAATCATTCCGCTTCCACCACCAGCGATCGCTTGATCGCCAGCAGTTCCGGCCAACGCTCGGCGTAATCGTAGCCGCCGGTTTGGCCCATCAGCAAGAGCGGCCCCTCGGCGGTATCGAGGCAGCGGGTGAAACAACTCGACGTAGTATCGAGCGTGAGGAATTCGATATCGTGCCCGACGGCCGGGAACCCGGCCACCGCTTCCACCGTTTCCTCGGCTTCCAACCCGGCGTACTCGGCTTTCAACGCCGCGAGGGTTTCCTCGGCCAATTGGATCGGTACCTCGGCATCGGGTTGCAAACTCACCACGAAGAATGCCGTACCAGAACTCTGGACCGTGGCCGACCAACCGTTTCCCGATTCGTCGCGTTCGATCGCCCACGCACTCGGGTATTGAAAGCGGACGCCGCCGCGGGTGAATGTTTTCATGTTTCTCTCTATCGCTTTTCGATCAGGAACGTCGGCACCGTGCTTCCGCCCCCGGCGGTCACGTTCAACAACGCTTCGGTGCTGATGCGGGTAAGGCAGCCGTGCATGTGCGTGCCGAAGGCCACGAACGGGTTGGTATCGAGCATGCGCGGGATGAATTGCAGCTTCCCGTTCTCCATGCTCGGGAAGGGTTCGTACGGCAGATTCACCTTCTGTTGAACGACGTAAGGCTCCGCGAGGGCGTGCTTCACCGCTTGCTCCCAGATCGGGGCATCCACCGTCCAGCCGAGCACGATTCCCTTGCCGCCGTATTCGTCGTTCGGTTTGAGTACGAAGCGATCTTTGTTGGCCAGCACGAACGGAATGAGGTCGATGGGTTGGCCCTCGAACGTGCTCTTGCGCTCGGCGACGACGCGAGTCCAGGGGATGTGATCGGCGATGGCCGCGATTTGTTCGCGGGTGAACATCTCGGCGTTGGCTTCGTCCGAGAGCAGCGCGAACGCGGCCTTCTTACAGAGGATTTTGCAGCGGAACGAGTTCGCCATGCACACCGCGCCGTCGCGCACAGCCCGCACTACGGGGTGATTCACGCCGCCGCGTTCGATCAACTCGCTGAGCAACACTCGCTTGTAAATTAGCGTAATGTGGAAGTCGCCCGCCATGAGTTTGCCATCGCGGTATTCCACGTCGCGCGGATCGACGTTGCGGGCTTCGATGCCCATGCTGCGGAAATAATCGTAGAAGAGTACGAACTCGCAGAAGGTGGGCACCTCGCGCCAATCGAGAATGGCGATCCGCGGCGGATCAGTCTTCGTGCCCTTCCACTGCGAATAGGCATCGGTGAGCGCGTGCGTGACCCCCGGCTTGCATGGCGCCGCGATGGCGTTGTAATCCCGCAGGAATTCTTGGAATGCGGGCAACCCGTAAAAGAGTTCGGCGAGGGCATCGGTGAACCCGGCCCCGGCGGGGGTTTCCGCATTGAACTCGGTGAACTTCAAATCCCGTTCGGAGTTGAAGAACGCATCGAATCGGCTGGTCGGGCTGGGGTTCGAGAAGCCGTCCGCGATATCGAGGAGGGAATTTTCCCATTCGTTCAAACCGAGCAGATCCCGGAATGCCGGATCGGCCATGGCGCGGTCGTACACGATTTGGAACGCGGGCAGCAGTACTTTCACCCGATCTTGGAGGAATCGGTATTGGCCGGGCGTTAGGAACCGCGGCCGCAACACGTTACACAAGGGCCTGGTGCCGAACGACAACCCGCGCTGTTCCTGGAGTTCATCCAACTTGGCTTGGGAATCGGCGGCACAACTACCGCGCCCGAGGAGTTCGTGGTACCGGGAGATGGCTTCGTT
Organism: Gemmatales bacterium; assembly: GCA_038211045.1. Taxonomy (GTDB): domain Bacteria; phylum Planctomycetota; class Planctomycetia; order Gemmatales; family Gemmataceae; genus JALHQU01. The sequence continues at coordinate 8,914 of JBBQWA010000036.1, forward strand.
CGACACGGAAAGGGAACCTCTTGTGAATCGGCGGGCGCCTCGGATCGAACACCCCATCATAACTCGGAACCGTTCCCCGGTAGTTTACTTTCCATCGAACTCATCGTCGTCGAATTTGGGTTTCGGGGCCATCGGCACTGTGCGCGAGTCTGCATTCCACAATCGAAAGCCAACGTCGCCAGGTCTACTGCTTCCGAGTACGTCGCCATTGTTGTCGATGCCATTTTCGGCGCGTTGATATCGCAGCGGGTTGCCATCGAACGGATCGGTCAGCCCTTTGGGGATGCCGAACTCGGCGAGGTCGTCGAGCTTCTCTGGCCAGCGGTTGTGCTTAAGTCGGTAACGTTCGCAAGCGATCCCGATGGCAGTGCAGAGGGCTTTGGTGTTGTAGCGCGTTTGCGATCTGCCGACGACTTCCATGGAACCCATGACGGCATGCCCAAGCATCGTTTGCCAAGTTCGCGGCGGGAGTTTCTGGCTTTCTGCGGCTCGGTATTATTGATCGAGTGGAAGTTCGAGTGTTGGCAACATGCTCTCGAATTGTTCGAGGCAGAACGCGATGTTTGTGGCAATGTGCTTTTGTAGAACGGGCAACACAGCTTCGCCGACGCTTCAGCCTCCGAAAATGCCTCCGATTATTTCTAATCGCCTTCTGGTGCTGTCGCGACGGGCGGCGGCTTCCGCAACAGGCCGAGCTTATCCTTCTGGCGATCCATCAAATCCTTGGGAACCCACTCGCGCGAATTGGGCGCCGTCAACCGTTTCATCCACGCGAATTCCGTATCGATCAACTTACGGCGGACGTCCTGTTTGGCCTTCTCGTCGCCGTTCGGCACTTTCGCATTCACCGCTTTATCGAGTTCGGCGTTGGGCATCTCCATCGCGATGCGGCTGAGGGCTTCGTTCTCGGCCAGCACGTTCCGCCAATCGATCTCCGTAGTTTCCTTGGGGGCGATTGGAACCAACATCCGCAAGCTATCCATCGCGGCGGACACTTGCTTCCGCACCGAATCGTCGTCCTTCAACAGTGCGGCGAGAGCCAGTTCGTAATCGGCGGTTTGTTCGTCGATGGTATCGCGGATTTCCCGGTAATCCCCGTACGGGAGCAGCGCCACGCGCCACATGGCCAATCCCTTGACGTACAACCGTGCGGCGGAGGCGAAGCTGCCATTCTCCTTCTCCCGTTCGGCCGCGGCGAGTTGGGCGCGCGCGGCGACCAAAGCATCGGTCTTTTCCGCACGCGATTGGAAGAGGAAGAAATCGGAGTTGGTGATCTGCTTGTTCGTTCGCATCGCGCTCATGGCCATGCGGGCGCGGAAATCTTCGCGGGTGATGCCGAGGCGGGCGAACTCCTCATCGGTCTTCGGAATGAAGTTCGGATACGAATTGAAGGGCCCGAGCACTCCGGTGCGCTCGGCCTTCGTCGTCAGTTCGTCCATCTCTTTGGGCGTCGGGTTCAACCCGTTGAGCCGCCCGAACGATTCCCAGATTCCATTGGTGGCGGCCCATTCGGCTTGGGAATTCCGCTTCGCTTGCAGTTCCACTTTGTTGGAACTCGCTTGGGTGCCGAACCAGTTGCCGAGGCCGTTATCCGAGGGGTTCCAGCGCGTCGCGGCGTCGAACCACCCTTCTTTTTGAAGGCGCTCCGCGAGGTACGTTTGCGAACGGCCCGGTTGCATCCGGAAGATGATTAGGCTCGGCCGGGCGGGCATGCGGTAACGGAACGGATCGTATTCGCCTTCTTGCGGTTCCTTGCCCGGCGCGGCGGGCCTCGGCGAACTTTGGGCCAAGCCTTCCACCGGCGGCGGGATCACGATCTGAGCGTAATCGTACCAAGCTTTGGCCGCGTGCATGGCATCGAAGCCGTCGTTGGTCGGGGATTTCGGGTCGTAGTCGCCGGAGCCGAAGGCCTTGGGCAGGATCGGGAATTGGGCTTCTTCGTTCGCGAGGTCATCTTTGTCCGCGGTGCCGTCGTCTTTGTATCGGCTGGGCACTTTCTTGTTCGCCTTGAGGAAGTCGATCACGTCCCGCGGGGTTTTGCATTGGAGTTTCTCCGCGAGCCGGCGTACGAGTTGCGGGTTCTCCTCGCAGAACTTTTGGAACTTCGCGGGGATCACTTGATCGTTGGCATCAAGGAAGTTGGCCGGATCCCGATCGCTCGGTTTCATCGCGCTGAGTTGCATCAGGCTGCGGAGCGTGGCCACTTTGTCCGAGACCGTGAACTTGTTCTGATAATAGAAGCCGATTTGGTAACGGATGTCCGGCGAGCCGATATCAACCTCGATGCCTTGGCCGCGGTACTTGCGGGAGTTGAGGCGATCCCCTTCGGCCAGCAGTTCGATGCCGCGGGCGATGTAGAAGTACATATCGCCGAGCTTTTCGTTTTCGACGGACACGTTGTAGGCGATGTTCCACGCCTGGAAAATCCACGGGTCGATGAAGTGCGGTTGCAGCCGGGTGACGGTGCGGGCCAAGAGTTCGAATTCGTGGTATTCGCCGCGTTTCTGCTTCTCGATGGCGCTCCACCACATGCCGGTAACGACCACGCCGCGGAAGCCGACGAGGCTGACGCGGGCGGCTGCCCCTGCGACCTCGGCATCGCCGAGATCCAGTTCGCGCATTTCGAGTTTGTCCGCTTGGGCCTTGATCGGCAGGCTGGCGAGTCGATCGGCGAAGCGCACGGGCTGTTTGTTGCGCTCGGCTTCGGCGGCCCGGGCGGCGCTGCCGGGGAGTTCGATTTTGCCGCGCCAGAACATGCTGAGCGTGAACAGGCCGAGGATCACCCCGAGGTAAGTGATCTTGCGTTGAAATGCGGCCCGTCGGAGTTGGTCGTTCATGGGAGGATCTCTCTTGCAAGCGATTCACAGTCAACCAACGAACGGCATTCAAGAACCACACTGCGAGCCGGGAGCGTCAGCGACCGGAGGGAATCCATTAGAATAACGCTCATTATCCGGTATTCAGTGTGATCGTCGTTCAACTTTCTCCGGTCGCTCACGCTCCCGGCTCGCCAGTGTGGTTCTTGAATGAAAAATTAGCAACTCAATCGATAGCAACATTCCATCTTACGCTGCGACTTCTCGGGAGCGCATCAGGTAGAACCCGATCAGGAACCACGGGAACAAATACGCCGCGAGCGAGACGAAATTCATCGCCAGCGCTTCGATCGGGATGTTGAACCCTTCGGACACATACGCCGTCCAACTATACGCATCCACATCCGGGGCGAAGTTCGTCACCCGGCGAATCAGGAACCCGAAACCTTCATCGCCGACGCCCGCGGCTTTCGAGATCGCGGTGCCGTCATCCGGCGTGGTCGAGAGTTTCCCCGAGAGCATCTGATTCAACGATCCGAACGGCCCGGCCACGCTCTTCTTGTCGCTTCCCAATTCTAGCAGGAAGAAACTCACCAAGCCGAGAATGTACAGCACCACGGTGCCGAGGAACGTAACGGTTCCGGCGAAGTAGGTGCTGATACAGAGCGCCAGCCCGATCACCAGCACCAACCGGCACCAGATGCCGAACGCCGCTTTGAAATAATTCTGCCCGAAGCCGCGTTCCGCTTCGAGAAAGTACATGTCCCCCTCGGCCATGCCGAGGAGTTGCGAGGCGCTCGTACACTTCACGAAGATGCTGATTTCCGGGGGCAGTGGCAGCACTTTGCCATCCTCGCCTTTGCGTTCCTTGGGGGTGGTCGCGGCGTTCTGGAACAGACCGGCGGGCACGAGCACCCGCTCCGGGTGCATGTCGTACACTTCTTTCGTGGCGATCTGGAAGAACCCGAACTTCGTGGCGAGCGCGTTGGCCACTTCCCATTCCTTCGGGATCGGGGCGCCCGACTTCTTCTCCTGCACGGCCACCATTGCGGCGGTCATCAGCGAAATCGGATCACGGTAACGGGGGTCGTCCGGCTTGCCGCCGAGGGCTTCGGCCAGCAAACGGCGGGCTTCCTTCAAGTACGCCTGTTCCGGGTCGGGATCGCTCTCCGTCGGTTTCCAAGTCCACTCGCCGACGCCCGTCGCGGTGACCGGCGGCGGAACCTGTTCGCAGTTCCACGTACACACGCGGATCGTCACATCCACCCCGCGGTTTTCGATGCCTTTCGTGAGGCGGAAGATGTCGAACGTGAGTTCCACCGGCACCGCTTGATCGCTGGCGTTCTTCAAAGAACCCGGCAGCTTGCGGAACATGTACACGGCCCGCTGCGAGCTGCGCGGATCGCCCCCGATGTACTTGCGGTAATTGAATTCTCGCCCGGCGTCGATCCCATCGATGTTGTCGCCTTTCTTGGAAGCGAACCTAAGTTGGCCCCGCACCGGCACGCGGGCTTTGAAGGTTTCCTCCCGCGCCTCTTCCGAAAGGTTCGACGATTCGATCAGCAGCCAACTGCCGAAGATCAGCAACGCCAGCGACACTGTGGCAAGCGCGACGTAGCCGAAGAAACGGCCCAAGAGAATCTCGAACGGTTGCACCGGCTTGGTGATAATCGTGTAGATGTTCTGGTTCTTCACGTCGTTCGGGATCGTGAAGGAAGCGAGGAGCGTGAATGTGAGCAACAAGATCACTTGGAGGAAGCCGAAGGTGACTTTCACGGTGAGATTGAGTTCGGCTTCGGGCTTGGAGGGGATGAACCATTTGATGGGGAAAAGAACGGGGATGAACGCGATGAACAACACCAAGAAGATGCGGTTCCGGATCACCTCGAGCGCCGAGAGCTTGGCGATGGCGAAGATCCGCCGCATGCTCAGTTTCATAACCCCGCGGAAAAACGGCACGCAGGCGGCGAACGCGGAACACATCCCCGCGAACATGAGGATCAGCGGTTGCGACTCCATGGAGAACTTCGGCGCGACTTGCTTCGAGTAGGACGAGGGATCGATCGCCTCCTTGTTCAGCGTGTCGGCACCCGTTTTATCGAGGGCGAGGTAGTAATACACGGCGTATAGCAACACCGCAGCGGCGGCGCCGAGCAGCGTGATCGTGGGCAAGTTGGTGCGGGTGCGTCCGCGATCCCCGGTGTTGGCGAACAGGGCGTAGAGAATGTAAATGAGCAAGCCGGGGAAGATGAAGCCGCCCGCATCTTGGAGCCACGCCTGCGCCAACCCGGGCAAATCCGAGAACATCGCCGGTTCGCGGTCGAGGATCAGCAGGCCGAACAGCGGTGAAGTCATAAATGAAACTCTTTCGGAGCCGGAAGCGTTAGCGACGATTTCCAATTCATCGTCGCTTACGCTTCCGGCTCAGACAATCAAATCACTTTGCCGCCGGCAAATACCTTCGCCCCGGCCGGGCCTTCGATTCCTCGATAATTCGCAGGAACAAATCTTCGAGTGTCGTGGTCGGGTGCCGGAGGCGTTCCATGGTACCGCCGTGCTTCTCGATCACGGCCCGCAAATCGTTTTCCAAGCCTTCGGAGAGTTCCAACCCGGTGGCCCGCACTTCGACGCGCTTTTGATCTTCCACCAACTTGTCCACGGCGCCCTGTTCTTGCAAATCGCCGTTGTAAAGGATGGCGATGCGGTCGCAGACGTCTTGCACGTCGTCGAGGCGGTGGCTACACATCAGCACCGTCTTGCCTTGCTTTTTCAGGTCGAGGATGAGGTCCTTCATCCAACGGGTGCCGAGCGGATCGAGGCCGGAGGTCGGTTCGTCGAGGATCACGAGTTGCGGATCGTTGATGAGTGCCTGGGCCAAGCCGATGCGCTGCCGCATGCCCTTTGAGTATTCGCGGAGGATGCGTTTCTTATCGGCGGAGAGGCCGACGATATCGATGAGCCGGGCGGCGCGTTCGCGGCGAACCGTGGCGGGAATCTTGAACAGGCGACCGTAGAAATCGAGGGTTTCCTCGGCGTTCAGGAAGCGATAGAGGTACGATTCCTCGGGGAGGTACCCGACCTTTTCGTTTTTCTCGACGCTGCTGGCCGGTTCGCCGAAGACGTAGCCTTCGCCCGAAGAGGGGAAGAGCAACCCGAGGAGGAGCTTGATCGTGGTGGTTTTGCCGGAGCCGTTCGGCCCGAGCAGGCCGAAGATTTCGCCCGGTTGGATCGTGAGATCGAGGGCGTTGAGCGCGACTTTCTTCTTGCGACCCCAGAAGTCGCGGTAGATCTTGGTGAGGTTGCGGGTTTCCACCACGGGCGTTGTCATGGGCACCACTCGTATCGCCGGAACATGTTGAGGCTATGCTAGGGAAGCGAGGAAAGAAAGCCCACCCGTTGCAACGGGTGGGGCAATGTTCCCCGGCACTTCGCCTCGACAAACTGGGAAAACGTGAACTATATTGAACCTGTGCCTCGCGACGATTCGGGTACTCTTTATGGCCGATCCGATTTTTGAAAGCGTTTACCTCGCCGGGCAACCCCGGCGGGCGCGCGTCAGCGAAGCCCGGGATCGGCTGCGCGAACAGTGCGGCGAAGGCACCCTCGCCGGGGATCTCGATCAACTCGCGGAATGCCTCGAACGCGAAAAGCGTTCGGAACTCGTCTTTTGGGTGCAAGATGGCGAACGCAGCCACCCGCTTTTTTTCGGCGTCAACACCATCGGTCGGCTACCGGACAACACGGTGGTGCTGAAGGATGCCCACGTCTCGCGGCACCACTGCGCCATCGTGGTTCACCGCAACGGCAATTGTGAAGTCCACGACATCGCCTCGAAGAACGGCACGATCCTGAACGGGGATGTCGTTTTCTCGCCCACGCCGATCAAACCCGGCGACATCTTGAACCTTTCCAACCACCGCATCGTGCTCCGGGTTCGCCTCGCGATCACTTCTGAAGAAACGCCCCTGCCCCCGACCAAAACCGTCGCTTGAACTCGGAAGAACGCCCAACAATCTGTCTCGCTTACGCTTCAACCTCGGCCACTCATTCGATTCGAAGCAGTGTTACCCCCTTCATACACTGCCTCTTCAGCCTCGGAATGTTGGAACGCAACCATGCCCACCGCCCTCGCCATTCTCGCCCACCCAGACGACGCCGAGTTCCTCTGCGCCGGTACGCTGATCCGCCTGAAGATTGAGTGCGGCTGGGATATCCATCTCGCCACGATGACGGCCGGGGATTGCGGTAGCGCGGAACACACGCCGGAGGAAATCGCCGGGATACGCCGAACCGAGGCGAAGTCTGCAGCGGACGTGATCGGTGCCGATTATCAATGCTTGGAAATCCTCGACCTGCGCGTTCACTATTGCGATGAGCAATTGGAGAAAGTTGTGCGATTGTTGAATGCCGTGGCGCCCGATGCGGTGTTCACCCACAGCCCCGAAGATTACCATCTCGATCACGAACAAACGAGCCGGTTGGTACGCGCCGCCACGTTCGCCGCCCCGATCCCGAATTTCCTCCACCGCCCCGGCCACTCGGAACCGCACCCGCCGATGAAAGCGATCCCGCACCTCTGGTACTGCGATCCGCTCGAAGGGAAGGATCAATTCGGCAGGCCGATTCCCCCCGCCTTCCGCATCGACATCGGCACCGCGATCGACGAAAAAGGTCGAATGCTGGATCAACACGAAAGCCAACGGGCGTGGCTTCGCAAGCACCACGGTGTCGATAACCTCGTCGAATCGATGATGGAATGGAGCGCCAAGCAAGGGGCCGCCGGCGGGGTGAAATACGCCGAGGGGTTCCGCCAACACCTCGGCCACAGTTACCCGCAATCGAACTTGCTCGCGGATTTATTGGGCGCGGTATGAGCCTAGCCTTCCACGAGCGGCCGATCCGACCTTCGCAAGTGTCCCGTTGGGATGCCCGCTGGAAGCTCGCGGGAATCCTCATTCTCGGATTCGCCTTCGCTTCGCTCGAACGGATCGAAACCTCGGGTGCGGCTCTGGGTATCGCTGTGGTGTTGCTGATCCTCGGCCGAGTCTCCGCGTATTGCATCGCGGTCCGAGCGGGCCTCATTCTCTTCGCCACGTCCCCGGCATTGATTCTTCTCCCGCTCACCTCTCCGAACGGAACGCAGCTCGCCATCACCTTGGGGCTGCGGGCGTTGGCCATCGGCGGCCTCGGCTTGGTTCTCCTTCGCACCGACTTCGTTTCCCACACGCTCGCGGCGGCCGCACGGCTCGGGATGCCCGGCGTGTTGGTTCAAATCGCCCAACTCGCCCACCGCTACGCGGCGCTCTTCCAAAAGGAATTCACCTACATCCAAGTAGCCTTGCGATTGCGGGGGTTCGCCCCGCGAACCGATGCGCACACCTTCCGCACCACCGGCCAAGCGCTGGGAACGCTCTTCGTGAAGGGAATCGATCGTTCCGAACATGTGGCCGAAGCGATGCGGGCGCGCGGATTCGACGGGCAATACCGCACGCTCGAACCCTTCCGCACGAGGATCGCCGACGTCCTCGGCTTCGCCGGAACGATCGGAATCGCCTCGGCCTTGATTGTGTGGGATCGGCTTTTGTGAAGTGCGGGAAAGCCTCGCCTTCGCGCCGACCGTTCCGAATGGTACAATTGATACAGTTCGCATATCTCTCCCACGGAACCGATCATGCACAGTCGTCGCACGTTCCTACACGCGGCCGCCGGAGCTACGGTTCTGCCTGGCTTCGTTCGAGCCGCCGAGGAACTCTCCACCATGCTGCCGGTCATCGATACGCACCAACACCTTTGGGATCTCACCAAGGTGAAACTCGGATGGTTGAAGGAAGGTTCGCCGCTGCTCGGGCAGTTCACCCCGACGGAGTACGCCAAGGCCACCGAAGGCTTAAACGTGGTGAAATCGATTTACATGGAAGTGGATGTGGTGGACGAAAGCCGCGAAGCGGAAATCGAATACGTGACGGAGATTTGCAAGTCGGGCAAGACGCCGATGGTGGCCGCCGTGGTCGGCGGACGGCCCGCCGGGAAGGATTTCGCAGCGTACGTCGGGAAGCTCCGCGAGAACAAGTACGTTAAAGGCGTTCGCCAAGTTCTGCACGCCGATGCCCCCAAAGGGTTCTGCCTCGGCAAAGATTTCGTCGCCGGGGTGCGGTTGCTCGGCGAACTCGGCCTCAGTTACGATCTTTGCATGCGGCCCACCGATCTCGACGACGCGGCCAAGTTGGTCGAACTCTGCCCGGATACCCGCTTCATCCTCGATCATTGCGGCAACCCGCAAAAAGGCTTTGACGCCAAACAGATCGACCGATGGAAGAAGGATCTCGCCGCGGTGGCCGCCCACAAGAACACCGTGGTGAAGGTCTCCGGTTTCGTGGTGAACGGTTGGAAGAAAGGTGAATGGAAGGCGGACGACCTCGCCCCGTTCGCCAATGCCACGATCGATACCTTCGGTGCGGATCGCGCCATGTTCGGCGGCGATTGGCCCGTGGTAACGAACGCGGGTACGTACAAGGATTGGCTCACGGCGTTGCGTTCGATCCTTGCGAATCGACCCGAAGCGGAACAGAAAAAGATTCTGCACGACAACGCCGCGAAGTTCTACGGCATTTAGGGCGATCCTTCCTAGCCGGAAGCGTCAGCGACCACCTATGGCAGAATCGTCGCTGACGCTTCCGGCTCGGAAGAATCGGTTGGAGAAGAGTTCACTATGAACCCGATCATGGCTATCGCATTGCTGGCGGCAACGCCGGGGGCGCCGGTGCCCAAAGAACCGCTACCCAACCCGCTCGGTTGGTCGTACATGGGTGTGCGAATTCAGAATCTCGATCAAGGCCCGATGCGGATCGCCGCCCCGGAACCCGGCACCCCGGCCCAAAAATGCGGCCTCAAAGACGGCGACATTCTCGTGAAGATCGGAAAGATCGAGCCACTGAAATTCGAGGAAGTGATCCGCTACATCTTCGAGCTGCGCCCCGGATCCGTGATCGCGGTGCAAGTCCGTCGCGGTTCCGATCTCGTGACGGTGCGAATGCGCTTGGAAGAGAGGCCGAGTACGCCCGATTACCGCTTGCCCGATTTCATCCAGCGCGTGAACCCGAACCTGCCTGTTGATGACGATTGAACCGAAAGTGAATTACCGCTGCTCCGCCAGTTCCGGGAATGCTCCCGCCAAGCGTTCCAATGCGAGTTGCGCGCTTAACTTGTTGATCGACCGCTGTTGCGTGAAACCCACCCAAGCCAGTAGTTCCGCCTTTTCGTCGGTCATCAGTGATTCCTTGCGTTCCATCAGGTCGAGAATACGACGGTCGAGTTCCGGAGGAAGCATGTAACCGGCCGTCCGACGGAGCATCGTGGCGGATGTCTTCAGTGCGTCTTGTCGTAGCGGTTCGGTCACGGTCACGGATTCCTCCTCCATCACTGTTATCGTATCAGAGGGATCCTGTTAATACTTCGCTCCGGTGATTCCCAACACTTCTCGCAATTGTTCGCGGCCTTTGCGGGTACAGTACTCGCCGAAGCCCTCGTTCCCTTGGCGTTCCTTTTGGAATTCGCCCATCAGCTTCTTAACCGTGGGAACGATCTGATCCTTCGGCAGCATGTCTTGCAACTCGTAGCTGAGTCGATCGCCGCGGTAGTTGCCTCCCACATAGAGCGTGTACTTCTCGCCGCTGCGGCCGACCAAGCCGATATCCGAGTTGTACGGCCGGGCGCAACCGTTGGGGCAACCGGTCATGCGGATGCTCAACTGCTGTTCGGCGAGGC
>JBBQWA010000037.1:0-19456 GCA_038211045.1 Gemmatales bacterium
AGATGTAAGGGTCGATTAGAATCAAGTAACCAACAGAAGCCGTCGATTCCACCGGGAGTCGGCGGCTTTTTTGTTGGTTTGTGGAATGCGGGAACAGAAAAGGGAACTTGGATACGGAAAGGCGTCCTGTGGCTCCGCATATGGCGGAAATCCCGACATACTCTTGCAATTGTAACAAGAGGGGTAGGTGGGCGGATCTGAGGGCACAAATCTCGGCTTGAACGTTTTGTGCCATATCCTACTGCCCAATCGAGAGAAGCGTCGAATAGGCCGTATGTGAACTGTGCCCACAGTGAAGGCACAATGAGAGCACAAATCCAATTTCCGAGCGGCGGCGTGGGTCTCCTCCAACCTCCAAAATCGAATTTTGGGTAAGATGGGAAACTTGGGCATCGGCGGTAGGTTGAATGAAAATCCGCTGAGATTCGATGATTCCGCCTTGTGGATTGCTTCATTATTGCCCACACTGACGGTATTCATCCGGTTGGCCGCCCCGCCAACTCATCATCCTTCCGAAAGTAACTTCAATTCATGGTAACCCTCGAATCTGCCGCGCCCATTGCGGCCCGGCCTCCGGCTTGGTATCGAGCCAGCCGGATTGCCATTTCGCTCATGCCCCTGATTTCCGTCCATATCGCCTTGTTTGCGATGTTCGAAGTCGAGATCACGCTCGTCAGCGTGATAATGTTCTTCGTGATGACGCGCATCTCGGGCATGGGCATTACCATCGGGTTCCACCGCTACTTTTCGCACCACTCGTTCAAAACCTCGCGCTGGTTCCAGTTCCTCATGGGCGTGGCCGGTTGCACGGCCCTGCAAAAAGGCCCGCTCTGGTGGGTGGTTCACCACCGCCTGCACCACAAGCATTCGGATACGGAACACGATCCGCACTCGCCGGTGGTGGAAAGTTTTTGGTACGGGCACATGGGCTGGCTCTTCGCCAACGACCTCATGCGACCCGACCACGAATCGGTGCGCGACCTCACCCGCTACCCGGAGATCGTCTGGCTCGATCGCTTTTGGATGGTGCCGGGCATGCTCGCCGCATTGGCCTGCTACCTGATTGACGGCTGGGCCGGGTTGGTGTACGGCTACTGCCTGAGTACTGCCGTGATCTTCCAAGTAACGTTCGCGGTGAACTCCTTGGGCCACACTTGGGGGCCGCAGCGCTTCGCCACGGGCGAAGGGAGCCGCAACAACGTTCTCCTCGGCATCTTGGCGATGGGCGATGGCTGGCACAACAATCACCACCGCGCCCCCACATCCGCCCGCCACGGCTTCGCGTGGTACGAGTTCGACATGGCGTACTCGGTGATCAAGCTGATGAAACGCGTCGGCATCGTCTGGGGCGTACGGCAACCCCCTGCCGCAGCGATGGCCGCCGCACGCAAGCCACGGTAGTGGAGTGTTGACCGAGTGTTGAGTGGAGTAGGCTTGAGAAAGTGGGTCGCTATCTTCAGATGATTAACGAACAAAAAGGCCGCATAACGTCATCGATTGGCAAGTCCTGATTGACAACCGTTTCCCGCCTGGTTGGAATCAGCACCGCGACGGTTGTTGGTTTCCCGATTTCGATTACCAGAAATACTTGCTGCCGTTCTTCGATGTTGGTGATGAGCCAATAGACCCGTATGGCAGATCCACATTTCGCGAGGGCGACCTTGCTCGTTTGCGCAAGCACTTGCGATTATTCCGTGAGAGTATCGAGGCCAAACCTTCGGAATGGTCGGTCACTGAAACGGTTGAGAATCTTAGCAAGACAATCCGCCTTGAACGTGAAAAGGTGTTGGATGTGATCGACAGGTCACTAACGATGACCGAGATCGCATTGAGCCACGCCGGAACGATCGTATTCCGCGGCGACTAGTAACGAAGCCGAACCATCTCGATCGAACTTCGTGTTATCGAAGAAGTTCTCATCAGCCGCGGAGCGGCGTCGGAACTTAGCCGGGGGTGCAGTAGAGAACGGAGTTCTCACGGAACCCCGGTAAGCGTGACTTTTGAATGAGTCCCGAAGGGACGAAGGATGCATTGATTCCTTCGTCCCTTCGGGACTCAAACTTATCTACGCGCGTACCGGGGGTTCCGCTCGCTTCGCTCACTTCAATCCCGGCTAAGTTCCGGCGCCGCTCCGCGGCTGAAGAATAAACCAGCACAACAACTCAACTCCGGTTCAACGAGGGAATGCATCACCCGGCGCTGGCGCGTCGAGCAAACGGGCGATTCGTAGAATTCCCCCATGTCGTATCGCGCTTTCAAGAAGTTGATGGGGGAAACGAACCTCGAACGCAAGAGCCGTTGGCTCCTGGGCGTGATCGTGCTCGTGCTGATGTTCGCCAGTTTCTTTTTCTATTCCCGCCAGACCGAAAACCTCGCCTACGATCAACTCACCCACACCGGTCGCACGCTGGTGCCCCCGATCGTGGCGCGGGCGCACGTGCGGCAGAACCGCGAACTCCTCGAAGGCATGGAAGAATTCCAAGCCCAAAACGAACGCACTTGGCCGGAGAATTTGAAAGGCTACCGCTACAAGCTCTTCCTCGCCGATACCACGCGGCCCGATCGCTTGCCCGAGGCCGAGGATCGCCCGATCCTCAAAGAATTCCAAAACGATCCGCAGCGCAACGAAGAGACCCGCTATCTCGGCAGCGAGAATGCGTTCGTGTATTACGGGGCGATCCGGGCCGGGCAATCGTGCTTGGTGTGCCACCGCGATGAAAAGAAAATGGAGGCGATGGCCGCGAACACCCTGGAAGCCCGCGCCGCCGCCCGCGATCTCGCCCGAGCCGATCTCTCCCCCGGCGATCTCATGGGTGTGGTGAGCATTCGGCTTTCCACCGAGATGATCGAAGCGGGCTTCCACCAGAACCGCGCGCTGCTGATCGCCATCGCCATCGGCACCACGTTCCTCATCCTCGCCGGGAGTTACCTCGTCATCCGCTACGTGATCGTGAAGCCGGTGAAGCATTTGAAGAACGTCTCCGAACGGATCGCCGCCGGGGATCTCACCGTGCGCAGCGACATTCAAACCGGCGACGAATTCGAGGATCTTTCCGTCGCGTTCAACCGCATGCTCACGAACCTCACGAACGTGCAGGATCGCAACCGCGGGTTGATCTCCGATCTCGATGCCAAGGTCGATGAACTGGCCCGGGCCAACATCGAACTCTTCGCCTCGAACCGGATGAAGGCCGACTTCCTTTCGACGATGTCGCACGAACTCCGCACGCCGTTGAACAGCGTGATCGGTTTCAGCGAAAACCTGCTGAACGCGGAGAACCTCACGGAGAAACAGAAGCGTTGGGCCGCGAACATCCTTACGAGCGGGCAATTGCTGCTCGCCCTCATCAACGACATCCTCGATCTGGCCAAGGTCGAAGCGGGGAAGATGACACTCCGGCCGGAAACGATCGCCCCGGCGGTCTTCTGCGAGCGGATGGCGACGCTGTTCCGGGTCGCCGCGGAGAAGAAGGAAATCGAATTGGTCGTGCGGTGCTCCGAGGATTTGCCGGAACTGAGGCAGGATACGGGGAAGCTGCAACAGATCGTTTCCAACTTGCTGAGCAACGCCGTGAAGTTCACCCCGGACGGCGGGCGGATCACGCTCGGGGCGGACGCTTCCGGCGATTCGTTCATTCTCACGGTCGCCGATACGGGCGTGGGCATCGCCCCGGAAGAGCAGGAGATGGTGTTTCAAAAATTCCGGCAGGCGTCCAACCCGCTCACCCGCGAACAGGGGGGCACCGGTTTGGGTTTGAGCATCGTGAGGGAGCTGGCCAAGCTGCTGGGCGGGAACGTGGCGATCCAAAGCGAGTTGGGTCGCGGTACGCTCTTCACGGTGACAGTCGCGGCGAAGTTGAAAGCCGACCCGCTCGCCGAATACGAAGCGGGTTGAAAACGTCACTTCTTCAAGATCAGTTCCACGGCGAGTACGTCGGCGACGGCGGATTTCGCCACCTTCGGGGCGCTGAGCGAGAGTACCGCTTTGCCCTTCGGCAGTTCGAGGGTACCGAGGTTCAGCGGTTGGAAGTCTTTCATGTACGATTCCCCTTTGCGGGGCGTGCGGTCGAGGTTTTTGCCTCGGAGCGGAGAATCGAATGCCTTGGAGATGGTTCCCGTAATCTTGCGATCCCCCACCGCGAATTCGATCATCGAGCCGAGATCCGCTTCCGAACAAGTGTACTGCACGATGACATCGTAGTGCCCGGCTTCGGCCACCTCGATGGGCCAAGTCATGCGGTCGGTCGGTTTCGTCCAATGGGTGAAGTAGGAACAATTCGGGGCATTGGCGCTGCGTTCAATGCCGCCGGAGTTGATGCCGTCGCGTGCGGGGAGTACCGTTCGCGGGAACTGGGCGTAGCCGACGGGGTACGGGCGCGTGTCCCCTTTCGGTTGACCGGCGAGCACATCCTTCTTCCACGCTTCGATGGCGTCGGCGAGCTGCTTGGCCACTTCGGGGAACTTCGCACTCACATCCGATTGCTGCTTCGGATCGTTGGCGATGTCGTAGAGTTTGTTGCCGTTGGCCACCATGCGGAAGGTTTGGTTCCTCGCCGCGATGTTACCGTTCCAATGTTGGAATAGCACGCGATCGGTGCTGGCCGGGGCTTCGCCGGTGAGCCATGCGGAAAGATCCTTGCCATCGAGGGGTTTCGTGCCCGCTCGCTCCACACCGGTGAGGCCGATCAAGGTGGGCATTAAGTCGATGGCGGCGGCCACCGGTTCGATCAGTTTGCCCGCCGGGATTTTCCCGTTCCAACGGATGTGCAACGGCGAGCGCACACCCCCTTCGAGCACGCTGCCCTTGATGCCGCCCATGCCACCGTTCCAGCGGTTGCCGTTGGGGCCGTTATCGCTGAAGTAAACGACGATCGTGTTATCGTCGATCTTCCGTTTCTTCAGTTCCGCGAGAATCTTGCCGACGTTGTCGTCGAGGTTTTCCACCATGGCGAGTGCGGCGCGGCTGTGGTCGATGTCTTCTTTGCCTTCGCCCCGGAGTTTGAGTTCGGCTTTCTCGAATCGCTTCCAGTATTCGTCCGGCACTTGCATGGGCGAGTGGGGCGTGTTGAAGGCGAAGTAGGCGAAGAAGGGCTTCCCCGCTTTCGTTTGTGCATCGATATATTCGATGCCGCGCGCGGTGAGATCATCGACGATGAAGCCTTTGCCTTTCGCGTCGGTTCCGTTGTGATCGAGCGGGGCATCGAAGTAATCGGCCCAGTGGCCGTGGGTGAAACCGTAGTATTCCTCGAAACCGCGGCCCAGCGGGTGGTACGGATACTGGCTGCCGTTGTGCCATTTGCCGAAGCAGCCGGTGGCGTATCCGGCCTTCTGGAACGCCTCGGCGATCGTGCTTTCATCGAGGTTCAACCGTTCGCCCCCTTTGCTCACATTGATGAC
The DNA here is from genome assembly GCA_038211045.1 of Gemmatales bacterium. Lineage (GTDB taxonomy): Bacteria > Planctomycetota > Planctomycetia > Gemmatales > Gemmataceae > JALHQU01. The sequence goes on from JBBQWA010000037.1 coordinate 5,398, forward strand.
ACCTCCCCGGAGGTGATACCTGCCGGTGAGGAATTCGGCCCGCGTCGGCGAGCAAACCGGTTCGACGTAAAAGCGTTGGAAGCGGGCACCTTGGGTGCCGATCGAATCCAAGTGGGGCGTTTTCAAGTTGGTGTTGCCGTGCAGGCCGAGGTCGCCCCATCCTTGATCGTCCGCCAGAATGACGACGACGTTCGGTTTCGCCGCGAGTAACAGCGGCGGGGAAAGCAGGATTGCGAACGCGGGGAGAAGCCGAATCATTGTGGAGCCTCGGGAGTTGGTTGGCATCCAAGGAATCGGCGATCACCCACCGCGTACCACGAACCCGGCGGCGAAGGCCAAACCGATGGCCAAAACGGCCCCGATCATCAAGAGCGTGGCTTTCGCACGGGAGATCACGAAGGCCTCTTCCGTCACCATGCTGGGAAAGTCGCCCGCAGTGGGTTTCGGAATCACCACCGGCTCGGGCAGTGGCTCCGGGCCAATCTTAGAGGCAAGCAATTGTTCGATTCCCTCCGCTTCAAATAACGGTAGATCGTTCGCATTCCGAATTGGCTTCGGCGGCGTTTTCCGCGGCGGCGGCGGCGGGGGCAACGGAAGTGGGTTGCCGTCCATCGCCGCGGCGGCGGCGGCTTCAAACTCGTCGTTCGCCGCTCCGACGGTCGCGTGAACTTTACTCGCCGTGAGCAGTTCCGTGAGTTCGTTTCCGAGGTCGTCCGGGGCGGGCACAGTAATCACGGCCTGGCAACGGGGGCACTCCACATCCTGCCCGGCTTTCCGCCGGGCGATGCTCAACTTTCCCCGGCAATAGAAACAGCGGAACACCACGGGCATCACGAAACTCCAACGAATTGCGGCGACCGGCGTTGTAACCGCTGTGGACATTCTTCCACGCAGCGATGCGAATCGCAAGCCTCCGCTTCCGTTTCCGATCAAACCCGTCGAGATTCTCGCTCGAATAACTGTTATCATGGATTTATAAACTCTCCGAGGGGATAACCGATGAACGAACCCCGCCGTTGGCAACTCGCCGCAATTTTCGGCGCCGTTCTTGTGGGCTTTTTGGCGTGCCTGCCCGCCGCGGCCGACGATGCCGTGATCTTCCGCGATGGGTTCGTGCTGCGCGGCCGGGCGTTCCAAGAAAAAGAATCGATGCCGACCGATCTTTCCAAATACAAGTTCGATCGCTTCGCCCTCTTGGACATCATGGAAAGCGGCCCCAAGTGGTACTTCTTCTCCCGACACTCGAAGAAAGGCGCCGTGATCGAAAAGGATATCGTCCGCGAGCAGGTGGTGAAATTCACCCGGCCGAGGCCCGGCGCCGTCGGCAGACCGCTCCCCGCCCTCGGCGACGTGACCCCCAGCGAGTTCGACATCCACTGGCGGCGGAAGCTCACCAACCGCAACCCCGGCCAAGTCGACGACATTATCGATCAAGTCATCACATACATCGATTCCAAGCAAGTCTTCCTCTCGTCGTTCTCCCACCGATGGAACGCCTCGCTCGCCACGAACGAACTCGGCCCGGCCATCGTTCGCAAGCTGCTGGGCACCCATCCGGAAACCCGCGATTCGATCTTCGGCTTCGTGAACCCGGAACGGCGCGTGCGCATCGCCCGCTTCCTTAAGGAATGCGGCTGGTACCCCCAAGCGCGAACGATGCTGGATGATTTGAAGAAAGAGGCCCCGTGGGCGTGGCCCAAAAAGGCGGACGATCTCTTCGACGAAGTGACGAAAGAGATCGACACCGCCGAGACCGCGTACATCGTCACGGAACTGGAGATCGCCATCTCGGCGGGGCGCTGGACAGAAGCCAACAAGATGGTGGAACTCTTCAAACCGAAGACCACCGACGCCGCGGCGCTCAGCAAACTCACCGAACTGCGGGCCAAGGTTCAGATCGCTCAACCGCACTACGAAAATACCGTGCGACTACTACGGCTCACGATCGACCGGCTCCGCGGCGATACCGATGGCCTCCCGTGGGGCGCAATATTGGGGGGCTTCCCTTCGACGCTGATGCCCAAGAAGCAACTCACGAACGATCAAAAGATTCTCGCGGGCGCGGCGGAAGTGGTGCTGAAAGAACTCCACCCCGATTCTGCCCCCCGCGTCCAACGCTTCACCGATTCGGCGAACCAAGACGAAAAGCAAATGGCGAAGGGTTCCACCCCGTTCAACAAACCCGAAGAACTCCTCACCCTGGCGGTGAGCGCGTGGCTCCTCGGCCCCGGCGGCGCCGTGAAGACCCCCGAATGGGGCGTCGATTACTGGAACACCCGCACGATGGCTTTGGCGTATCTCAAGCAAGAGATCGGCAACAAACGGGCGCCACTGTTGAAAGACTGGCTCGCCACGACCCGCAAACGGGATGAAGTCGTCATCGCCCAAGAACTCGCGCAGATCATCGGCAACCTGCCGCCGATCGATCCTGAAGATCCCGCGAAAATCCGCGGGGCCAAGGTCGCCGTGGAGAAAGTCGGCGTGCCGGACGTGGTGAAGATCACCACCGGCCTCACCGCCGATGGCCCGCAGAACAACCTCGAGTATTTCCTGCGGCTTCCCCCCGAATATCACCACGGCCGTTCTTACCCGGTGATCATCGCCCTCAACCACGCGATCTTTCCCGCTGAGCAGATCATCGGCGGGCTGGCGTTCGAGACGGCCCGCCGCGGTTACATCCTCGCGGCCCCCGAGTGGGGTAACCTCTTCGGCAATGCCAATCACGATCTCAGCGGCAAAGATCACCCCATCGTGCTGGCCACCATCCGCGATCTGGCCCGGAAGTTCCAAGTCGATCCGGATCGCGTCTTCGTGCTCGGCTTCGGCGAAGGTGGAAACTTCGCCCTCGATCTCGCCATGAGCAAGCCCGATCACTTCGCCGGTGTGGTGGCGATGAGCCCGGCCGCCGACGACAAATTCTACTTGGAATACTGGCGAAACGCTCAGAAGCTCCCCGTGTACACCATCACCGGCGAGATGGCCGGCGTCGGCTTCGAGAGGATGCGGAACATGAACGAGAAGTGGCTGCCCTACGGCTACCCGATGCTCTTATCCGTGTATAAGGGCCGTGGCTTTGAATGGTACGGTTGCGAACTCCCCACCGTGTTCGATTGGCTCGACCGCAAGAAACGCGTCCGCGGTACCGCATCGTTGCGGCTCGATTCCACCACCGTTCAACCGTGGCAGATGATGCGAGATTCGGACGACCGCTTTTATTGGATCGGCGGCGGCGACTTGAAAGCCGGGAACAAAATGGTGCCCCCGGCGACACCGAAGCTGCCGGCCACGTTTTGGGCGGACATCAAAGCCGGGAACAACATCGTGGTGAGCAGCGTGCGTGGGTTGAACCGCATCATCGTGTGGTTGGAGAAGGATATGATCGATTGGGAAAAGCCCGTGACGGTGAGCATCTCCGGCCAAATCGGTGCGGGGATGAAAGCGAAGAAACTGACGCCGGACTTGCAATTGATGTTCGAGGAACTCTACCGCACCGGCGACCGCAAGATGCTCTTCTTCGGCAAGCTCGAATTCAAAGTGGGCGGGTGAGGTGGGTGCCCCTAAGGATTTCGCCTACGAGCTAAATTGCACATTCGCCCTCCGTCATTCTCGCGTAGGCGGGAATCCAGTTTTCACTCTGGGAACAATGCCTTCTGGATTCCCGCCTACGCGGGAATGACGGGGATTGCGTATTCAGGGTTGCCGAAATCGAAAGGTGCAGCGGGTGAGGTTGCGGGTACCGCACCCGGCGTACCATTCCATATAATGCAGTAACCTCTCGAACACCGAAACCCGCATTCCCAAGGCTTTTCCATGTCCGTCGAAGGCCAACGCCCCGCGTTCGACCTTGCATCCTGCGGTTTGCACAACCCCGGTGCGGTGCATCGCAACCTCTCCCCGGCGGCGCTCGTCGAACACGCGGTGCGGCGCAACGAAGGCACCCTCACTTCGCTCGGGGCATTCTCGGCGTTCACCGGCAAGCGCACCGGCCGTTCCCCCAAAGATAAATTCATCGTACGCACGCCGGGTGTCGATTCGCACATCCATTGGGGTGCGGTGAACCAACCGATGGCGCCGGAACTCTTCAACACTTTCCGCGACCGCATCCTCGCCTACTATCAATCCCGCGAATTATTCGTTTTCGACGGCGCCGCCGGGGCCGATCCGGAACACCGCATCAACATCCGCGTGGTGAGCGAGAAAGCCTGGCACAGCCTGTTCGCGCATTGCCTCTTCCTCAATTCCAGCGAAGCCGAACTCGCATCGTTCGCCCCCGATTGGACGATCTATCACGCGCCCGATTATCACGCCAATGGCCAAGCGGATGGCGTAAACTCCGAAGTGGTGGTCGCCATCGATTTCGATCAAAAGTTGGTGATCGCCGCGGGCACCCACTACGCCGGGGAGATCAAGAAAAGCGTCTTCACCATATTGAATTACATCCTGCCGCAGAAGGGGGTGCTGAGCATGCACTGCTCGGCGAACAAGGGTGCGAACGGCGATGTCGCCCTCTTCTTCGGCCTCTCGGGCACCGGCAAAACGACGCTCTCCGCCGACCCCGAACGCCAACTCATCGGCGACGACGAACACGGCTGGGGCGAGAACGGCGTGTTCAACATCGAAGGTGGCTGCTATGCCAAAACGATCCGCCTCAGCAAGGAAGGCGAACCGCAAATCTGGGATGCGATCCGCTTCGGCTGCGTGCTCGAAAACGTGCCGGTCGACCCCGTCACGCGCTTGCCCGATTTCAATAGCGAAGCGATCACCGAGAACACCCGTGCCGCCTACCCAGTCGAATTCATACCCAACTGCGAACTCTCCGGCGTCGGGGGGCACCCGCAATACATCTTCTTCCTCACCTGCGATGCCTTCGGCGTTTTGCCCCCCATCGCCCGGCTCACCCCCGATCAGGCGATGCTACAGTTCTTGTGCGGCTACACCGCCAAACTCGCCGGAACCGAAATCGGAGTGACCGAACCGACCGCGACCTTCAGCACCTGCTTCGGCGCCCCCTTCATGCCACTGCCTCCGAAAGTCTATGGCAACATGTTGAAAGAACGGATGACGCGCTTCGACGTGCCCGTGTACCTCGTGAACACCGGTTGGAGCGGCGGGAGTGTCGGCGTAGGCAAACGAATGAAGCTGAGCATCACGCGGGCATTGTTGAAGGCCGCGATGAGCGGGGAACTGAAAGATGTTCCCTTTACAGCCGATCCGATCTTCGGCTTGAGCGTACCGACGAGCTGCCCCGGCGTACCGAGCGAGGTGCTGCAACCCCGCAATCCTTGGGCGGACAAAGCCGCCTACGACGCCCGGGCGTTGAAATTGAAGGGGATGTTCGAAGCCGAGTTTCGCAAATACGCTTGAGCACGTTGAGTTCCCCCCCGGTGCGGCTCACCTTCGGCGACCCTTTCACCGGGGGCTAAATATTCACGCCGCGCGGCCTAGGATGTACCGCCCCGGATCGACCTGCGTTCGCAGGATGTGCAACTGTTCCTCGGTAGGTGCCGAAGTCACCGCGAGTGTTTCCGAGGATGTGTTTGTCAACCCTCTCCCCTTGAGGGAGAGGGCCGCTTCGAGCGGAGCGAGGGGTCTGCGCGAACCACCCTCTCCCTCAAGGGGAGAGGGTTTCAAAACATTCTCCGCCACGAGCAACTCGAAGCCCGTGGCGGTTCGCACCTCTTCGAGCGTCTTCCCCGGATGCAGCGAGATCAAGCGCATGCGTTTGCTCTCCGGGTGGAAATCCAAAATGCCGAGATCGGTGATAACACGGTGCGGCCCGGTGCCCTCCGGTAAGCCGACCGCTTCGCGGGCACCGGGGCCACTCAGGTAACCGGGCGTGGTGAGAAAATCGAGCTTCGGTACGAACTTCTTCGCATCGTGTTTCATGATGATGAGCGTCTTCCAGCAGAACGAAGCGAGATCGTTGGCGCCGCCGCTGCCGGGGAGCCGCACTTTGGGCTTGGCGTAATCGGTGCCGATCATCGTCGAGTTCAAGTTGCCGAAAGGGTCGATCTGGGCGCCGGAGAGGAATGTGAAATCGATCATCCCGCGTTGACAGAACTGCATGATGTCGGCCATGCTGGTGGCCATGAGCGCCCGGTGGAAGGTCGTGCTATCGCCGACGCTGATGGGCATCGTGGGCAACTGCGGGGCGAGTCCGCCGGCCTCGAACACGATCACCAAATTCGGAGCGTGCGTCTTTTGGGCGAGCATCGCCGCGGCGCAGGGCAACCCGGTTCCCACGGCCACCGTGCGGCCGTCTTCCAAGGCCGCGGCCGCCGAGCAGATCATCAATTCCATCGGGGTGTACGGCATAATACATATCATATCGGCGCGAGAGTGTTCATTGCATCCGGGGTGGCGCGAACGATGACTTTCCGCCGTATTCCCCAAGGGCTGTGGTTCCTACTCGGGTGCGCGGCGGCGGCGCTCTGTATCGACTTTTCTTCCTACCACGAAATGCAACACGCCGACTCCTTGCTGCCGGTGATGGTGAGCCTCTACAAATGGGAACCGTTCCTCTGGACGCAGAGCCGCCTCGGGATGTTGCTGCCGGCGTTGGCGTTGCCGTTCGAGCATCCGTTTTGGAACCTGATGGTTCAGAACGGCCTCGGCATCTTCGGGGCGCTCGCCGCGATGGGTTGCGTGACTTGGTATTTGTTGCGCGACCAATCTTGGGCAGCCGTTGCAGCGCTGTCGGCCATCATCTTCGTGGTCGCCTTCCCGAGCGGCGATCGTTTCCATCTCACCAACGGATCGAACCCGTATCCGATACCGCTCGGGCTGAGCACACTCGCCATCGCGTTGGTCTCCGAGCGGGGCGGTCGCCGGCATCTCCGTTGGATTGTCGCGTTGTTTCTTACCTCGATCGCTTACTGGTACAACTTCGGAATCGGTACGCAGATGGCATTGCTCGCGGGCGGCCGTTACCTCTACATCCGGCTCTTCACGTCCGATTCGACGGATGACACTCGCACTTGGAGCAAACGCGGACTCCAGGAATTCTTTCTCGCGACACTGCTCACCGGCTTCGGCACCGCCTTCGGGTTCATCCTGATGAACTCATCGCCGAACCAACACGCCTCAATGTCCGCGACGCATCCTTCGGAATGGCTCCAAGCTTGGGGCACACTTTCCGCCGCATTGCCCCACCGCTTGGGTCACGCCATCACTGCGGTGGGTGTCGCGGTCGTTTTCGGAATCCTCTGGCTGATTCGCCCGACGACTCGCCGCGCCGGTTTTCGGGCTTGGGGAATACTCGCTTTGCTCGTCGCTTGGCTCTGGATTCAACTGCTCTTATCGGGAACCTTGTATTGGGTGAAGATCAACGATTACGACGTTCGATACATCTACCCGGGCTTGTTTTGCATCGCCCCCGCCGCGGCCATCCTCGCCCTCGGCCCTCCGCTCATACACTTTCCACGCCGGGCTCGGGCGATTGCGGCGCTGCTCTCGGCAGCTTTGCCATGTTGTGCGGTTGCCGTGTACGGGCTTCCTTCGATCGGAGCGGCGCGCGAAGCACTCGACCGTGCGACGGGTCAGAACACCAAGGATTTGCTCGGAGCGAATTGCACCCATGTGGTCGGCAATTTCTGGCCGGTTTGGACCGCCACATTCCACGTCAACATGACACTGGCCGACAATGGCCAAGGGCGAAAGCTCTGGCCCGTCACCCAACGTGCCGAACCCATGGCGATTCTCTGGATCGGGGGGCCGGCGGATGCCGCCTTGGTGGGTTGCGTGGTGCCCATTACAGAAACGTTACCCGATGTGCCCCCACAGTACGAATGGCGGTGGGCCTTCAAAGAATTGATCCTGCAAGAGCGTCGCAGCCAGATTGCAGTTTTCAAAGCCCGTTGACGACTGCCACCAAACGGAGAAAAGCCGACGGATATGATCCGTCGGCTTCCAGAATTGCCATTCTTTGTGACTAGCGGTTACGCCGTTCAATGCGGCGGAGTTCCCGCGGGTTGATGTCGTAAGCCTTGTACACTTGGGTTCGGTATTCCGGGGTGTAGAAGCTCGGGTAGTTCGTCGTGGTGTAGGTCGGGATCGTGTTGTATTGTTCTTGGGTCACCGTGAGGGTCGCCGTATTCTGTTGGACGTTGAATTGGGCGGCTTCGAAGGGAACCGTCGTGAGCTTGCCTTCGTTGTTCACGATCAGGTATTCAAGGTTCCCGGCGTCGTCGAACACGAGGTCATCCACAACACCCACGGCTGTGTTATTTTGAATCATGATCTTGGTGCCGATGACTTGCTTGGCCCGGAAATGATTGTTGGCTTGTGCGGGGACGGCAGCGGCTTGTCCAGGGATAGGTTGTGCGGGGACAGGTCGCACGGGAGTCTGCGCGGCCGAGGTCGAAATGGTGACAGATGCGAAGGCAGCGGCTAACATTCCAGTGCGCAAAATCTTGTTCAACATGGGTCAATCCTCCAAAACATACAGGGAAACGGTAAAACTTCGAACGGCGGTATGCCGTAGACCGAAGCGAGTAAATATTTAGCAAACGTCGTGCCACGACCCTGTGAAACAATGATCGTGCATCTCACCGGCAAATTCTATACTCGGAGACTGTTTCCATGGTTTATCTATCCAACATCTACACGAAGTCCGGCGACCAAGGCGAAACCGGCCTCGGCGATGGCCGCCGCGTGCCCAAGGATCACCTCCGCGTGACCGCCTACGGCGAAGTGGACGAACTGAATGCGACGCTCGGCTTGTTGGCTACCCACTGCCCGGAGCATCCCGAGAAAGAATTGTTGCACACTATTCAGAACGATCTCTTCGATTTGGGCGCCGATCTGTGCGTACCGCAAGTGGAAGGCGAAGATCCGGCAATGGTGCTCCGCATCACCGAAGCGCAGTACCTGAGGCTGGAGCGCGCGATCGATCGTTTGAACGAGAACCTGCCGCCGCTGCGGAGTTTCATCCTCCCCGGAGGCACCCCCGCCGCCGCATGGCTGCACTTGTCCCGTACTGTATGCCGACGAGCCGAACGGCACATCGTGAGCTTGATGCACGCCGAACCGGTGAACACTCACGCGATGATTTACTTGAACCGCCTCTCCGATTTCCTCTTCGTGTTGGGCCGCGTGGCCAACGATGGCGGCCGCGGCGACGTGCTTTGGGTACCTGGTGCGAGCCGGGGCGGGTGATTGACGGGGCAGTTTAGGTTTAGGATTACCGTGGGGTCAATTCTGCGTAGCGGAAGTCGCCAGACTTCCGCTACAGCCCCTCACCTCGTTCCGAGCAGGAAGCGTAAGCGACAATGGAACCCAATCGTCGCTCAGGCTTCCGGCTCCGATTGTGGAATCTGGGGAAGCTGCGCAAAGATTCCGGGTTCTTACGCCACCCGGATGCGACCGGCACAATCGGAATTACCAACCAAACTGCATTTCCCCACCCCATTCGTTCGATGAATGAAGCAGATCGCTCAGTGCCATCGCCCGCACGCCGAGGTACTCTCGGCTCTTGGAGGACTTGCCCGTGCAATTGCGTACCCTCGGAACGTTCGCCGCCAGCTTCGGCGTCTGGCTCGGTTCATCCGCCGCCGGAGAACCGTTCAAACTGCCATTCGTCACGAAAACGGAAAAGACCGTCTCGGCCGATTCGACCAACAATAAACAATTGGTCGATGCCGTCACTTCGAAGCTGCAAGATTCCGGCGCCGCCTCGGATGCCGAGATCGAATTCAGCGCGAAAGGCGGAACGCTCACCGTGATGGGCACCGTCTCCAGCGATACCCAGAAGAATGCCGTGCTGGAAGTCGTGCGGCGCGTCGACGGGGTGAAAGTGGTCAAGGACGGTGTGAAGGTGAAAGCCTCCACCGCCGTTCCCAAATTCTCGGCCACCCCGGCGATCCAACCGGTCAAAGCCACGATGCCGGTGATGAAGCCGGTGGATAACAAGGCCGCGAATCAGAAGATGGCCAACACCATCTTGGCCGAGTTGCAAGCCTCCGGCACCGCGAAGAACTCCGATCTCGACATTCTCGCCGAGGCCGGCAACGTGACCGTGGTCGGTATGACCGGGAGCATGGAACAGAAGCAAGCGATCTTGGAAGTGGTTCGCCGCGTCGATGGCGTGACCCAAGTGAAGGACGGCGTGCAATTGAAAGCCGCGGCACCGCGGCCGATGCAGAATGTGATGCCGGTGCAAGCCGTCGGCCCGTATGCGATGCAGGCTCCCTCGGCGGTTCCCCCCGCACCGATGATGATGGGCAACCCGCAGATCGACCCGGTTCCCATCGGCCCCGGTGGCGGCCTCGACGGAGCGGCCCCGCCGCTGCCGCAGAACGCGTGGCCGACTTACGCCCCTTACAACAACATCAGCCGCGTGGCGTACCCCACGGCCTACCCTTACAACGCCTTCCCCTTCATCGGGCCGTACTATCCCTTCCCGAAGGTTCCCCTCGGCTGGCGAAAAGTTACCCTCGAATGGGAAGATGGCCACTGGTGGTTGGGCCGCAAGCAAGCCCCGATCGATTACTGGCGCGTGAAGTTCGGCTATTGATAATTAGCCCCCGGTGCGGCTCACCTCCGGTGACCCTTTCACCGGGGGCTGACTGATTCTCAATTCTCGTTCAAGGTTTTCTCGCAGAGCACCAAGTTCGCACCGCGGTCGGTATCCCAACGGATGCCGACGATGTCGTACTTCAACTGAATGGCGAGGTGCAGCATCGGCCGGTGTTGATTGTGGCATTCGAGGCGGATGTATTCGTAGCCGTGTTCGGCGGCCCAGCTTTCCGCGGCATCGATGAGTTGAGAACCGATACCACTGCGGCGAAAATCGGGAATCACCCCGTAGAACCAAGTGAAGAACGTATCGGGCTTCAGCTCGAAGCCGAGGAAGAAGCCGACGGGGCGATCGTCGATGCGGGCCACGAGTTGCAGGACGTTATGACGACCCAAGTAGCGCCGTTCAAACTCGGCCAACGGGCGCGCGGGACGGTAGACTTGGTTGTACAACTCGACGATGAGAGGAAGTTCTTCCGCCGTAACTTCGACGATCATTGCATCGGCCATCAGATCGAACTCACTTGGGTCAATTCTGCATAGCGGAAGTCGCCAGACTTCCGCTAAAAGAATTTGAAATTCGTTCTAACGCCCGTTGCCGGAGGGACGGAACAGGCCGGACACGATCTCGCCCCACGAGGGCACATCCCAATTGGCGATCAACTGCTGGGCCGCTTCCGGGCCGGGGCCATCCTCTTCGTCGAGCACGGCGACCGCAACATCCCCTTCTTCGGTGGCCGTTTCCCCTTCGGCGCTACCTTCCGCATCGTCCCGCTTGCCACCGCGACGGCGGCGGCGGCGGCGGCGTTTCTTGGGATTCGCATCGCCCGCTTCCCCCGCGAGTTCCCCTTCCGCAAGTTCGCCTTCGCCGTCCGTTTCACCATCGGCATCCAATTCGGAATCGTTATCCATGGCGTCGGCGGATTCGAGGAACTCACCGGCTTCGCCGGAATCGTCCGCGTCGTTGTCCTCGGATTCATTGGAGGAGGATTCCGAAATCGCGGCGGCGGGCGACGCCGTTTCCGGTTCCAACCCGAGTTCGCTGTAAAGTTCGGCCCAACTGTCGTCGGGGTGGGGGGTGCTCATTGTGATCGTTCAAGTAATGGAAGGCGGTTTGAATCGGGGATATTCTATCGCGCCGCGGGCACCTCGGACACGCGCCCCTTCACCGTACAGCGGCGCACCGCAGCCGGTTTGCCACCGGAGGCGTGGCCGACATCCAAGATGTGATCCCCTTCTTCTGCGCCGAACAGATCGATGAGATCGCCGACGGTATCGCGTTGCCCGGGTAAGTCTTCGCGGTGAACGAAGTAGGTATCGTCGCCCCGATTGGCCTCGAATTCTAGGCTGGCGAGGAACGACTCGCACACGGCGGGGGAAGATTTCACCCCAGGAAGTATCCGGCCGAGAAACTCGGCGAGGGCATTCTCCAAGCATTCGCGGGGAGGGATGACGACGAACGTGGCCATGAATCGCGTCCTCAGTGGAAACCGGCTGACGCGGGAAATATCGGCGCGATTGGGGCTTCACTCTGCGGCGGAACCGGGAATCGCGTTGCCCAACCGAAACCGCTCGCATCACAACCGGCAGGAACCGCGCGATGGGGGGGAATGGAATTCCCCGATGCGAGGCGGAGGGATCGCGAAAATCGTTCGCTTTTCTCGGCGAGTTCCCGTTTCCTCGTTGATCACGCTCTCGACCTATCGTTCCTCATGCCGCATACAACTTCCGCTCACGGATGAATTCCTCGACGGCTCGCGGAACCGCGAAGCGAATCGTCTTCCCACGCAACACACGCTGCCGCAAATCGCGGCTCGATACATCGATCAGCGGGCACTCCGCCATCGTTAAGCGGATCGATTCCGTGGGAATCTTCAACGCTTCGGCCAACTCCGCGGCACTCCGCGTGGGGATGCCGGGGCGAGCCACGGCCACGATCTCGGCGAGTTCCAACAACTTCTGCGGCTGAAACCACGTCGGCAAATCGTTCAAGCTATCGCCGCCGATCACCAGTACAAACTCTTGTGCCGGGTGCCGAATTCGTAGTTCTTCGAGCGTGTGGACGGTGTAACTGGGCGGCGGCAATTCCTTTTCCATCGGCTCGACGCGGAACGCCGGTTGCCCCGTGGTGGCCAGCGCGACCATATCGCAACGGTGTTCAAAACGTGCGATTCTGCCCTCGGTTTTGTGCGGGGGCACATAACTGGGCAGGAACCAGATTTCATCCAAGCTCGCGGCTTCCCGGCAGCGTTCGGCCAAGAGTAAATGCCCGAGGTGCGGAGGATCGAAGGTGCCGCCGAAGATGCCGATGCGCATGGGAATCCCGTGGGATCAGTTCGTGAATTCGATCATTTGGCACTCGGAGAGGGAGATTTCCTCATCCCCGCTGTTGAACACCTTCGCGCCGATGCCGATGGTGAGGGCGCCGTTATCGTCTTTCCAATCGACCGCTTGAGCGAGTGCGAACTGTTCCCCCGCATCGCAGGAACTCGGATATGTCAACGGTAAAGTCACGGCCACTTCGCGTCCGTCTTCCAACACGAGATCGATGGGGCGGAACAGGCTATCGAGTGCGAACTCCGCCGGTTGAAACTTCACTTGGGCGATCTGCTCGAACGGAACCCAGCAATACTTCCCCCCGGCGATCACTTCCAGCACACTGGCGAAACGGTCGTCCGAATCGCGGAAACCGACGAACTCGCGGCCATCGAGAAAGCCGCGAACTTCGGGCGTCACGCTGTCCGCGGCGTCGAGCCAGTGCCGGGCGCGCTCGTGCAACCCTTGGCGGTGATTCAAAGCCGCGTTCCAGCGTCGGCGGGCATGAGCCGGAGGTTCGAGGAAGAATCGCGGCCGCCGCAACATCGGTTCGCGGCGGGATTGTGCTTGCAATACGCGCTCGAAACCCCGGCGCACTTCCGGCCATGCCGGATCGGCGCTCTCCACGAGTTCCAAATGCAGGAACGCCTCGGCACCGCGACCGGCGAGCACGAGCAATTCAAAAAGGAACAAGCGGGCGGGAGAATCGCTGGGATTCGACTCGACCACCGCGGTTTGCAGGGCGAGGGCGCGTTCGAGTTCACCGCGGGCGAGGGCTTCTCGGGCCATACTCATCCATGTGCCATTCGTAGGAAGAAACCCGGATCGGTTGCCGGATGGGACATTGTAGATGATCGACCCTACGGGAGAAGGGGAAGGCATGCCGAGTTGTTCGCACACTGAAGATTAGCTACAGACTTTCAGGAAGCTTTTTGGATCGGTTATTACGTCAACTCATGTCGAATCACCTCTGAAGCTGCCGAAACCCGAAATTGCCGTTTCGAATCATCGTGACCAGTCAAGCGTCTTCATGTTGGCTTAAGCTTCGCGGGTTAAGCTTTTATGTATTGAAGTCTCTATTCCAGAGATCGGAACGAAATCGGGGATATTCCATGAAATGATTGATCGTCTGTTTGGTGGCGTTCGCAACAAGCTTGAGTTTCATCGCACTTCTGGCTGGGCCGGCACTTTCCCAACCTCCGGGCGGCAAGGGTGGTTCCAAAGGCAA
>JBBQWA010000038.1:0-19145 GCA_038211045.1 Gemmatales bacterium
GCCGCCGTTCGATTTCGGCCCGGTCGCGTTCCACCCGCCGATGCCGCTCAGGAAGTGGATCGCCTTCGCCGGGGTGTTGCACGGCAGCGTCACGCTCTTCGGCATCGTCGGCGGGATGGTGCCGCTGGGGCCGTTGAACAGAACAACGTTCTTGATCTTTTCCCCCTGCGGATCGACCAAGTGGAATGGCACGCCCTTGAACGTCTTCGGTGTCCAATCCTTGAAGATCAGGCGTTCTTGGGTGCCATCCGCACCGAAGAACATGTCCTTGGTGCTCACCACGGTGGCCACCTTATCCAGCGGAATCGGTACGTACTTGCCTTTAAGCGTGAGGAATTCGAGCATGTCGGTCATTTCCCCCGGCTTCATTTGCTTCTCGAAGCCTTCCGGCATCAGGCTCTTCGTCGATTCCTTGAGTGTGTCGATGTCGTCTCGATTGAGGGCGAACCGCTTGTTCTCGGCGTCCAACAGTTCGACGGACGTTTTTGATTCGCTGCTGAGCAGGCCGACGATCAGGCGACCGTCCAGCATGTTCGCGGTGTACGCCTTGAAGTTTCCTTCCACGCTGCGGCTCGGGTCGAGTACCGCGATCAGGATTTCTTCCTTGGGGTGCACGGCGAAGCCGGTGAGATCGGGGCCGATCTGGTTGCCTTCGCCGCCGTGCTTATGGCACTTCGCACAATGTTGAACGAACAGCTTCTTGCCGTTCGCGGCGTCCCCCTTCTCTTTAATGGTGCCGGCGAACTCCTCGATCACTTTCACGCGGTCGGCGCTCGGCAGGCCGCCGCCGAGCGAGAGAATCTTCTTGGCCCGTTCCGCAATCGCCTTGTTCGGGTGCGAAGCGAGGGCCTGTTTCTGATCGAGGGCGAGCATGTCGAAGCGCAACGTGCCCTTCTCGACGGCATCTAGGAACGCCGAGACCGACTCGGCACGGCCGAGGATCGCCCGCAGTGCGATGGGCCTGGCGCTGGCCGGAAGCAGGGGCAACTTGGCAACGAGTGCCGCGCCGAGGTTCTTGCTGTTCGCCAGCAATTCGATCATGCCGAGGGCGAACGCGGGCGAGGATTTGTCAGTAATGGAATCGAGCAGCTTGGCCGCGGCTTCGGGCTGGAATTCGAGCGCTTGTTTGGCGGCTTCGAGGCGATCCGCATCCGATGCCTTGGCATCGAGCGCCGTGGCGAGCATCGACTTGGTGATCTCACCGAGTTGGGCATCAAGGCCTTTGATGCCCCATGTTGCTCCGAGTTTCAGGAGCTTCGGCCGCAGGTTAGCAGGCGAAGTCTTCAAGAGTTCCGAGAATGCCCTTTGTCCCTCGTCTTCAAACGCAACCTTTGCGCTCGCAGGCCAACCCTTGGCGATGCCAGCGAGGATCGCCTCTCGGGTCGCGGCGTCCGCCATTTCGGTGAGTTTCACCAACAGAAACGGAAGCTGGATGTCGTCGCCTCGCTTCGCGTAGTCTTCGCTGGCCTGTTCCAATAAGGTCAAGGCTTCCGCGGGTAGCTTTACTTTCACAAGTGCTAGGTTAGCGATAAGCGTGTCCGCATGTTTGGCGCAGGCGACCCGCAGTGCAAGTGATCTATTCCGATCCGCGAAGTGGGCCGGGTTGCGCAACACGGTAATCAGCTGCAACCCCGCATTCTCCGCTCGCATATCCGATAGTGCCAGCAGGCCGGCCAGACCTGCGGACGCCGCCTTGGACTTCGCAATTTCGACGGCGTCCACGAAATTCCAAACGCCTTGATTCCTCGCAGCCAGTTCAGCCATGGCTCTGAGGATGCCCGGATGATCGGTGAGTATCAGTTGGGCTGAAAGCTCCCGCCCCTCTTTGGTGGCATTCAAATCTGTTGCCCATGACAACATCACCCGGAGCGCGTGGAGTGAACCAAGTGGACTAGCCGCATGCTGTTGAAGGGCATTGAGCAGTTCTTTCGTAATCTCGTCCGACTTCCCTCGTTCCACCAGCAACCGCTGTGCGGTTTGACGCCAGAACATGTTGTCGTTCTTCAGCGTCTCGACCAACTGAGCCGGGGTCGCGTCCTTCAGGTTCGGCGTCTTCTCCGGCTTGGCCTTCGTGTAGACGAGGCGGTATATGCGGCCGTGCTTCTTGTCGCGCAGGTCGGTTTCGTACGCGGCACCTTTGCCGGTGTTGAAACCCTTGGGCGTGGGGTTGTGCTGGACGATGTAGTTGTACCAGTCGAGGATCCACATGTTGCCGTCGGGGCCGACTTGGGCATCGATGGGGGCGGTCCATTCATCCCGCGAAGCGATCAGGTTCCAACCGTGCTTGGCGGTGTAATCGGTGCCCTTCGCTTCCAGTGTGAACGTGGCCGTGAGGTGGCCGGTCGGCTCGCTCACGAACGCCGTACGGTTCCAGTATTCCTCGGGGTACGTGCGGGCCGTGTAGATGGCACAATGGCTGGCAGCGGTGAACCCGCCGTGCCAATCCACTTGCCGGACTTTGTCCGTAATCGGGAACATGCGGTTGCTATCGTTGATCTGCGGCAGCACGCTGGCGCTCAGGCCGGGCACCTTCTCGTAGTAGCGATTGGGGATCGGCAAATGCACGAGGGCACAGCCGTTGGCAGTGGAACCGAACATTTCGCCCTGCTCGTTGAAGCAGAAGCCCCACGTGTTGTTGCTGGTGCTGCGGAGGAATTCGAGCTTGGATACTTCGAGATTGGGCGCGCGGTAAGCGACAGCGCCCGGGGACTTCGGACCCCCCGGGCGCTCACGCTTCCGGCTCGCCTCGATCTTGAAGCGGTAGAAGCCCTGCTTGAAGCTGACCTTCTCGCCAGCCACTTCACCATTGAACCCCGCATACCCCACGGCCCCATAGATCCAATTGTCGAAGCCGTAGCGGAGGTTGCTCGGCCCGGCGTGCGTGTCCCGCGTATTCCACCCGGTGATGAGGATTTGCTTCACGTCGGCCTTGCCGTCGCCGTCGGTGTCCTTCAAAAACAGCGTGTGCGGGGCCTGGTGAACGATCACGCCGCCGTGGGCGCAGAGCAGGCTTGTAGGGATGCTGAGCTTCTCGGCGAACACGGTTACCTTGTCCGCCTTGCCGTCGCCGTCGGTGTCTTCGAGGATCAGAATCTTATCGCGGCCTTCGCCTTCCTTCTGCAACTCGTTGGGGTAATCGGTGGTCACGCTCACCCAGAGGCGGCCGCGTTCATCCCACGTCATGCAAAGCGGTTTGCCGCCTTGGAACATTTCATCTGCGGCGAATAGCTTCAACTCGAAGCCTTCCGGCACGCTGGCGTGCGTCATGCTCTTCTCGGGCGAGAGCGGCTTCTGCATCTTCGTCGGCGCCTCACCGACGATGCCCGCACTCTTGGGCGGCACGTAGAAGGGCAGCTTTGCTTCCGCGTATTCAAAGTCCTTCTTGTCTCCCGTCACCGGCGTCATCTTCGGGATGGCGAACGCCTTCGGGGCCGCGTCGTCCTTGTAATCTCCAACGATTGCCGGATCTTGGTTGCAGGCCCAGCGGGTGCCCCGTTCGACGAGGTTGTGGAAACCGGGATGGCCGAAGGTGCGTTGGTCATGCCCCCACGCCGTGTAGAAAACGCGACCTTTGCCCTGCGTTCGTACCCACGTCCACGGTTCCTTCAAATCCTTCTCGGCCCGCGTTTCCAACACCGTGCGATCTTTTTCGTTGTGCTTGTGGTGGACGTAGGTTTCATCCCAGCTTTCGAAGCCGCGGAACCCCTTCATGATCGGGTGATCCGGAGCCACGTTCGCGGTGCCGAAGGTGCCGGTCTGGTGGCTGCGAAATTGCGCACCCACCAGCTTGATGTAATCCTCGTTCTTGGTGAAGCAGTAGCTCGCGCAGTGCAGCGGGATGAACCCCTTGCCGGCTTCCACGTAGTCGATGATCGCCTTCACATGCTCCGGCTTGCCGGGGGTTTGGTTGGCGTAGATTATCAAACCATCGTACTTATTCAGGTTCGCCAAGTTGATGTCGTCGAGCGAATCGGTGTACGTGAGGGCGATGCCCTTCTTCTCCAACACCGGCTGAAGCTGGGCGAATCGCTCTTTCGGTTTGTGCCCGGCGTTATCGCCGAGGAAGAGGACGGTGAGCTTCGCAGGTTCGGCGGCAAACAGTGGCGTGGCGAACAGAAGCGCAAGGAGCGGGAGACGCATGGGGAACCTCGGGGAGAAGTCGATGCGGATAGTCTATTACCCGCCGATGGTATGCATGGTGCGATCGGGCTTCACGAACTTCGCACTGTTGATTTCGTGGCCTTCTTCTTTGGCCCACACGTTGGCTCGGATTGTCTCCTTCAACGCTTCCGCATCCAGTGGGGTCGTTCGCAAAATCGCTTTCACGTCAACTTCGCTCTTGGCGAACAAGCAGTTTCGGAGTTTGCCATCGGCGGTGAGCCGCAGGCGGTTGCAGCTCCCGCAGAACGGTCGGCTCACGCTCGAAATGAATCCGACGCGGCCGCGGCCGTCGGCGTAATCGAAATCGAGGGCGGGGGAACTCGGGTCGGAGCCGGAAGCGTCAGCGACGGTATGCGATTCACCGTCGCTGACGCTTCCGGCTCTGACAAGTCGGCCCACTCCCTCGCTCAGCATCTCCTGCAACTCCGCCGCAGTCACCACCTTCTCCCGCTCCCACGCGTCCGCACCGATGGGCATATATTCGATGAATCGCAATTCGAAACCCATCTCGCGGCAGTAGTTCGCCAGCGGCACCGCATCCTTCTCGATGAAGCCGCGGATGGCCACGGCGTTCACCTTGATCGGATCGAAACCGGCCCGTTTCGCGGCGGCCAACCCGGCCAACACTTGCGGAAGCCCGTCGCGCCGGCTCAGTTCGTGGAACCGCGATTCATCGAGGGTATCGAGCGAAACGTTCAACCGCCGCAGCCCGGCATCGTAAAGCGATTGCACCTGTTTCTCTAATAGTAATCCGTTTGTTGTCAGGCCGATGTCGCGGATACCGGGGATCGCGGCGATGAGCTTCACCAACTTCGGCAGGTCTCGGCGCAGCAGCGGTTCGCCACCGGTGAGGCGAACTTTATCGATGCCCAACCCCACCGCGACGCGCACGAACTCCGCCATCTCCTCGAAACTGAGGAGTTCCGAGCGATCGAGGAATTCCACTTCCTCGGGCATGCAATAGGTGCAGCGGAGATTGCAGCGGTCGGTCACGCTGATGCGCAGGTTGTTGTGCAACCGGCCGAACGTATCCACCAATGCGGAATGCGGGGAGGGAATGCGGGTTTCATTCGACAGCGGCAGAGCGAATTTCACCATACCCAATTATTGTACGGTCGGGCTTTCCGGAATCGGGCGAATGCCCATCTGTTGGGCGTCCAACCCGCCATCGACGGGAATGACGATCCCCGTGGCGTATCGCGCCGCATCGCTGCCGAGGAACACAAACCAACCCGCAATCTCCTCGACCGTAGCGATCCGCTTCAACGGGATTTGGTTTTCGATCTGTTCGCGCTCCGCGGGATGGGAGCGCAAGCCGAAATCGGTCAGCGGCGTTTCCACCAGCCCCGGTGCTACTGCGGCGGTGGTGAAGCCCAGCGGGGCAAGTTCGATGGCGAGTTGACGCACGAGCGCATTCAGCGCCCCTTTGCTGGCATCGTAGAGCGTGTGCCCCGGTTCGCTGCGGGTGCCGTTCAAACTGGAAGTGAAGAGGATGCGCCCGCCGCGATCGGCCCGCTTCACCCAAGCCTGCGTGGCTTCGATGGCACTCCACACGTTGAGTTGGAATACGAAATCGAAATGGGCTTTCGTGAGTTCGGCGAATGCCGGCTCTCGGAAGGTGCCGACGTTGTTGACGAGAATATCGAGCCCGCCCCACGTCTCGCAGGCCTCGGCCACGACCCGTTCCGCTTCGCCGGGCTTCGAGAAATCGCCGACGATGTAGTTCGTGCGGTGAAGCGAACGCCCCAAGATTCCCTTCACACCCGGCGCCTCGGCGAGCGGTTTCTCGGACGTGAGGACCACCTTCGCCCCGGCATCCAAGTACGCCGAGGCGATGGCCAAGCCAATGCCTTGGCTCGCCCCGGTGATCAGTGCCCGTTTGCCGGAGAGCATGAAGTTTCCCACTCGAGTGTTGGCGATTTACGCCACGAAGTTCCGCGGGTCTTCGATCACACCCGTCAGCGCGCTGGCGGCCACCGTCAGCGGGCTGGCCAAGTATACCTTGGCTTCCTTGTGGCCCATGCGGCCGGGGAAGTTGCGATTGGTGGTGCTGATGCAACTGATCGGCGTGTTCAACCGGCCGAACGTATCCGAAGGCCCGCCCAGGCAGGCGGCGCACGAGGCGTCGCCGATCTTGGCCCCGGCCTTCAAGAAGATGTCCCGCAGGCTCACCCCGCCGATCTTGTTGGTATCCAGCGCGGCCGCGACTTCCGTCGTGGCGGGCACCACGAACGTGTCGATCTTCACTTCCTTGCCCTTCAAGATGCCCGCCGCCGCGAGGAAATCGGTGATCTTGCCGCCGGTGCAGCTACCGATGTAGGCGCGATCGAGCTTTGTTCCTTGTTCCGCACGCACGGTCGATTTGTTGTCCGGGCTATGCGGCTTGGCGATCACCGGTTCCATCTTCGAGAGGTCGTACACCTTTTCGAAGATGTAAGGGGCGCCCGCATCGGGCTTGAAGATCGTGTAGGGCTTGTTGCCGCTGCGGCGGCCGCGATCCTTGACGTGGGCTTCGGTCACGGCGTCGGCCGGGATGATGCCGTTCTTGCCCCCGGCTTCGATGGCCATGTTGCAAAGCGTCATGCGCTCCTCGATGTTGAGGGCGAACACGCCATCGCCATCGAATTCCATGGCGCGGTAAGTCGCGCCGTCCACGCCGATGTCGCCGATCACGGCGAGGATCAGATCCTTCGCCATGAGGTACGGCGGGAGCTTGCCCTTGAAGACGAAGCGCATCGTCGGCGGCACCTTCAACCACGTTTTGCCCGTGCCCATCACGAAGCCCGCATCGGTATTGCCGACGCCCGTGGCGAATTGGCCGAAGGCCCCGGCCGTGCAGGTGTGGCTATCGGTGCCGAGGAGGATTTCGCCCGGCCGGGTGTGCCCTTCCTCGGGCAGCGCGATATGGCAAACACCCTTGTAGTTCTCACCGCCGACATCGTAGTAGTACGGCAGGTTCTGTTCCTTGGCGAACTCGCGGAGCACGTCCACATTCCGGTTCGCCATGGCATCTTTGGTGAAGATGTAATGATCCGGGATGATGACGACCTTTTCGCGATCCCACACCTTGGCGTTGGCGCCGAACTGCTTCTTGAAGATGCCGATGGTGCCGGGGCCGCAGACGTCGTGCGTCATGAGCAGATCGACATCCACCCAGATGTTTTCGCCGGGGGCGACGTGATCGCGCTTCGCGGCCTTGGCGAGGATTTTTTCGGTGAGTGTCATGGAAGTGGGCATATTCGTTACTCGGAGGGGAAATCGAGATATCCAAACAGATCGGCGATGCTGAGGCTGAAGCCCGGAAGAACGCGGCCGCCATCGAGGGTGTCGGCCGTGGTAAGCGTTTTGGGTTTCGTGGGCTTGGTGTAAACTTCGATCGTTTCCGTTTTCGGATCGATCACCCAGAACAGTTTCGTTCCCGCCGAGAAGAACTCCTTCAACTTCCGCTGGATTTCCCGCGGCGTATTGGAGTCGGAGATGATCTCGCACGCCAAGGCCGGGGCGATTTTGCCGATGCTGGCATGGGCTTCCCCCTTGGGCAAGGTTTTCCAAGGGAAGTAGGAAACGTCCGGCAACCGCAGTTGTGCCGGGAGTATGCGAATCAGAGCATCGGGGGCGCCGACGAGGCCGAGTTTTCGTGGATTCACATAACCGCCCAACTGGACGATCAGCCAACTTGCAAGAAAGCTTTCACGCAGGCCCACGGCTTTCTCCACGAGGATGCCATCGATCAATTCGACGAGTCGTTTCGGTTCGCCGTCGTTGAGGCGCAACGCATCCGCTTCCGTGGCGGTTCCCGGAATGGGGTTCCAGAGGATGCGTTCGGGCGGAATGTCGCCCAGCCTGCGGATCAGGTCGGCGACGGTGTCGATGGGTTCGAGCGCGGCGGGCACGGTTTTCTCCTTCACTCTGTATTCTAGCGGTCAAAGGACAAAGACGCCCGGATCGACTTCCAAGTAGCGGCTGATTTTTCCGATCTGCGAGCGGGCGAGTTGCCGCAATGCCAGAAATGACTTCGGAAATCGTGAACACTGCGATGCTGGTACCTTTGGCGACCACCGCTTGCTCGATCACATTCGTTCAATTCGGCCACGGCTGAACGCCGTGGAAAACCTCGAAGTAATAGTGAGAGCTGATCTAGCTTTGGGTGCGTATCACGCCCGATTCTGGATCTGGCACCGATTGCCGCGCTCCTTTACAGAGAGAGCACGACACACATGCCAACGCCAAATTCTCAAACTCCGTCGGCCCGGCGGCGATCCGTGGCAATACATGGTCGATATGGAATGCCGCTTCCTGTCCCGCCCGACGATCGGCAAATTCAACGCCGTTTCACTAATCCTTGACCTGAACAGGCTTCCCGCCTCGCCAAGATACCCGCGGAGCGGTTACAATAATTTGCACACCCCCATATGGGCTTTCCATGCTTTCGCACTTTCCCCATCGCCGTGCCGCACTCCGCATCGGCGGCGCCGGCCTCCTCAGCCTTCCGCAATTGCTCGCGGCCTCGGAAAAGGCGAAACCCAAGGCGAAGGCCAAAGCCGTGATCTTCCTGCACCAATGGGGTGGCCCCGGCCAGCACGAAACCTTCGACCCCAAGCCGGACGCTCCGGATAACGTTCGCGGTTGGTATACCAAGCCGATCCCCACGAAGTTGCCCGGTTTGCACATCAACGAGAAGCTGCCGCAAATCGGCGCGATTGCCGATAAGCTCACGGTGATTCGCTGCATGCAGCACGCCACGCCGATGAAGAACCACAACTCCGCTGGCTACTACAGCCTCACCGGCGCCGTGCCGCCGACCGACGACCAACGCCTCCGCGATTCGCTCGAAATGTTCCCGGCCTTCGGCAGCATCGTGAGCAAGTACGCCCCGGCGGATAAGGGCGTGGCCGGGTTCGTCGCTTTTCCTCACGTCATCTCCGATGGCTCCATCACACCCGGCCAGCACGCCACGTTCCTGGGCAAGAGCCACGACCCGCTGCTCGTCACCGACGACCCGAACCGCGACACGTTCCGCCTGCCGGAGCTGAGCCTGCCCGAAGGGATCACGCCGGAACGGTTGAACCGGCGCACGGAGATGATGAAATTGATCGATTCCCAATCCGACCTTTTGGAATCGAGCGCCTTGGCACGGGGCGTGGATGAGAATTACCAGAAAGCGATTGCGATGCTCACGTCGCCGAAGTTCAAGAAAGCGTTCGACCTCGCCGACGAGAAGAAGGAAGTCCGCGAACGCTACGGTCGCACCACTTACGGGCAGAGTTGTTTGCTCGCCCGGCGGGCCGTGGAAGCCGGAGCGAAGTTTGTGAACGTGTACTACGCCCGCAGCATCGGCGGCCCCGGCAACGGCTGGGACTACCACGGCTTCCGCGGCGAAAACCCACTCGACCGTTTGAAGGAACTGCTCCCCAGCACCGATCAAACATTCTCCGCGCTCATCTCCGATCTCGATGAACGCGGAATGTTGGATTCCACGTTGGTCGTGTGGGTGGGAGAATTCGGCCGCACACCGAAGATCAGCAGCAACGGTGGCCGCGATCATTGGCCGCAGTGCTACTCGGCGGTGTTGGCCGGCGGCGGCGTAAAGCGCGGGCACATTTACGGGAAGAGTGACAAGCTCGGCGCCGCCCCGTTGGAAGGGCGGGCGACCCCCGAGGATTTGAGCGCGACCATGTTCGCCGCACTCGGATTGGATCCGGAAACCGAAATGCGGGACGCCTTCCAACGGCCCTTGCCGATCAGCCGTGGCAGCGTCATGAGCGAGGTGTTGGCTTAGTTCATTCTTCGTCAGCCGGTACGGCCACGCTGCTGCGGTTCGCCCCCAATTCTTCTTTCCAATCGCTACTGGCGATTTCCAACGACGACGGTTTGAGGTTCGTTTCCGGCAGCGGTGCCGCCCATTTCACGTGGCCCATCGCTTCCGGTTTTTCTTTGGCGAACATCAACCACGCGGGGGCTTCGAGCCGTTTGGCTTCGGGCGCGAACGCATCCTCGGTCACTTCGCACAACGCGGCATTCTCGGGCCAGTTCGCATAGGCGTTCGTGCCTGCGGATTGCCAAGCGAGGTTGCGTTCCCAACCCGTGAGGTCGGCTTTGCGAATGCGAATCAGCGGAGCCTTGGCGTTCTCGCGGGCCACGAACAAACAGCCGTCGGTGCGAACTTCCGCCGGAACGGCGAGGGGTGGTTTCTCTTCGAGGGCCGGGCCGAATTGCATCTCGAGGAGCGGTTCGCTCACGAGTGCCGTGATGCGCGTGAGCGTGATCGCAATCACGGCACCGCTGGCCGGGGCCTTGTTCGGGGTATCGAAATCGAGGGCCGGGGCCGCGAGGGCCAAGATGCAATTGTTGAAGGTGAGATCGCACGGGATCGCGTTCGCGGCCCAGACCGCCCGGCCTTTCCCGCGCAGGAAACAGTTCTCCATGCGAATGTGCGGCCTCCGGGTCGAATCGGGTTTCCGCATTTGCCCGGCGATATCCACGATCGATACCGCGCAGAGTTTCTCGGTGCCGACTTCGTGGAAGGTGAAAGCGCATTGGTGGAATTCGCAGCGCTTCCCGCCGGCCATGCTCACCACGGCGTGGGAGTGGACATCGGCTGCTTCGCCGGCTTTCGGGTGCAAACGGAATTGCAAGCGTTCGAGGATGAGCGCCCCGTCGTCCAAACGGAAGAGGCTGGCATCGGCGCGGATCGCTTCGGCCGGGGTCAGAATGATCGTCGCCTTTTCGTCTTCCGGTCGGATCGTCAATCGCAAGTCGGCTTTACCGATGGGGGGCAAGCTCGGTACTTCCACCACGCCTTCGCCCCGGATCAGGATCACATCGTCCTTCTTCGCGGCGGCGAGGGCCTCGGCGAAATCGGCGTACACCCCGTTGGTCGGCAGCAGTTCGCGCTTATCCGCGGGGGGATTGGGCCACCACACTTTGAACCCCGGCGGCGGGGCATCCACGGAACTGCCGGCCGGCGGCCAAGTATCGTAGATCTTCCGATCCGCAATCGGCAGACGCTTGACCCCGGAAAGGTAAACGTCTTTCGGCGAAGTCACGCGAACCCCGGTTAACGCCGGGTTCAACTCGAATGCTTTCCACGGCTCTGTACTCGATAGCTTCCCTTGCGGGGCCACCGAAGCCCACGGCATCTGTTTGAGATCGACATCTTTCGGGCCGATCTCCGGCGGCAGCGCCACGCGGTAGTACGCGTTCGGCATGCCGGGTTCCGCCGCGAACGCCACAGCGTCCGCCCCTTCGGCGATCCGCAACACGGAGGGTTTTCGTTCCCCGTTCTCGCCGGTCATCATCGCGCTCGAATCGCCGAGGGCGGAACCGTACACGCAGAAACCGCTCGTGATGGTTCCGCCCGTTCCCTTGCGAACGTCGATGGCGGCAGCCCGGTTTTCCAAAAGGAACGTGCAGTGTTGCAAGCTCAGGTTCACTTGGAAATCGGGGTTGGGCGAATCCCCGCCGAAACGGATCGCTTCCTGCGCCGTGGCGAAGCCCGATTCGCGGATCGATGCAGATATCCCTTCGCCGAGGTCGAGCGCGGCCCAACGGCGGACATCGAACAGGCAGTTTTGAATCGAGAGGCTCATCGGTGCTGCTGCGTCAGAACGTACCGTTCGCAGGCCGGTGCCGAAGGCGGAGTTCGCCCGGGGATCCAATTCGATCCGGCATTCGTTCAACGCGATCTTGCCCGCATCGGCGATCAGCATTCCCACGGGGGAACCTTTGGCGTCCTCCGCACCGGGCACTTCCACCAATTCGATAATCACGCCGCGAAAACCGACGCTCTCCGCTTTGAAGATCGTGAGCGAGCCGCCGCGGATTTCGTCGGGCTTGCGGATCGGAACCGCCGCGAGCCGGAGCGTGGCCGGATTCAACGGGTTCGTGCATTCCAACGAGAATTCCCTGCCCCGAAACAAGATGCCCGGAGTCGCGGAGAGATCGTACACGCGGCCGGGAATCAGTTTGGCCG
Source organism: Gemmatales bacterium (assembly GCA_038211045.1). Taxonomy (GTDB): domain Bacteria; phylum Planctomycetota; class Planctomycetia; order Gemmatales; family Gemmataceae; genus JALHQU01. Next base: position 12,134 of record JBBQWA010000038.1, read on the forward strand.
AAACGGTATCGGAGGTGGATACGCGGAGGAGATCGGCTGCGCTTTCGAGCGTTGCCCCAAGTTCCGGTGCGGCCGCTGAGCGAACCGGTACGGGCGGTGGTTCCTCGGCGTTCGTGTTCGTGTTCGTATTTGCGAAACTTCTGGCGGGATCGGTTCCCGGATCGAGCACCTTGCTGCCGCCCAACGAGCCGTACACCACGATGGCGGCGACGAGGATCGCGGCCAAACCGATGCTCAAGCCGAGCGGCATACGCGGCAGTTCCCCGGTACGCAGCACGCTCGGCTTGGCACCGGAGGAAACCAACACCGGGTATTGGGTGGACGAGGCATCGAGCGGGAAATTCCAGTTGGCCGAGATCGCGGCGAGATCGGTGAGGAGTTCGTTCGGGCTTTGGTATCGCTGCGCCGGATCCTTCATCATCAGCTTGGAAAGCACGATCGCCACGTCGTCCGGCACATCGGGGTTCAGTTCCCGCGGATCGATGGGGGCTTCGTGTTGGTGGGCTTGCAGTTTCTTCGCCGCGGTTCCTTCGGGCACCGGCGGGCGGCCCGTGAGCGCGTGGTAGAAGGCGCACCCCAAACTGTACAAATCGCTGCGGACATCGGCCCGGCGGGGATCGAGCGCTTGCTCCGGCGAAATGTAATCGAACGTTCCCAGCGTGACGCCGGACTGCGTGACGCCGCCGTTCGCGGAGTTGAGATCAATCTGCCGGGCAAGCCCCATATCGATGAGCTTGGCCCGGCCGTCCGGGGTGATGATGATGTTGGAAGGTTTGACATCGCGGTGAACGACGCCGCGATCGGCCGCGTGTTGCAACCCCGCCGCCAAGTGGCTCATGTACCGCAAGCAATCGGTGGCCGGAATGGTTCCGAGGCGGGTGATTTCGTCCCGCAGATTCACGCCTTCCACGAACTCGAAGGCGATGAAGTGCAGCCCGCGATCTTCCCCGCAAGAGAACACCCGCGCGATGTACTCGTGGTCGAGCTTCGCGGCCGAACGGGCTTCGAGTTTAAACCTCGCCACGGCGTCGGCGTCTTTGGCCGAATCCGGCGGTAGGATTTTCAATGCGACGTCGCGGCCGAGTTCGGTATCCCGCGCTTTGAGTACCGTGGCCATGCCGCCGGAACCGATCGATTCGATCACTTCGTAGTGCCCGAGTCGCACGCCTGCATTCAAAAGAACGTGCGGCGACGGAAACCCGCTGGCCTTGGGGCCGATCACCGTGAGTTTGTCGTCGGCGGTGAATGGGCCGTCGCCGGGGAGAAGCCGGACTAAAGAAGAACTGGGGCGTGCGGGGGCGGAATCCGATTTCGGGGGCGGTTTGCGTTCGGAAGAATTTGAACTCTGCATGGAACGGATGCCATCGCCGCGAGAAGTACGATGGAGTCTAACTCATTTAGGCGACGTGGGCAATCCTGGGAATGGATCGGGGTAAGCATTTTGTTTTCGGCGATCAAGAATACGCAATCCCCGTCATTCCCGCGCAGGTGAGAATCCAGAACGGCTTGTTCCAGTGAAAACTTGATTTCCGCCTACGCGGGAATGACGAGGGGGTGTGGTTGCATTTCGGCTTGTGGCCAAAATCCCGAGGGTCACCCTTTGGATCGGTGCGCAGAATTGGGTTTGCGAGGGGAAGTGTGCGCCTAGGAAAAGCAACTCGGAGCCACCGACGAAAACCATAAGGTTCGGTCGGGTAGCTCCGAGTGTGTGCCAAGATTATGTTCGAGCCAAGACCTGACCAGAACCATCGCGAAAGTGTCGGAAGGTAGGAAAGAATGAGGCCCGGCAGTTTCCGGTTTTCCCCGAGGGAGAGGTTCGGGGATCGGACAATTTACTTGGCGGGCTTGGTAGCCTTGGTAGCCTTGGTCTTTTCGGCCGAGATGCCGAGGGCGCAGCCGGTCGAGATGGAAACGGCGGCGATGAGGGCCACGCAAGCAACGACGCGCAGGATCGACTTCTTCATTACAAATGCTCCCGGTAGGGGGGGTAGTTTGACTGCCTCGCGGAGAAATTCCGCCTCGGCAATCATATCAAACACATTTGCGCGATCAGTGTCAATAATTAAGCGCGGGGATTTTCAAAATCGCGCTAAAAAAGTGGAAATTTCACCGGGGAGCGCGGATTCGGAGAATCTGGCATTCGCAAGATCATCGTGGTCATTCCGCGATCACAACTGTGTGCTTTCGCCAAAGATCGGTGACGATCCGATCCCGTTCCAATTTCATCGCCCGTTCCGTCAGTTTGTTTCGAATTATCAATTGCAAGGTTTCGTCTAAAGGCTTCGTTCCCGCGACCACCCGCTCTTGGACTTTCACGATGTGGATGCCGTTGGCATCCTGGATCAACTCCGAAACTTGATCCGCTTTCATCGCCAACAGCGCGGGTTCCAACTCGGTGGGGCGGATTTCGCCGGGCTTATCGCCGATACCCTCGCCGCTGCGGAGGGCACTATCCCCGTGGCCGTATTCTTTGGCCAACGCGGCGACATCGCGGCCTTCCTTCACCGATTTCTGCAACCACTCGGCGTACAGTTTCGCATCGGCTGGGGTGGCGAACCGGCTCGTGCTCACGAATAGGTGCTGCCAGCGGATCCGCTCCGCGATCTGGAATTCCTTGGGGAAGCTCCGGTAATAATCTTCGATCTGCACCAAGGCGACGCCCCGGCCCGATTCCTTGAGCAAGCTGTTGAGGAAGATGCTCATGCAGGCGGTGCGCTCGAAGAATCGCTTGAACATTACCGCGTCGGTTCCCCGGAATCGCATGTATTGGGTGAACGTTTCTTCGTTTTCGAGCTTGGCCAAACGGCGGAATTCGCGGATTTGCCGGTCGGCGGATTGGCGGGCTTGCTCCCACACTTCGTCCAAGGCCGCGGGTTTGTTCTTGCGGATTTTGACGATGAAATCGTGGAGGATCAATTCCCGTTCGATCAATTTACGCAGCTCTTCGCGGTAAACCTGCTTCTCTTTTTTCTCGCGTTCCTCGCCGGCGAGGTTCACGAAATCCCCGGCCCGCTCCTTCATCATCATGATCACTTCGTCGTCGGTCACGATCAGTTCGCCGGCCACGGTCGCGACCACTTTCACCTGCGTTTGAACTTGAGGCTGACCGAGTCCTGCGGGAATCACCGCCGCACTCGGGGCGGTCAAAACGGTCGCGGTCAGCGAGGGAGTCGGCAACGGATTGGTTTGCGGCAGCACGAGCGGCGCCGTCGGTGCCACGGGCATCTGCCCGCGCGTTTCGACCTTGGTCGGTTTCTCGGGCTCGGCTTCGGAGGTTCCTCCGCAGCGCGAATGGTGATCGAATAGGCCGCAACCGCACAAGGCGATGGCGGAGAGCGATGCGGCGAGGCGCAACCGGCGGAACGGGGCATCCATGCCCACTCTCCCATCCTGTGGATTAAAGAATGGTGGCTTATAGCAAGGCTTTCGGGGAACGCAAGGGAAACTTGCACACTTGGGTGCCCCTGCGGATTTCGGCCAAGAGCCGAAATGCACACGACGAACCCCTCCGTCATTCCCACGCAGGCGGGAATCCAGTTTTCTTTTGTGAACAAGCTTTTCTGGATTCCCGCCTTCGCGGGAATGACGGGGATTGCAATTCAGGGATGCCGAAATCAAAAGGTGCACCCTGCACACTTCCCATCGCGCGGGTGTGGCAAATCTTTTTGGCAATGTGATTCCACCCTCTCCCCGCTGGGGAAAGGGTCGTTTCGAGCGCAGCTCGAAGCGGGGAGAGGGGATTTCTCTGGAATGCCTCACGATACCCTCTCCCCGCTGCGGCCTCCGGCCACAGCGACCCTCTCCCCAACGGGGCCAACGGGGAGAGGGTGAAGTGTGGCCTTGACATAAAGATTTGCCAGACCCCCATCGCGTCCGTTTTGCCATCCCGAGAGGCGGTAACTGCGCAATCGGTTCCTCTATTGATGAGAAGCCTCAGGCTCCGATGCCCGTTCGTTCCGTTTTCGTGTATGCTAATTTGAACCCACCGCGAGATCGTGAATGCAGCTCCCGCTTTTAACACTCCCACGTGCCGTCCCGATTCAAAATGGTCGTGCGACTCAAGAAAGCATCCCCTCCACGAAAGAGGAGCGCGAACGGGTTCGCACTTTGTCACAGCGGTACGTCGCCAAAGAGAAGCCGACAATTCCGCTCTCGGCCGCCGAATTGCGGGATCACGCGGCCAAGCTGGTCAAACGCCACGGGTTGAATCCGATCCATGCCGATTACGTCGGCGTGGTGTTGAACAGCGAAGCGAACCGCGAAGCCATTGCGACCGTGCCGTTCGAGCGCCGATTGTTGCTGATGCCGAAGTGCTTGCGGGTGGAAGATCGTTGCCCGGCTCCATTCGATGAGTTCGGCTTGCTCTGCAAGCAATGTGGCCTCTGCACTATCCAAGATTTGCAAAACGAAGCCGAGAAACTCGGCTACGCGGTGTTGGTCGCGGAGGGTTCCGCACTCGTGATGGCGATCATTCAAACCGGGAAGATCGATGCCATCCTCGGCATCTCGTGCCTTTCCGTTTTGGAGAAGGCGTTCCCGTACATGGAATCCGCCGCGATCCCCGGCGTGGCGATCCCACTCCTTCAAGACGATTGCAAAGATACCGCCGTCGACGTCGAATGGGTGTGGGAGTTCCTGCACCTCACTTCGGACGATCGCACCTTCCGCCTCGATCTCGATGCCGTGCGCGAAGAAGTGGAAACGTGGTTCACCATCGAATCGTTGGATGAACTGATGGGGCCGGGGCCGAGCGAAACCGAACGCATTGGCCGGGAATGGCTGGCCAAGACGGGCAAACGCTGGCGGCCGTTCCTCGCGGCCTGCGCCTGGCGAGCACTGCAGGAAGATCAGGAAGCCCCTTTCCCCAACGATCTGAAGAAACTGGCCGTGGCCGTCGAATGCTTCCACAAGGCCTCGCTGATTCACGACGACATCGAAGACGACGACGACCTGCGCTACGGCGAACCGACGGTACATTCGCAGCACGGCATGCCGGTGGCCCTCAACGTCGGCGATTTGCTCTTGGGCGAAGGCTACCGCTTGATCGCCGAGACCGAAGCTCCCCCGGCGATTCGCATTGCCATGGTGAAGATCGCCGCGGAGGGGCACCGGGCTTTGTGTTTGGGCCAAGGGGCCGAACTCGTGTGGGCGAACAACCCGCACCCGCTCACGCCGTTGGAAGTCGCGGAGATTCATCGCCGGAAAACCGCTCCCGCGTTTGAAGTGGCCCTGCGATTAGGCGCCGCGTATGCCGGGGCCGACGATGCGTTGCATGCGACGCTCTCTGCGTACAGCGAAGCCCTCGGCATCGCCTACCAAATCCGCGACGACATCGACGACCTGACGAACAACGACGGCGACGATCTCACCGGCGGCCGCCCCGCGTTCCCGCTGGCCGTGGCCTACGAACGATCCAAGGATGAGGACCGCGAGGTACTGGAAACCGTCTTCCGCCGTGCGGCCAATGCCGACGCGAACGCCGCCAAAGACATCATCGGTTTGCTCGGGGCGCTGGATCGTTCCAAGCAAATGATGGAATCGTATAAGGAACAGGCCGTGCGCACGCTCACGGAGATCGACAACCCGAGCCTGAAGGGGTTGCTCCGCCGCGTGGTCAGCAAGATCTTCGGGGTGGAAGTGAAGAGTTGGTGCAGCGAGTTCGAGAAACGCAACGGCGTGGAATCGGCCCCCGAACTCGCAACGGTGAACTGAATGGAAGCTGGAAGGCACTTCTCAAATTCCCGAGAGTGGGTCGCTTAGAGCGAAGCGAGATGTTGGGCTTCGGAACCGATCAAAACCTTCTCCGCTGTCGGTTTTCCCGACGAATTAGTGCCCTTGGATCAAGAGGGGGGTAGGTGGGCGCATTCGAGGGCACAAATCTCGGTTTGAACGATTCCATTGCCCTATCCTATTGCCCCAACAAGAGAAAGCACCGATAGGTTTCGGTAGGAACTGTGCCCGCACACGGGGAGCAGATTAGGGCACAAATGGATTCAGCAAGGCATAAATGGCACATTGCAATTACGCCTTCAAGTATTCCAACATCTCGGCGAAGCTCGCGAGGATCTTCCCTGGCGGTACGTCGAGAGCACCGTCGCCGACTAAACCCACGTGCACGAGCCACACGGGTATCCCCGCGGCGTTCCCTGCAAGTACGTCAACGTTCATATCGCCGATATACACCGCTTCGGCGGGCGAAACCCCTACACGCTGGCACGCTTCCAAGAGCATCGCCGGATCGGGCTTCGGGCGTTGGTTCACATCCTCCGGCCCCAACACTTCGGCGAACAAATGATCCACCTTCAACATCCGCACCAACTGCCGGGTGAATCCGACCGCTTTGTTGCTGCACACGGCGAGTTTGAAGCCCCGGCGCGTCAATTGCATGAGTGTGGGCAGCACCTCGGGGAATAGCCGGGTGGCGGCTTCCATCGTGCGGCCGTGGTGTTCCCGATATCGGGCGATGGCTTCTTCCGGTGGGTAGCCGGGCACGAGATCGTTCACGAGTTGCAACAGGCCGTGGCCGATGCACTTGCGTACGACTTCCCCCGGCAGATTTTCCAAACCGTACGATTCGCGTACGGAGTTGACGCTGGCGATGATGGCATCGAAGGAATCGGCGAGGGTGCCGTCGAAATCGAACAGGACTGCACGGTAAGGCATGCTGCCTCCTGAAAGCGCACTAAAATCTCATGGTATCGATTGGCGAGCCGGTTGCGTTAGCCGCCGGAGCAGGGAGTGAGGAATGACCGAGATCGCCGAAGAAACGTTGCCTTCGCCAACGCCCGAGATCGTCTTCCGCGAGTACGCCCCGCGGATCTACAACCTCGCACGTCGCATGCTGGGCAACGATGCCGACGCGGAAGATGTCACCTCCGAAGTGCTGATGCAGGTCGTGCGGAAGTTGCACACGTACCGGGGGGATGCCCAACTTCCCACTTGGCTGCACCGCGTGACCGTGAACGCGGCACTGGCCCACCGCGAGAAACGGGCGAACCGCACCAAGCACGAG
>JBBQWA010000039.1:0-19060 GCA_038211045.1 Gemmatales bacterium
CCGGCCCCCCCCCCCCCCCGGGGCAGCGGGCCGCCCCGCCGGCGGGCCCCGGGGGGGGCGGGGGCATTGCGAAGCGATCCCAATCCCCTCTCCCCGCCACGACCGTTGGTCGCAGCGACCCTCTCCCCAGCGGGGAGAGGGTGGGAGATCAACCACCGCTCGCCTTAGTGGAATTGGTTTTGGCGAGCCGGGTTGCGTGAGCACCCGGAGTTTTGTGAACAAGGAATCTCCCCATGAAATCGGATAGTCGGCACATTACGACGCTCGGCCAACGGTTCCGCTTCGGCATCCGCGCGTTGGGCCTCACCGGCTTGCTGGCCTTGGCCATCGGAACAATGCTCACACCGGAAACGGGGTGGAATCAGCAACAACTCGTCGATTCCGCCAAAGGTGCCTTCGGCCTCTACGCCCAAGTCGTCGCGGTGATGGTGCTTGCCGGGGCCGGATTGGTGGCGATCCTCGTACTCGTGGAACTCCTCAGCTTGATCTTCCAATCGGCCGGCCGAAAAACGGCGGAAGGCACCAACGCCGCGTTACAAATCGTGCTGGCCCTCGGCTTGCTCTTCGTGGTCAACGCCGTTTCGTTCCAACACTACTGGCGGAAAGATGTCACCCGCGATCACCGTTTCAGTATCGAACCCGAATTGCAAGAGCGGTTGAAAAAGCTCGACCCCGAATCGCCCACGAAAGTGATTGTGCTTCAACGGGACAAAACTTCGAGTATCGAACCGGATAATCCCGGCGCTTTGGAAGCCGCGGCCCAAGCCAAGGTGGTCGAGAAGGTGCGGGACATCGTGGATGAGTTGCGCGAATTCGGCCCGCGGTTTCAAATTACGGTGTTGGCGACCCGCGACGAACAATTCGAATCCAAGTTGAACGAACTGACGCAACCGATTGCCGCAGCGGACCCCAAAACCGAATCTTCCGAAGCGAAGGCCAAGCGGGAAAAGGACAACGGCGAGCGCGAACTTTTGAAGTCGGCCATCGAAAACGCTCCGGAGAACAGCGTGTTCTTCGCGGCCAACGGTCGCGTCCAACGCATCGGATTCAACGAATTTTACATGCTCGACAAAACCGCTTCGCTATCCCGGGCGAATCCGGAAAAGCGCAACTTGGCCTTGGTGCCGCAGGGGAAGGCCGCGTTTATCGACAAGGTTTTGGCGCTCGAAGAGCGGGCGCCGAAGATCGCTCTGTTGGCCATCCACCCGGTACTGACCAGCGAAGGGGATCCCGAAGAATACTCCGGGATCGGCATCCGCAAATCGCTCGAAATGCACGGGTTCGATGTGACCGATGTGATCCTCAAACGGTGGCCGGAACGGGGCACACTCGTGCCCGCTGCGGATGCACTCTCCGAACAGAAGTTGACGGAGTTGGAAGAGAGCCTGCCTTCCCTCCAATTCGGTTTGTCCAAGTTGGAAGATCAAATCGAGCAGATCTCGAAAGTCGTCGAGGATTTGAAGTCGCACACCGCGGTGGAGATCAACAAGCTTTATAAAGGTCGGTTGCCGGTGTTCGACGACGAAGACGATCGCAAATCGGCCATCGAACAGTTGAGTTCGAAGTTGTACCAGTTCCGCAAGGTCGCCAAAGACCGACGCAAGCAAATGACCAAAGATGAAGCCGAGTACGCGAAGCTCCTCGGCGATGATCGGGCGGTCGAGAATCTCCGCACCCAAAACGTGAAGGCCAAGCTCGAAGGTTACGTGCGGGATTGCGATGCGCTCATCGTTCCCCGCCTCACGATCATGGCGCTCAACGGCCGGGTTCTTCAGGGTTGGTGGCATTCGATGAACAAGGATCAGGCCGATGTGATCCGAGGGTTCATCAAGGCCGGGAAGCCGGTGCTTTTCGCGATGGGCCCCACCGTCACCGATACGCCGGAACCCAACGAATCGGCCAACGACGATATCGAAAAGATGCTGGCCCGTTTGGGGATCGACCTCGGTGCGGACGCCATCATCACCGACGACGAAGTGACCGCTATCTCTTCGCGATCGGGTTCGTTTGCCTCGCCGCCCGACCCGTTCAAGATGAAAACCTATTTGGAACTCCCTTCGCAACCGCTCGCGGGCAAAGCGCCGAACCCCGTTGCCACGGCCTACCGAGCCGCCGCGCATTCGGTCGATGCCGATCTCGACCCGAACAGGGAGGATGAATCGACCGACAAACGGGAGAAGATTACCGAACGCAAGCGGGTGGTGTTCAGCGTGGCACGCAACGGCGGGTACCGCTCCATCGTGGTTGCGCCGCCGACGCTCGCGGGCATGAAATTCTCCCCGGAAATCCTGCGTACCGTCGAGAAGAGTTGGAACGAATCGAAACCGCTGAGGGAACAGGGATACATCCCGACCTTCGATCCGCCCAGACCGGACGACCGCAAGAAGGGCGGCCGCGAAGACGAAGTGATGAAGTCTTACCCCGTAGGCGTTGCGGTCGAGGTGAAGATTCCCGCCGAGTGGAACGATCCGAAACTCGCCGTGACCAAGTTCTGCTCCGATGCCATGGGCATGGCCCCCGGCTTGATCGGCTTCCCTTCGGGATTGGCCACGGCCGTCGCACTCACGCCGGATGCGTTGGCTCCGGCCACGGGCAAAACCGAACGTTTGGTTGTGTTCGGCCACGGAGGATTGTTCGTCGGCAAAACGCTCGACCCGGGGCGCCAAACGCTTTTGCTGAACAGTATGAACTGGTTGTTGAACCGCACGGATCGTATGCCGGTGGATAAACCCGACGGCGAAAAATGGCGCTACCCGCGCGTGTCGCTCGCCCCCGAACGTCTGAATTTGTGGGGAAAAGTCACCCGCTTCGGCCTCCCGGCCGTGGCGATCTACTTGTGCTTCATGGTGCTGATGGTGCGAAGGTTCCGTTAGTTCTGGTTCAAAAGCGGGGGGACAACGTCCCCCTGCGATCGACAGGGGGACGATGTCCCCCGCTTTCCGCAAACTTACTACACCCGAATACCTATGCGTTGGCTCATCACTCTCACCCTTGCTCTCGTCGTCGCGGCGGGCGCCGCCGTGTTGATCTTCCCCGAGAAGACGCTCAAGCCGTTGGGAATGCGACCGGAAGCCCCGCCGCGCTCGGGTTCGATCGTGCTCGCCGAGGAATTGAAGGCCGAGAAGATCACCAAGATCGAACTCAGCGTTCCGGGGCAACCCGCGCTTGTGCTCACCAAGGGAACCGATGGCGAATGGGGCCAACCCGGCGGTTGGCCGGTGCGCGAAAAGGATGTGGACGAGTTGGTCGCGGCGGTGAGCAACCTGCGCACCCGCTTCCTGCCCATTCCCGTGGCCAGCGATGCCGATTTCGCCCAATTCGGCCTCGCGGACAATTCCAAGGCAATTCTGATCGTGGTTCACATGGGGGGCCGCGTCGTAGCGCTCGCCTTCGGCCAACCGGAGTTTCAGCCGGGCGATGCCGCGACCTCGCTCCCCGCCTACGTTCGCATCGATAACGCCAAGGAAGTGCTCAAGCTCGCCCCGGATATTCTCGCGGTGGTGTCGCGGCCGCCGGAGAGTTACCGCCGCCGGCAGTTGTTCCTCGATAATTCGCGCGTCAAATTCTCCGGGGGCAACACCCGCAATCCGCTGGTGGGCAACGCCACGGCGAGCGTGCAAATCGAAAGCTCGGAGGGCAAGTTCACGGTGAAACGGCTCCAGCCGACCCCGGCGTCGCGCCGCGATCCGAACGAACGTTCCCCCGATCCGGTGTTGGCCCCGAACGATCTGGCCGACGTTTGGGAGATCGCCGAGCCGGTGAAGGATCGCGCGGATCCCGCGAAGTTGAAAACGTTGCTCACCGCCATCCCCGATTTGTGGGTGGATGGTTTCACCGACAAGAAAGCGGATGCGGCTGGCTTGGCGGAAACCGGCCTCGATAAGCCCGAACGCAGCGTCGTGGTTGCACCCGCCAAGGGGAACCCGGTGGCATTGCGCATCGGCAAAGTTTCCCGTACGACCACGCGGAAAGAGCCGGGCACACCGATGGGGCCTATCCCGCCGATGCCCCGCGAAGTGACCGAGAACTACCACTACGCCAAGTTCGATGGCAACGATTTCATCTTCGAGATCAAAGCCGATCGCTTCCCCGATCTGTTCGTGAAAGCGGACGACGTCCGCGATTCCAACCTCGCTCGCTTCGATACCCCGGAGGTGCAATCGTTGACAATCGCGGCACCCAAACAGCCCGAGATTGCGATCACGAAGCGGAAGGGCAACAAGGATGCGGAACGCGAAGAAGACAAGCAAGATCGTTGGTACGTTGGCAACCGCTTGGCGGAAGCCGGGAAGGTGACGGAACTACTCGATCAATTATCGAAACTGGACGCGAAAACGCCCGCCGAGCGAATCGACGCCCCCGATGCCGCGAAACTCGGCGAACTCGGTTTGGCCAGCGATTATACGACCGTCACGGTCGTTTCCCAAGCGAAACCGGCCGAGGGGGAAGACGCACCCGCCGCGAAAACCTTCCGCTTCGAGATCGGCAAAGACGATGCGGAGAAGAAGAAGCTGAACGTTCGCATGGCCGGTTGGCCGCGGGTGAACGTGGTGGACGACGCCGTGGCCAAGGCCATCGCCCGGCCGGAACTCGCCTACCGCAGCCGCAAGCTCTTCGATACGGCCGAGGTGAAGTTGGCCGGGGTGAAGGTGCAACCTGCGGGCGGTACCCCGTTCGCCTTGGCCATGAAACCCAAGGCCGGTGCGGCGAACCAATGGTCGCTCACGCAACCGGTTTCCACCGAGACCGACGAAGCGAAAGCGTCGCAACTCACCGGCGATCTCTCCGGCCTCGAAGCGGTGGAGTTCGTGGACGACGCGCCGAAGCCCGAAGATCTCATGGCCAAGTTCGGCCTCGCCATGCCGAAGTACGTTCTCGATCTCGAATTCACCGGCACCGGGGCCAAACCGGCCAAGCTCGAACTCGGCACGGCCAAAGAAGGCGGGGCGGAAGTGTACGCCCGGCTCAACGGCGGCGGCGTGTTCACCGTGAATAAATCGCTCGTGGAAGCGTTGGATCGCGGGGCGCTCGATCTCCTGCCCCTCGCGCTCTGGAACACTCCCCCGGAGAAGATCGCCACTTTCGCCATACAACGGGGCGATGGTTTGAAGGATGCCTATAAGCTCGCCTCCGATGCGATGGTGTGGAAACTCAGTGGGCCATACGACGCCACGGCGAGCGGGCCGGAAGTGATGGGCTTGGCCGGCGGTCTAGCTTCGCTCAAAGCCGAGAAGTACACCGATTTTAACGCCGATCCCGCCAAACACGGCTTCGATAAGCCGCAACTCAAACTGTCGATCACCGCCAAGGAACCGAAACCCGGTTCGACCGCGAAACCGCCCGAAGAGATCGACGTCACCCGTATTCTTTTGGTGGGCAAGCCGCTCGCCGAGAACCCGATGATGCGGTACGCGATGCTCGAAGGCGGCACGAACCCGGCAGTCTTCGCCGTCTCGGATGCGGCGGTGAAGATGGCCGATCAACCCGCGTTGTTCTGGCTCGAACGCAACCTGCTTCAACTCGATCCGACCAAGATCGCTCGTATCGAAATTCAAGGCCAGAACAAAGATGCCGTGGCACTCGTGAAGGACGACAAAGGCAACTGGAAGCCGGAGAACGCCACGTTCCCGCTCGATAAACCGACCGTCGGCAATCTGCTTTTCAACGCCGCTAGCCCTCCGGTGGTGCGGCTCGCCGATTACGGCCCCGCCGTGAAATGGGCCGATTACGGCTTGGATTCCCCCGCGTTCACCATCACGACCGTAGGCTCCGGGGAGAAACCCGAACGCCATACGATTCAACTCGGCAAAGAAGAAGCGACCGGCGAACGCTTCGTTCGCATCGACAACGGCCCTGCCGTCGGCGTCATCAGCGGAGCGACGAACTCGGCACTCGCTCGCGGGAAGCTCGAACTGATCGACCGCACTTTGCTCACGTTCGACCCGCAACAACTCACGGCCATCGCCCGCAAGATAGGCGACAAGGATTTCCAACTCGATCAAGCCGGCCTCGGCTGGGAAGTGACGAAACCCTCGAAATTCAAGGCCGATACGCCCTCCATCGAAGAATTGCTCGGGCAACTCGCCTCGCTCCAAGCCACGAAAGTGGCGGCGTACGACCCGAAGGATCGCAAACCCTTCGGTTTGGATGCCCCCGCCGCGACGATCACGCTCAAAGTGGGATTGGAGAAACCGGAAGACAAAGTTCTGCTCCTCGGTAAGCCCGTGGACGCCGCGAAGCCCAACGGCGCGAGGTACGCGAGCATCGAAACCAAGGGCGAAGCCACCGTGGGCGTGCTGCCCGAGACGCTCGCGAACCGACTGATGCAGGAGCCGATCCGCTTCAAGGATAAATCGCTCGCCAAGTTCATCGACGCGGACAAGATCGTGGTGGTCCGCGGGGATCGCAAGTTCACCGTGTCGAAAGTCAACGGCACGTGGAAGCTCACGGAACCCGCGAACGCCGAGGCGGAACAAGCGGAACTGGACGAACTCATTGATGCCGCGGCGAAGCTGCGGGCCGATACGATCGTCGCGGAGAAGCCGGGCGATCTGAAACCGTTCGGGTTGGAAGCTCCCTCGGCGAAGTTGCAATTCTTCAGCGGGGATAAAGAGGTACTGAGCTTGCTCCTCGGTTCCAAGGAAAAAGAGGGCAACCGAATCCACGGGAAGCTGGAGAAAGGCGACCTCGTGGTGCTCTTCGATGTTCCCATGAGCAACCGATTGCAGGCCGAGTTCCGCAAGCGGGCCGTGTGGAGCGGTGTGGATGCGTCGCAGATTCAAATGCTCGCCGCGAGTTCGGAAGGTTCAAACTTCTCGCTGCGGAAGGCCGGCCCCGTCTGGTTGGATGCCGCGAAACCCCAGGATCAGTTCGATACCGCCCAAGTGACGGAAACCCTCGCCGCGCTCGCCGGGCTGAAAGCCGAGCGCTTCGTGGCGGACAAGGATGCGAATTTGAAGCTCTACGGCTTGGATAAACCCTCCCGCGTGATCGTGATCACCCAACAAGGCGGGGTGGTGAAGACGCTCCAACTCGGCGGCGAAGTCGGCGGCACCAACGGCAAGCAAGCGTACGCCCGAGTGCTCGAAGAGGGTCGCACCGATGTGTTCGTGTTGAGTGAATACGATACGTCGCTTTTCCGGCGGGATCGCGCGGCGTTCCTGATCAAGAAGTGATTCGCCAGTAGTTAAGGCTTCCGTTCGGTGCGGTGCATTTCCCGAACGATCTCGAAATTCGCATCGCCGACGAACACGGTATCGGCAATATCGAGGAACAAGCCCGTGCCGACGACGCCCGGGATTTGGCGGATCGCCATTTCCAAACCGAAGGGATCGCGGAGCGGTTCGATCCCGCAATCGAGGATACGGTTGCCGTTGTCGGTTACGCCGGGTTTGCCCTCTTTTTCCCACAGCGTCGGGTTCGTAACTCCATCGAGTTCTTGCAAACGTCTTTGGCAATAACGCACGGCGAAGGGTACCACTTCCACCGGCAAGCGTCCTCGGCTGCCGAGTTGCGGCACGAGCTTTTCTTCCCCCACGAGGATAATCAATTTCTTGGAAGACGATGCGAGAATCTTCTCCCGCACCAGCGCGCGGCCGTAGCCTTTGATGAGTTGCAATTGCGGATCGACTTCGTCGGCACCGTCCACGGTGAAATCGAGTTCACTGGCATCCGCGAATTCGACGAGCGGAAAGCCGTGCGTCCGGGCCACGTTCGCGGTTTCCTCGGAAGCGGCAACTCCGGTGATCCCCATCGTTCGCGCCGTTCCTCGTTCCCCCATCATTTTTACGAACGCCCATGCGGCCCTGCCCGAACCGAGGCCGACGGTGGCACCGCGGGGGATGAGTTCGATGGCCCGTTCGTAAATGGTCATGGCAATCTTCCGGGGCCGGTGCGGAACCGCCCGGCGGCGTCTCGGGCGGCCAAACCGTTGGCCGCGAGGTGTTCCAGTAACAGGAACGCGGTTTCCGCCGAGTCTGCTGAACCCGCCGCCATGGCGAGATATTCCGCAGTTTGCGGTATTTCGGTGAGTGCCGCCAACACTTTTTCCCGCAGGCCAAGTATGTCCGCCGCCGCTTTCTTCCCGGCTTCCACGCCCGGTTGGTGGTAAGCATTGATTCCGATGAGGCTGGCGTAGAGGCCCACGGCCCGCTCGAAGAGGGCAATGAGGCCGCCCACGGTTCGGGCATCGACCTTCGGCACGGTGATCGTCATCGATTCCCGGCCGTTCTCGTAAAGAGCCGCGCGTGTGCCGAGTAGGAAGCCCTGAAGGTAATCCCCGGCGGTGACGTTCGGCTCCACTTCCAAATGCGAGCCCCCATCTTCGAGAACGCAAATGAACACGGCGAAGAAGTTGGGCACGCCCTCGCGCAGTTGTTGAACGTAGGCGTGTTGATCGGTGGAGCCTTTATTGCCGTACACCGCCAAGCCTTGGTCGACCCGCACGCCGTTCAAATCGAGTTGCTTGCCTAGCGATTCCATCACCAATTGTTGCAAGTAACGGCTGAAGAGAACGAGGCGATCCTTGTACGGCAGTACCACCATGTCTTTCTTCCCCTTGCCTCCGGTGGCGTGGAACCACATGAGGGCGAGGAGCGCGGCGGCGTTGGTTTTCAGGTCTTTCGAGCGCGTCGCCCGGTCGCAATCGGCGGCCCCGTTCAGCATCCCTTCAATGTCGAGCCCTTGGAGCGCCGCGGGCAACAAGCCGACGGCGGAGAGTTCGCTCGTTCGCCCGCCGACCCAATCGTACATGGGGAAACGGGCCAGCCATCCTTCGGCGGTCGCCGTGGCGTCCAGCTTGGAACCGGCCATGGTAATGGCCACGGCGTGCGGGGCGAATTCCAACCCGGCATTGCGGTAAGCCTCCGCGGAGAGGAGCATTCCGTTGCGCGTTTCGGGCGTGCCGCCACTTTTGGAGCACACGACGCAAAGCGTTTGTGAAAGTCGATTCGCCAATCGCGCGAACGTGCGAGCGATACCATCGGGATCGGTGTTGTCCAAGAAGTCGATTTGCATGCGATCCGTGGCGGGGTTGCCCAAGGCATCGGCGACGAACATCGGGCCAAGGGCGGAACCGCCGATGCCGATGCAGAGGATGCCCGTGAACTTCGTCACTGCGGTCGGGCGAATCGCTCCGGAGTGAATCTTCGCGGCGAAGGTTTTGATGTCCGCGATGGTCTTGCGGATTTCTTCGCCGATGGCGGGCGTGGGGGCGAGGTCCGGGTTCCGCAACCAGTAATGGCCGACCATGCGATTTTCATCGGGGTTCGCAATCGCCCCCCGTTCCAGTGACGCCATGGCCTCGAATGCCGCATCGAGTGCCGGTTGCATTTTGGGAATAAAATCGTCCGCGAACATCATCCGGCTGACATCGAGTGTCAGGCCGAGTTCGGGGATCGTGCAGAGGTGCGATCGATAGCGTTTCCAGAGTTCGGCAGCATTCATGGTCACGCTCCGGGAGAATAATTCAAACGACTTGTTGGGCGAGCACGGCGCGTTCCATCGATTGGCCGGGCAACTGCCCGCGCAGGAGTACGATATGGTTTCCCGCAGCAACAATGTTGCGCGCCTTGGCATATTCGATGGCGGTGGCCAATTCTTGATCGGTCGAGGAATCGCCGGGTGTCACGAGGGAAGTCACGCCCCAACAGAGCGCCAGTTGGCGGGCGTTTTCCCGGGTGCGGGTGAGGGCGAGAATGGCCGCGGCGGGCCGGCGGTTACTGAGCGCTTTGGCGGTTCGGCCCGAAGCCGTGGACACCACGATCATCGGGGTATCGAGCCGTTCGGTGACGAGGCATGCGGCATCGACCGCGGCTTCGGTAATCGGTTCGATGAATCCGCGTAACGGGGCGTATTCCCCAATCGCCCGGCGCCCGCGGGTTTTGAGGAAGGCCTCGGCTTCCAAGCAAATTTGCCGCATCATGAGCACCGCTTTAGCCGGATATTCCCCGATGGCGGTTTCCCCCGAGAGCATCACGGCATCGGTTCCATCCACCACGGCGTTGAACACGTCGCTCGCCTCGGCGCGGGTCGGCCGGCTGCTGTTTTCCATGCTGTTCAACATCTGCGTAGCCGTAATCACGGGGCGGTGCGTGCGGTTGCAAAGTTCGATGATCCGCTTTTGGATGGCGGGCACGCGGTGGACGTCCATCTCCACGCCGAGGTCGCCGCGAGCCACCATCACGGCGTCGGTCGCGGCGACGATCGATTCGAGGTTCTTCACCGCCTGCGGTTTTTCGATCTTCACGACGATGTGCGCCTGGCAATTCCGCGCGAGCAATTCCCGCCGCAGCCACTGGACATCCTCGGCGGTTCGCGCGAAGGATAATCCCACGTATTGAACGTCGTTCGCGTGCGCCGCCGTCCAATCGAGGTCGGCCAAGTCTTTGTCGGTCAGCGATTTCACCGCGAGTTCGGAACCCGGCAGGTTGATCCCTTGGCGGGAACGGAGGCGGCCGGGTAAGTTCACCCGCAACTTCGCACGGCCCGGAAGCGTTTCGATCACCTCCATACCGACGGTACCATCGGCGAAGAGAACGGATTCGCCAATCCGCAGATCGTTCGGCAGTTCGCGGTAAGAACAACTCAATTCGTTGGCGGGCGGAATGGCGGAAGGTTCTACCACCATGGTGAACTCCTCGCCGAGGGGGCACTCGACGAGATCGCCGGGGATCGGCCCGAGCCGCATTTTCGGGCCGCACAAATCTTGGAGGATCGCCACTTCTTTGTTCATCGCCGCGCTGCGTTCGCGGATCGTGGCGACGACTTCGCTGTGTTCGGCGTGGGTGCCGTGCGAGAAGTTCAGGCGGAACACGGTCACGCCCGCTTCGATCAATCTGCCGAGGGCTTCGGGCGAACGGGAGGCCGGGCCGATGGTCGCCACGATTTTCGTGCGACTGTACGGGATTGCGTTGAGAGTCACAGGGTCGGTTCCTCCATCCGGGGTTCACTCGAACATTGCTTATTCGAGTGGCCTAGCCGCGGCCATGAATTCTTCAACAAGTATGGAAAGTGAAGATCCATCGGAACCACGAATCGATGCGATGGAAGCGAAGGCGAGCGGCAGTTGGTTTTCCACCCTCTCCCCAGCGGGAGAGAGGGTAAGATAAGAACTGCCGCTCGCCTAAATTCTACGGCGATTCGGCATCGCTGACCGGACTCTGGTTCCGGAGCGTCATAACGGCCATCGTGAGATCGTCCGAAAGTAGAACGCCTCCGGTGAAGGCCCGAAACTCTTCGAGGATGCGTTCGCGGATCGCCGCCGAGGATTGCCCGGCGGTGCGGAGCATGCATTCCGTCAGGCGTTCTTCCCCGTACTGCTCGCCTATCTCGTTGCGCGCTTCGATCACGCCGTCTGTATAAAAGCAAATCGCATCGCCGGGTTCGAGGGCTACCGAACGCTCGACGTAGACTTCCCCCGGCATGATTCCCAGCAAGAACCCTTGGGAAACCAAGGGTTTCACCGTTTGCGACGCGGCGCAGTAATGCAACGGGTAAGGGTGCCCCGCACTGGAATAGCGGAGCGTGCGCGTACTCCGATTCAACACACCGTAAAACGCCGAGACGAAGCGTTCTTCGACGAGATCCATCAGCTGTTCGTTGATCGCCGAGAGAACGCTGCCGGGGCTGGTGGTTTTGGGGGCGTGTTCCGCGAAGGCGAACCGGGCCATGATCGCGACCATCGCGGCGGCCACGCTGTGCCCGCTGGCATCGGCCATGAGGATGCCCAAGTGCTCGGCGTCGGGCCGGGCGTAATCGTAGTAATCGCCGCCGAGGTGATCGAGGGGTTTGAATTCCACGGCCCAACTGAGTTCGGCCCAATCGGGGGGCGATTGCGGCAGCAACAATTTGGTTTGCAATCGCCCGGCGGCCCGGAGGTTGTGCCTGGCTTCGGAATCTCTAGCGATCAACTGTTCGTTCGCGCTTTGCAATTCCTGCGTGCGCAATTCCACCCGTTGGTTCAACACTTCCGTTCGGCGTGCCATGAGGTGCCGGCTGGAAAGGATGCCGACGATGCGCCCGCCATCGATTACGGGCAAATGGCGGATGCGGTGTTCATGCAACAGGCTCACCGCGTGATCCCACCCCACATTCGGTTCGACCGTGCGCGGGTTCGCCGTCATCCAATCGGATACCGGTTCCTCGCGCCAGCCGATGGTTTTTTGGCCGATCCGACGGAGCAAATCGCGTTCGGTGAAGATGCCGAGGAGTGCGCCCTCCGGCGAGGCGACGAGTACGGAACCGACGCGGGCCTCGGTCATCAAATCCAGTACGTTGCGTACGGTATCTTCGGGGCGAACCAAAATGGGGTGATGTTGCATCACCTGACCGACGGTGAGTTCGTTGTGTTGCATGAGATTGAACTACCGATCCGGGGCGAAGAATCCATCGCAGTTCCACCGTCGAGCTTTGCAAATGAGAAGTTCCAAAGGGAACTTCCGGCAGACAGTTCCCTTCACGAACCGTTTCAGTTAGCTAAATAGTAGATGTCTCCGATCTCGGATCAGAGGGAACTCCGGAATGGCGAATATTATCCGTCAGGCGGCCGTGCTAGCCGTGCGGGATCGGCAGATCTGTATGGTGACCTCGCGTAACGGCCGGCGTTGGGTGATTCCCAAAGGTCGAATTGAACCGAATCAGACCGAACGCGATGCCGCTCAAGCCGAGGCTTGGGAAGAAGCCGGGATCATGGGGGCGGTGGAGAACGAACCGCTCGGGAGCTTCGTTTATTTGAAGAACGGCAACGAACACCATGTGGTGGTGTTCCCGATGCGGGTGGCGATCGAACGGGAAAAATGGCCGGAGTGCCATTTCCGCCGCCGGGAATGGGTGCCCGTGGAAGAAGCATTGAAACGGATCACCGAACCGGAATTGAGAATGTTAGTGCAGGTGCAACTCGGGTTGGTCGAAGCCGCTGCCGTCTGATCGTCACCCCTCGATGCGGGGTAGGATTTCCCGTTCTACGTCGGCTTCCGTGTTCACCGCAGGCACATTGCCGAACAATTGCCAGCGTTCCACCAACTCCGCGGATTGGCCCGGTGCGAGGGTTACTAACTCGCCGACGGTTTCCATTTCCAGCATGTCTTCGTTCGAGAAAGTTTGGTAGCGGGTGCCGAGATCGGGGTAGTTCCCCCCTTCGCGGTAATCGAAACGCTTGACGAAGAGCGTGCCTTGGTTCGCGTAAGCCACCCAGCCGCCGCGATGGGCGAGGCCGATTTTGGTCGGGCCTTTCGAGGCATCTTGGCGGAGGAAAATATAGTTCTTGCCGAAGCTCCAACGGGAATCGGAAAAATCGAAGTAGGGCCAAAGGATGAGTTCTTGGTTCGGCGCGTAATCGGCGGGGGACTTCGCCCGGTTCGGGTGGCCGGGGTGATCGAACTTGGCGGGGAGGGGAATGATTTCCACGCCGCCGGGGGCCATTACGGTCGGCCCCCACGGGGCCAACTCGGTGGGTGCAGTGCCGATGTTCGTGACTTTGAGTGTGACGAGAACGTCCGACCCGGTGGGGGCGAGTTCCAAGGTCATTTCTTTTTGCACGCCGTATTCGGTTTCCGGCGGCGGGGTGAAGGTCACTTTCAGCGGGTGTTCGGAATGCCACCGCACCGGGCGGTTATCCGGGAAGTAGGTGCGGGTGAGATCTTCCGGGGCGAGCCAGAAACGGTGGCCGCCGCGGATTTGCCATTCCGCTTCGCCGGTTCCGCCCATCATGGAATCGTAATTCTTCATGACGTTGAAGCCGCCGGGTTGGCGGAAGGCGATCACGCGCGGGCCGACATCGAGCGTGACGACGAGTTCGACTTCGCCGTTGCCGAGGAGGAGGTTGTTGGTCCAGCCGCGGTAGGGAACAATTTCGATCATCTTGGCGTTCTCGGGGAGGTGTTTTGTTAGCCCGACGCGCGAGCGAGGGCTTCCAGAACGTCGGATAGATAATGGAATGATGAATGCTTTTTGGAAACCCTCGCTCGCGCGTCGGGGTGTTGACTGCCAGGAAAGCAAAGCTATCCATTCAATCACCTACCACTACCCCCCGTCATTCCCGCGCAGGCGGGAATCCAGTGCTTTCTTTGAATTCAAAAGACTGGATCCCAGCCTTCGGGGGGATGACGGAATATTGTCAAGTTCGAGATCTGTGGTATTGCTTTCCTGATAGTCGGTAGCAAAAAGAAACAGCGATACGCAGCCTATTCAACGGCGGCGGGCGTCGCAGCATCCTTCGGGAGTTCCTTGCTGCCGACGATGGTGAGGTTCAACCCGATTTGAACTTGCACCGACACGCCGTTGATTTCGATGGGAATTTTTCCGTTGAGATACCAACCGAGGGAGCCGGTGGAGAATTCCTTCGGGCTGACCAATTGGGGTATACCGGCGATGGTGATGCTCACCGCTTTCGCACCGTCGCGGAACTCTTGGCGTGTGATGGGGCAGTTCGTTTTGGCCATGGCCAGCCTCCGCAAATGAAAAAGGGGCAAGCCAGCATCTTACGACACCGGCTTGCCCCGTCCAACTTTACGGTAAAGGTCACGCGGCGACCCGTACCGCGTTAGCTGTTCTGCATCCGGCCCCGTAGTTTGCGGATGCCGAACATTCCGAGGGCGACCATGCCGAGAACTGCGGCCGGCGGTGCCGGTATCGGGTTGTTGCCGCCGTTGGGATCACCCGGATCATTCGTTTGATTTTGGCTCTGATCTTGGTTCTGATTTTGATTTTGTTGCTGTTGTTGTTGCTGATTTTGGTTCTGATTCTGACTTTGGTTGTTGTTGTTCGTGTTGTTGTTGTTGTTTACGGGATTGTTGTTGTTCGTGTTGTTGTTGACGGGATTGTTGTTGTTCGTATTCTCGTTGTTATTATTGTTGTTGAATACGGGATTGTTGTTGATGACGATGTTCGCAGGCGTGGTTGGATCGGTGGGGGTGATCGGGTTGGTGTTGCCGCTGTCGCCACCGGTGTTCACCGTAGTTCCGCCGCCGTTACCCAACCCGCCGCCGTTGCCGCCGCCGAAGCCACCACCGAAGCCACCACCTGCACCGCCACCTTGGCCTTGGCCCTGGCCGTAGCCGCTGAAACCAGTGAGCCCGCTGTTTAGGAGGCCGAGCGGAAGTTGTTGGCCGCCCGCGCCCGTGGAAGTGGAAGCAATCGATTGGGCTTGGCCGGGGAAGGAACCGCCGCCGCCGCTGGAACGAAGGGAGATTTGCGATTGAGCCGCGGCGTTGGCGCCGGACCTCAAGCCGGTGAGGCGAACGAGGTTTTGCCCGGCGAGCACAGGGCTTTCGTTGAAGCTGGCGTCGTCGCCCGTCAGGCTCTGAACGTAGCGTTGGGCGCGTTGAACGTATTCCGGCGAATCCGTCGGAGCTGCCTTCACCTTGAAGGTGCCGTTGTAGAGGTTGAACGGCATCGGGCCGTCGGGCAATTCGGTTTCTTGGACTACTTCCCACAACGCGGTTTGGAATGCGGCCGCCGAGATATCGGGATCGCGAACGGTGTCGCCGTAATAGCGGCCGAACAGTTCCTTTACATACCTAGCCCGGCGCACGGCGAGCTTGCGGCCCGCTTCATCGTCGGCCAGGCCGAAATCTTTGGGAGTGCCGAAGGTATCGATGCGGAAACCATATTCCATTCCCGAAGTCACAGGGGTGAGGGGATCCATACAGAATGTTTTCAATTCGGGATCGAACCCGACCCTGGCGAAGGTCGTGGGGGGGAAATCCCAACTCAGGGCGCCGACCGGCTTGCTAAGATCGGGGTAACCCTTCATCGAGAATTGGAGTTGTTCCCGTTGGGTGAGTTCTTGATACCGCAGGGTGAGATCGGGCTTTTCTTGAGCGAGCGCCGGGGCGACCGAAGCCAACCCCAACAGCACTCCGAAGATTCTTTGTTTCGTGGTCATCATCGTACTCCGGAGTATTGTCGAAGAGATTAACCGGGCCGCGTGCCGAGCCGATCTCTGCAGACAAACAACTTCATCACTTTAACAGGCACGGCGTATCGCCAGCAATCGGCAATTCTACACGAATTCCCGAGTTTTAACAAGCCGGTCGAAATCCGGACAACTGCGTAAAGGGGGGTTATCAACTTTCTCGGCCGATTTCGATTCTTGCGTAGAGTTCAATTTACTGCAGAGCCTCAAGAGTTTTCGGATGCCGGGGCAGCAATTTCCCGTTTGGAAGGAATTCTTTCCCGTTCAATCGCCACATTGAGAAAGGGCGACGAAATCGTCTCGGGTCGTTAGCAAACGTTCGGCGTGAACTTCTTGCTGAACACCACCTTATCGTCGCCTTCGCGGTAATAGTCCGGCAATTGCGCCACCCAACGGTAGCCATATTTTTCGTAGAAGCCGCGCGTGCCGGAGTATGCCGGAAGGGAACTCGTCTCGATCAACATCAATCGCCCCGCTTGCTGCCGCACCACTTCCTCGGCCGCTTGAAGCAGATATCCGCCCCATCCTTCCCCTTGGCGTTCCTTTGCTACGGCGATCCACCAGAGTTCCCACGTGCGGTCGGTCATTTCCACCGGGGCGGCGTACAGGAAGCCGATGGCGGTGCCATCCATCCAAAGCGTACGGGCCACGTGGCCGTACTCGGCCCCCGTCGAATGATAATCTTCGAGCACGGCCCCGAGCGTTTCAATTTCGTGGGGATAGAACACGGCGGTTCCCGCCGCGATTTCTTGAAGGCGGGACGTTTCATCGGGGGTAGTCGGTTTCAATTGAGTCATAATTCGAACCACGGAGACACGGAAGCACGGAGAAATCCAATTCATTATTGAAGAAGTTGGTGGAGCTTGGGAAACTGAGGATGAACTTCTTATCTTCTCCGCGACTCCGCGCCTCTGCGATTACTCTTACAAGTTCCATCCAATGCGTACCATCATCGAACCGTTCCGTATCAAAATGGTCGAGCCGATTCGGCTGACAACCGCGGCCGAGCGCGAGCAAATTCTCCACGCAGCCCACTTCAACCCCTTCCTCATTCGTGCCGACGACGTACTGATCGACCTGCTCACCGACTCCGGCACTTCCGCCATGAGCAGCGAACAATGGGCGGGCATGCTCCGCGGCGACGAATCCTATGCCGGGGCCAAGAGTTGGTTCCACTTCGAAGCGGTGATGAAAACGATGACCGGCATGCCGCATGTGCTGCCGACGCATCAAGGCCGGGCCAGCGAACGCATTCTCTTCGAGCTAATCGGCGGCTCTGGCAAGGTGGTGCCCAACAATAACCACTTCGATACCACGCGGGCCAACGTCGAACATTCTGGGGCCAAAGCGGTCGATCTCGTGATCGACGAAGGCAAGCAACCGCAATCGAAGCACCCGTTCAAAGGGAACCTCGATCCGCTCAAGCTGGAAAAGCTGATCGCGGAAGTCGGTGCCGTACACATTCCTTTAGTGATGGTGACGATCACGAATAACAGTGGCGGTGGCCAACCCGTGAGCTTGGCGAACTTGAAAGAAATCCGAGCGATTTGCGATCGCCATAACCTCCCGCTGTTCCTCGATGCCTGCCGCTTCGCGGAGAATGCCAAGTTCATTCAGATGCGCGAACCGGGTTACGCCGGCCGCGGTTGCGAAAGCATCGTGAAGGAAATGTTCGACCTCGCCGACGGGGCGACCATCAGTGCGAAGAAGGACGGCCTCGTAAACATCGGCGGCGTGTTACTCATGCGGGATTCGGCCCTCGCGGCCAAAGCGAACAACCTGCTCATTCTCACGGAAGGCTTCGTGACCTACGGCGGTCTTGCCGGGCGCGACCTCGAAGCGATGGCTCAAGGCTTCCGCGAAGTGTTGGACGAGAACTACTTGGAATACCGCTTACGCAGTACTGCGTACCTCGGCGATGGCTTGGAAAACGCTGGCGTGCAGATCGTGCAACCCCCCGGCGGCCACGCCATCTACATCGACGCCGGTCACTTCTGTGAGCACCTCACGCCGGACGAATTCCCGGGGCAGGCGTTGTTGTGTGCGATTTACCGGCACGCGGGCATCCGCGCCGTGGAGATCGGCAGCGTGATGTTCGGCCGTACCGAAAATGGCCAAGCGATCCACCCGGCAATGCAACTCGTGCGGCTGGCGATCCCTCGCCGGGTGTACACACAGAGCCACATCGATTACGTGATCGAAGCCATCGGGGAAGTGTTCGCGGAACGCAAGAAGATTCGCGGCTTGCGAATCGTGGAAGCCCCGGAAGTGCTGCGGCACTTCACCGCGAAATTTGAAGAGCTGTGAACCGATTTGTTAAGCCGCAACGCGAGGCGGAGCGATCCATGGTACGATTACGGCACATCCACTGGAGGGTTCCCCATGTTCGCCGCCTGCATCCTGTTCGCGCTGCCAACGATCAAGGAAACTTGGGTGAAGGCCGATACGCACCCGGTGTACAACTCGCGAGTGCAAGCGATCCCGATGTGGGGCCGTCGTTTTCGTTACTCCACCGATGCCGAAACACTCAAAAAACTGCAACAAGCGAGAAACGAATTGATCGTTTTGGATTGTGCCCAATCCCGCGATATGATCGATCGCATTACGGGTTTCCTGAATGTGGAAGCTGCGAAACCGAAGCCCGATCCCGCTGCAATCGAGGCTTGGAACAAAATCAGAATCCACTACCAAAACCGGCTGCTGAATCACGTGGACGCTCTGAAGAACAATCCGGAACTCGAAAAGCAAATCGAAGCGGAATATTTAAAGCTGAAGCAGAAGAAGTAAAGTCAACGAATCGTTTGCATTTTGTAGGTTGGGTCGAGCCAGAATATCGCGTCTCGCGGTGTTTGCAAATCCATCGATATCGCACGCATCATGCCCATCGTAGTTCGGCTCGACCCAAACTACGAAGACTTCCTCGCAAACGCAATCAACTCCTCCCCATCTAAATGCCAACGGCAGCGCAAATACTCCCGAATCTGGAACCACCCGGACGGGAACCACAGCCACGGAGCGAAGCCCGCTTGCATGTTCGGCACGCTGCCGTGATCGCGGATGTGCCGGCTGAGCCGCCACATGCCCGAGGCGGAATGGCTGGTGGTGTGCACCCTCGCCCCGGCGAAGCCGGCGGCCATCATCGTGGCG
>JBBQWA010000040.1:0-19043 GCA_038211045.1 Gemmatales bacterium
GGGTGTCGGGTGTGTTGTTGGGGTATGTGGTTTGGGGTGTAGGACACGGCTTCCATGGCATTCCATCCGCCGACTGATCGCGATGTGTCGCAGTGGGGTTTACACACCCCATATCCCATACCCCAGACCCCGGAAAA
Source organism: Gemmatales bacterium (assembly GCA_038211045.1). Classification (GTDB taxonomy): domain Bacteria; phylum Planctomycetota; class Planctomycetia; order Gemmatales; family Gemmataceae; genus JALHQU01. Next base: position 138 of record JBBQWA010000040.1, read on the forward strand.
GATACCCCATCCCCCATACCCCATACCCGCTTCGGATCGATGTTCACCACGGTCGCACAGCGGCCGAACTTGCGCGAGACTTCCGTGATGAGTTCGGGCGTTAGCACGGCGGACGTATTGAGGCTCACCTTCTCGGCCCCAGCCTGGATCAAGCGCGTGGCGTCTTCGAGGGTGCGGATGCCGCCACCCACGGTGAAGGGCATGAAGATTTCTTCCGCGACGCGGCGCACCACGTCCAACATGATCGCCCGGCCTTCGTGGCTCGCAGAAATATCGAGGAAGACGAGTTCATCCGCCCCTTGAGCTTCGTACGAACGGGCGACAACGACCGGATCGCCCGCATCGCGCAGCCCGAGGAAGTTCACGCCCTTGACAACGCGGCCATCTTTGATGTCGAGGCAGGGAATGATGCGCTTGGTGAACATGGGGAAATGATACTACTTGAACGCGTCCGAAAGGGGGAGCTTCCAACCGGGTATCGCCGGTTCAACAGCGAACGTCGGCCGGGCCGGCAACGAAGTCCATAGCGCCGTCGTCGTCTTGACCCGCGAAGAAAGCCGCATCGGATCCAGAAGAAGTTCGGTTCCCACCACTAAACTCCCTTCGTTCAACACGTTCCATCGGCGGGCCAACTTCCAGCAGGGTTGCCGGGGTTGGCTCACCTCGAAGGCGATTTCCCCGGCATTCCGGCTGGAAGCGATCCGCCTTCAATACGAATTGGAATGATGGGATTACTGACGGTCGGGAAAACAATACCCCACCCGCCGCGAAGCGCGGCGACAACAGCGGGGTGGGATATCGTCCCCCCGTTGTCAACGTCACTTCGCCAAGCGTTTTGGCTTCGCCACGTGCGTGGCGGCACCGTAGGCCAACTCTGCGCTTTCCATCACCGTCTCGGAAAGCGTCGGGTGCGGGTGGATGCTTTCCAGCACGTCCCGGGCAACGGCGCCCATCTCGATGGCCAGCACGCTCTCCGCGATCATCTCGCCGGCGCCACTGCCCACGATACCCACACCCAACACCCGCTTCGTTTCCGGATCCACGAGCATCTTCGTGAGGCCGTTGGTGATGTTCAACGCCACGGCCCGGCCGCTCGCCGCCCACGGGAATTTCAGCACATCGTGCGGAACGTTCTGCGCCGCGGCATCCTTCTCGCTCAACCCGGCCCAAGCGATTTCCGGATCGGTGAAGATCACGGCCGGGATCGCCCGCGGATTCCACTCCGCCGGTTCGCCGATGATCGCTTCGACGGCCACACGAGCTTCCGCCGTGGCTTTGTGAGCCAGGCCCGGTTCCCCGGCAATGTCGCCGATCGCAGAGATGTGCGGTACCCGCGTACGGCGTTGGGCATCGACGGTGAGGAAGCCCTTCGCGTCCACTTCCAACCCCACCTTGTCGAGGCCAAGATCCGCCGAGTTGGGACGGCGGCCGACCGAGACGAGAACGCGGTCGAAGGTCAGTTCGGCGGGAACGTCCTTGCCTTCGAGGGAAGCCACGATCCCGGCGGGGGTCGCCTTTACGCCCGTCACCTTCGTGCTCAAGTAGATATTCTCGAATTCCTTGCGGAGCTTGGTTTCCAGTGGCTTCACCAAGTCCTTGTCCGCCATGGAAAGCAGGCAATCGAGGAACTCTACGACCGTAACCTTGGTGCCGAGCGCGGCGTAGATACTGCCAATTTCTAGGCCGATGTAGCCGCCACCGATCACGAGCATCGTTTTGGGAACATCGGGTAGCAGCAGCGCGGCGGTGCTGTCCATCACGCGGTCGTCATTGATCTGGAACATCTTGGGCACGGCGGGCACGCCGCCGGTGGCGATGATGCACTTCTCGAACTTTACGGTGGTCTCGCCGACGGTGACGGTGTTCGGGCCGGTAAACGTGGCGTGGCCGGTGAGGGTTTCGACGCCGCGGCCCTTGCAGAGCATGGCGATGCCACCGGTGAGTTTGCCCACCACTTTGGTTTGAACGAAGGTGCGGAGCTTTTCGAGGTCGAGCTTGGGTTCGCCGAAGGTCAGGCCGATCTCGGCGGCTTCGTGGGCTTCGCGCACGATCTTCGCGGCATGCAGTAGGGCCTTACTAGGAATGCACCCGCGGTTCAGGCAGACGCCGCCGAGTTTGGCCCCTTCATCGACGAGCAGCACCTTCATACCGTGGTCCGCAGCGTGTAGGGCAGCGGGGTAACCGCCAGGGCCGGCCCCGATCACGAGGAGTTGCGTTTCGCGTGCGTCGGCCATGATCGGGAATCCGTGGGCAAAGGAGTATATGGGAATTGTAGAAATCGACGGGGTGTAAGCGTAGTTCGCGGCAAGCGAGTGGTGCGCCAATTTTTTCTGGCAATACCCCCTCCCGTCCGAACTTCGTTCGGCCGACCTCCCCCACAAGGGGGATGTGGGCTTGGTTGGTAAACGAGGATACACCGATCACAGCCACACTCTTCACCTCCCGCCTCGTGGGGGAGGTCGCCGGAATTCGTGGAGCGAATTCGGCGGGAGGGGGAAGTCGATTGGAAGAAACCCCTCTCCCGGTTCGCTGCGTGAACCACCCTCTTCCTCAAGGGGAGAGGGCAAAAGAAGACCTACCGTTCGCACACGCACTCATACCGATTGCGGCAAACATTGCTCAGTTCCCGCCGGGAACGAAATTGCGCACTACGGTTTCCCCAGTAACGGTTACCTCCGAGCCGAGCGCGACCATGCCTCCTCCCAACACTTCGATCAGCGGCAACACGATTTGGTCCGCGACCCAACAATCGGGGCGGTTGGGGCTTTCCCCCGTGGAAATGCAAAAGCGCGCCCACCAGCGTTTGGCCGAACGGATCGATCTCGCCAAAACCCGGCACAAGCCGCTTTCCATTCTCCGGCAAGAAGCCCGCCGGATCGTCGATCAGTATTACGAGTACGAACAACCTTCGCTGCCCAAGCCGGATCGGGAAAAGCTGGTCGAAGAGATTCTCGCGGAATCCTACGGTTTCAGCCCGCTCGAAGAATTGTTCCGCGACGACACCAGCAAAGAAATCATGGTATTGGCGTACAACCAAGTGATCTCGAAAAAAGGGGAGAACTGGTTGCCCACGAGCACGCGCTTCCGCGATGCCCAACAGTACCGCAACTATTTGAATCGGCTCGGCGAGATCGGCGAAGCGTACGCGGCTCCGACATCCAGCGGTTTGGATGTGAAACTGCCGAACGGCTTCCGCGCCTTGGCGATTTTGCCGCCGAGCATCCTCGAACAGCCGCCGCTGGTGGTGTTCACCCGCGTCGAAGTCCCGAAGCCTTCCGGGTCGACCGTGATCATCTCCGAGAATCGGCCTATGCCTTCGCCGCGCTCGAGCGGTATTTCTGCGAATACACCGAGGCCGGGCATGGGTTCGGTCTCGGTTTCCGCGAGTACGATTCGCCAGATCGCGGCTCAAGAAGGCCAGGGAATTACGAGCCGCATCGGGAATCCGCCCCCGCGTTCGGTGGAAAGCGATCCGTTCGGGAAAGTGAAGCAGCGGGTGACGGAACGGATCGTATCGACGTGCGCCGCCGCCGGGATGTACGATCTCAGCCAGATTCCGATCGCCGAGTTGCAGCGGGTGGTGCAGGCCCACATTCAAGAAGTGGTCACGTTGGAACGGCTTTCGCCCGATGCTTCCACCTTGGATCGTCTGGCGGTGGAAATTTTGGCGGCGATGAACCGTTGAGGGTTCATCGCCCACGCTGCAAAATCATTTTCCCCCGGCGATATCAACTTTGCACCAGCCGAAATCGATGGTCGAGCCGCCGTCCTTTTTCGAAGTGAAATCGGCGGTGAGCGAGTAGATCACGAAGCGGCCTTGCTTTTCATCTTGTACGAGTTTGGCTTCGCGCATCACGCCGAGGTGGTGCGAAGCATTCACGATCTCGATTTTCAACGCCTTGGCGATTTCCGAAACATTTTTCGGGCCGCTCAGCAGGCAATCGACGATGCGGAGACGCGTCGGCTCGGCGAGGCCCGAGAGCCGTACAGCGCAGGCCTTGGCTTTTTTCATGTCGGTCATGTCTTCCGTAACCCCTGGAGTTAGTGCCGCTCGGTGAAAAATCGAATTGAGCGTTACTCTGTGATATACGTTCCAACGCAACGGGGTGAAGGGCCGGGCGCGAGTTCGCCCGGCATTTTTCATTTACTCCCCGGCGATCGGGGGCCCTCGCGGGCACCGATGGGCAGGCGGACTTCTATGATGTCTTCATCGCAACATCCCCCGCGTGAGGCCGTTCATGAAAGTTGCCCTCGTCACGGGTTCGGCCACCGGCGTCGGCCGGGCCTGCGCCGAACGCTTTGCCCAACTCGGCTTCGCTGTCGCCGTGAACTATTCCAAATCCGAAGCGGAGGCCCGCGAAACGGTGAAGCTCGTGGAAAGCCACGGTGTGCCCGCCTTACTCTGCAAAGCCACCGTCGGCGACGATGCCCAAGTGCGGGAGATGGTGGCGAAGGTTCAACGCGCGTTCGGCGGTTTGGATGTGCTCGTCAACAATGCCGGAACCACGCACTTCGTGGCCCACACCGATCTCGAAGCGATCACCGACGAAATCTGGGACGACATCTTCCAAGTGAACCTCAAAGGGGCGTTCTACTGTTGCCGCGCGGCGATGCCGCTGTTGAAGGAGCGCCGCGGGAATATCGTGAGCGTCTCCAGTGTAGCCGGGCTGACCGGGATGGGCAGTTCGATTCCGTACTGCGCCAGCAAAGGGGCGATGAACACGCTCACGCAATCGCTGGCCAAGGCGTTCGGGCCGGAGGTGCGGGTGAACGCGGTGGCGCCGGGGCCGATCCTCACACGCTGGCTCGCCGGTCGGGAAGCCCACATCGCGAAGTTTTTGGATCAGGCACCGATGCAACGGGCCGCACTGCCCGAAGACATCGCCGATGCCGTGATTTACCTCGCCACAGGCACGACCCTTACCACGGGGCAAGTTCTCGTGGTCGATGGCGGCCGCACGATGTGATCGTGCTCTTTCACCGCACAACGTTTCGTCATCGAATGCAATGGAATCGCGCATTCGCAGGCTTCCCATTAGAAACCCAGCTTCACAGCAGATTGCAGAATCGACCGCCCGTGGAATTGGCGCCGCAATTGCATGCGTAATCTTTGGGCGTTCGATCCTATAAGGTTCCTCTTGGTCAGCCGCGAAGATCTCATGGTGAAATCGCTCGGGCCGGGCAGAATCGTTCGCCGCCGCCGGGATGAAATCGAACCTCAAATACTTCGCCCCGAGGTATTTCGTCCGGAGCGTGAAGGCCAACCCGTTCGATGCCGTGTATTGCCTGCGTTTGGCGCACAACACCGTGCAGGCCGCACCGAAGTTGTTGTGAGCCGTTGGCACGGCCGGTTTGTATTGTTGCCTATCCCCTTGGCGGTGCGGGATCGGTATTCGTTCGATCCCAACGGCGATGTTCGTGTGATGATCGATTTAGCCCCCGGTGAACAGGATCACCGCAGGTGAATCACACCGGGGGTCGTTGTGAAATCACTGTTTCCCACCCGGTGCGGCTCGGCTTCGCCGACCCTTTCACCGGGGGCTAAATGGCAGTATAACCCAGGATCGATTCATGTCGCCGGACGATGCCCAGAAAGCCCTCGGGACCGATATTCGCCTGTTGGGCAACCTGCTCGGTCAGGCCATACGCCAACTCGCCGGGGAAGAAGCGTTCCTGTTGGAGGAAGACGTTCGCGCCAATGCGAAGGAACTTCGCCTGCACCCCTCTGTCGATGCGGCCCGCAATCTGCGCGACGCCTTGGATCGGCTCGATCTCCCGGCGCTACGGGGCTTGAACCGCGCGTTCAGCGTCTTCTTCGATCTCATCAACTTGGCGGAACAACAAGCGCGGGTGCGAGCGTTGCGGAACCGCGCGGGCCGACCGCAACTCGAAAGCGCCGAGGCGGCACTGCGGTATCTAGCGGGCCGGGGAATCTCCCACGCGGAGCTGGTCGATCACCTCGCACGCGCCTTGGTGGTGCCGGTGTTCACGGCCCACCCGAGCGAAGCCCGGCGGCGAACGACCTTGGAAAAGTTGGCGTCGATCGCACAAGGGTTGGATCGCATGGAGTATTCCCAGCCCACGCCTTCGGAACGGGATGCGGCCCTCACTGCCTTGGCGGAACAGGTCGAAACCCTGTGGCTCACCGATACCGTACGCTCGGTTCGACCCTCGGTGCTGGACGAAGTGAAGCAGGTGCTCGGCTTGGTGGAAACGCGATTGCTGGACATCGTGCCGCAGGTGTACCGTAAGCTCGAATCGGCGATGGCGGAGGTGTATCCGGCGACGGAGAAAGCAGGGGGACAATGTCCCCCCGCTTTCAAGATTCCCCCCTTCCTCCACTTCGGCTCGTGGATCGGCGGGGATCGCGACGGCCACCCGAACGTCACGCACAGCGTCACCGCCCAAACGATCCGGTTGCATCAAGAAACGATCCTCAAGAATTACCTCGCGCGGATCGAAGCGTTCGGGGCCAAGCTCAGCCATTCCACGCCGTTCGTCGAAGCCGGGCCGATATTGCGGGCGTCCCTCGAAGCGGACGCGGCGATCTTCCCCGAACTCCCGCTGGGCAAAGGGCAAGAGCCGTATCGGGTGAAGTGCCGAATGATCGCCGCGAAGCTCCGGCGGACGTTGGAATTCGTTCGCACACGCGAAGTCGATTGGGGCGAGGAAGAACGGGCGAACCCGCCGGGGGTGTACCTCGACCGCCGAGCGCTGCTCGACGATCTCAACTTGATCGCCAGCGACCTCGAACGCGCCGGGGCAATTTCAACGGCGAACGGTTCGCTCCGCGATTTCATCCGCACGGTGGAAGTGTTCGGGATTCACTTGTTGAAGCTCGATCTGCGCCAACACAGCGCCAGGCACGAACAGGCGACCGACGAAGTGCTCCGCGCCGCCGGGGTTTGCCCGAACTACGCGGAACTCACGCCCGATCAACGATTCGACGTTCTGGCGAAAGAACTCGAATCGAAGCGTCCGCTGATCCCCGTCCACCTGCCGTTCAGTGAGGATGCCGCCGAGGTGATCCGCACCTTCCGTACCATGGCCGCCGTGCTGGAACAACGCTGCCCGGAGGCGATGGGCACCTACATCATCAGTTCCACCACCGATCCGGCGCACCTGCTCGAAGTGCTGCTCTTCGCGCGGGAAGCCCGCTTGTTCCAGCCGTTGGAAGGCATCAGCCGCATCGACATCGTTCCGCTGTTCGAGGCGTTGGAACCGCTCCGCACCTCCGGCGCGATCATGGCGAAGTTGTTTGAACTTCCGATCTACCGCAAGCAACTCGAACTCCGCGGCCACCTCCAAGAAGTGATGATCGGTTACTCGGATAGCAACAAGGAAAGCGGCTTCCTGCAATCGGCGTGGGCGCTCTACCGCCCCCCAGTGGAAGTTTACCAAAACGGCAAAAATTACGGCATCGCCCACCAATTAATACACGGTCGCGGCGGGGCGATCGGTCGCGGCGGCGGCCCGGCCAATCTTGCCATTCTCGCCCAACCGAGGGGGACGGTCGATGGGCGGCTGCGCATCACCGAACAGGGGGAGATGATCGCGGATCGCTACGGCCACCCGGCGATTGCGGAACGCCACCTCGAACAAGTGCTCGACGCCGTGCTGCGCACCAGTTTCCCCGATGAAGCCACCGCCCCGGAACCGGAATGGTTCGACATCCTCGACGAACTCGCCGAATCGGCCCGCCTCCACTACCGCGCCCTCGTCTACGATAACCCCGAGTTCCTCACTTACTTCGAGCAAGCCACTTGCATCGGCGAAATCGCGGAATTGAAGATCGGTTCGCGCCCCGCCCGGCGGAGCAAAGCCCGCAGCATCGAACAACTCCGGGCCATCCCGTGGGTGTTCAGTTGGATGCAAAGCCGGCACACGCTCCCCGGTTGGTACGGCCTCGGCAGCGCCGTCAAGCAACTCCTGCGCACCCGGCCCACCGGCTTGGCGATGCTCCGCGATATGTACTTGCGCTGGCCGTTCTGGCGCACCCTCATCGACAACGCCCAGATGATCTTGGCCAAGGCCGATCTCGTGATCGCCCGTTTGTATGCCGACCTCGTGGAAGATCCCGAGTTGGGGAACCGAATTTACGACCGGATCGCCGCGGAATACCGGGCATCCTCCGAAACGGTCTGCCAGATCACGGCACAATCGGAATTATTGGAACGCTCCCCCGTACTCCGGACGTCGATCGAGCGGAGAAACCCGTACGTCGACCCGCTCAGTTTCATACAATTGGCCTTGTTGCGGAGGTTGCGAACCGGCGACGCCCCCCGGGAAGAACTCGTGACGGCCGTGCTGGAAAGCATCAACGGCGTGGCCTCCGGCTTGAAGAACACGGGATAAGGGTAACTGACCCTCTCCCCAAGGGGAGACGGTGATTGTTTGTAGCACTATTAAAAGGGTTCCGGCAATGTAAACGCAAAGTATCCCTCCTCCCCGTTCGCTTTCTCCGAACGGATATTGTTGCCTAACCGTTAGGCATGGCCCGGCGGCCGTCGCGAACCTTTCCGTTCCGGGCACCGTCCGATTCCTCTGAGTTCCCAGTTCGCACCGCCCAAAACCACTATGCCGATTGAGCCAAACACTTTCGTCCCGCTCCCCCCGGTTCGGGATGGCCTTTACGACCCCGCTTTCGAACGCGATGCCTGCGGCGTCGGCTTCATCGCCAACCGCAAGAACCGCAAATCGCACGCGACCGTGTCCGATGCGCTCCAATTGCTGCGCAACCTGCAGCACCGCGGAGCCTGCGGTTGCGATCAAGACACCGGCGACGGGGCCGGCATCCTCCTGCAGATGCCCGACCCGTTCTTCCGCGAAATCGCGGGGAAAACCAATATCACGCTGCCGCCACCGGGAGAGTACGGCGTCGCGTTCTGCTTCCTCCCCATCAAGGCGAACTTGCGGGCCGAGTACCGCAAGGCCCTGGAAGGCCTCGTGGCCGAGGAAGGCCAGATCGTACTCGGCTGGCGCCCGGTTCCCGTGCTTTCGACCGCCATCGGGTGGTTGGCGCGATCGACCGAACCGGCGATGGAACAACTGATCATCGGCAAAGGGGCGAATCTCGATTCCGCCGCGTTCGAGCGCAAGCTTTACGTGATCCGCCGTCGGGCGGAACATTGGTCCATCGCCAGTATCGATGGCTTCGCCATCGTGAGTTGCAGCGCCCGCACCATCATTTACAAGGGCATGTTGAAGCCGGATCAACTCGAAGCCTACTTCCTCGACCTCCAGCATTCGGGGATGGTTTCGGCGCTCGCCATCGTTCACAGCCGGTACAGCACGAACACCTCCCCGCAATGGGCGTTGGCCCAGCCGTTCCACATCCTCGCGCACAACGGGGAAATCAACACGCTCAACGGGAACGTCCACTGGTTGAAGGCCCGCCAGCCGATGCTCTCCGGCGGTGCCCTCGGCGACGACGTTGCGAAAGTGTTACCCTTCGATTTCGCAGGTCTGAGCGATTCCGCCGTGTTGGATCGGGCCGTGGAATTGCTGCTGCAATCGGGCCGCAGCCTGCCGCACGCCATGATGATGCTGGTGCCCGAAGCCTACGAAGAACTGAAGCACCTCGATCCCGCGATCCGCGGCTTTTTCAAATACCACCGCTGCCTCACCGAACCGTGGGATGGCCCCGCCGGCCTCGCTTTCACCGACGGTACCCAAATCGGCGCGATGCTGGATCGCAACGGCCTCCGCCCCGGCCGCTACATCATCACCGACGAACGGGTGATCGTCTCCAGCGAAGTCGGCGTGCTCCCGGTCGCACCCGGTTCGATCACGGCCGCCGGTCGGTTGCAACCGGGGAAGCTCTTCCTCGTCGATACCGTCAGCGGCCAAGTGAAGTTCGACGAAGAAATCAAGCTCGAAGTGGCCCGCGCGAAACCCTACGCCCAATGGGTGGAAGCGAACCTCGTTCACATCGATAGCCTGCCGGAAGCCCCGGTGGTCGCGTACGATCCCAGCCCATTGCGTTCGCGGCAACACTCGTTCGGGTACACCCAAGAGGATGTGGCCCGCGTGCTGTTGCCGATGGCCCATGACGGCCAAGAACCGGTCTCCAGCATGGGCGTGGATACGCCGCTCGCAGTGCTCAGCGACCGCGCGCAATTGCTGTTCAACTACTTCAAACAATTGTTCGCACAAGTGACCAACCCGCCGATCGATCCGATCCGCGAGAAGGTGGTGATGAACACCGAATCGCTGCTCGGGGCCGAAACCAACCTGCTCGGCGAAACCCCCGAACACGCCCGCCTGCTGCGATTGAAGGGGCCGGGGCTGACCGATGAAGAACTCGCCAAGCTCCGCATCCTGGATCGCCCCGGATTGAAATCGACCACCCTCGGTACGCTCTTTCCGAAAGCCTCCGGCGAAGCCGGGCTGGCCGCGGCCCTCGATGCGCTCTGCGCCGCGGCGGTGGAATCCGTGAAGGCCGGCACCAGCATCCTCATCCTTTCGGATCGCGGCGTCGATGAAAGCCGGCTGGCGATCCCTTCGCTCTTGGCCACCGCGGCGGTTCACCACTACCTCATTCGCGCCAGCGTACGAATGCGCTGCGGCCTCGTGATCGAAACCGGCGAAGCCCGCGAAGTGCATCACTTCGCCTTGCTCGTGGGCTACGGCGCCGCCGCGGTCAACCCGTACCTCGTGTTTGAAACGTACCGTTCGCTCGCCGAGGAGGGGATGCTCGTCGATGCCAACGGCGGCCCGCTCGATCTTCCCAAGGCGATCAAGAACTACACGAAGTCCATCGATTCGGGCTTGCTGAAGGTGTTCAGCAAGATGGGCATCAGCACGCTGATGAGCTACCGCGGCGCCCAAGTCTTCGAGGCCATCGGTTTGAACGCCGAGGTGATCGAACGCTATTTCACCGATACGCCGAGCCGCATTTCCGGCATCGGTTTGAACGAGATCGCCCGCGAATCGCTCGCCCGGCACGAAGTCGGTTATCCCGGCGATCCGGATGCCGAGGCGCACGATCTCGATGCCGGCGGGGAGATCATGTGGCGGCGCCGCGGCGAACACCACATGTGGAACCCGGAAACGGTGCAATCGCTGCAACACGCCGTGCGCAGCCAGAGCCGCGAGGAGTACGACAACTTCTCCCAAGCCGCGAACGATGAAACCCGCAAGCTCTGCACCCTCCGCGGGCTGTTGAACATCAAGCGCACCCGCAAAGCGATCCCGCTCGAACTGGTGGAACCGGCCAAAGAGATCGTGAAGCGCTTCTTCACCGGGGCCATGAGCTTCGGCAGTATCTCGAAGGAAGCCCACGAAACCATGGCCATCGCGCTCAACCGCATCGGCGGCCGCAGCAACACCGGCGAAGGGGGCGAAGACCCGATCCGCTTCAAACCCGACCCCGGCGGCGACCGCCGCGGCAGCGCGATCAAGCAGGTGGCCAGCGGCCGCTTCGGCGTGACCGCCAACTACCTCGCCAACGCCGTGGAAATCCAGATCAAGATGGCCCAAGGGGCGAAGCCCGGCGAAGGGGGCCAACTCCCCGGCCACAAGGTGGATAGCGCTATCGCCAAGACGCGCTACAGCACCCCCGGCGTCGGGCTGATTTCGCCGCCGCCGCACCACGACATCTACAGCATCGAAGACTTGGCCCAGTTGATCTTCGATTTGAAGAACTCGAACCCGCACGCCGAGATCTCCGTGAAGCTCGTGGCCGCCGCCGGGGTGGGCACCATCGCCACGGGCGTGGCGAAAGGCTACGCGGATCGCATCCTCATCAGCGGCGATTCGGGCGGCACCGGAGCAAGCCCGCTCTCTAGCATACTGCACGCCGGGGTACCGTGGGAACTCGGCCTCGCAGAGGCCCAACAGGTCCTCGTGCGCAACGGCCTCCGCGGCCGGGTTCGCCTTCAAACCGACGGCCAAATGAAAACCGGGCGGGACGTGGTGATCGCCGCGTGCCTCGGTGCGGAAGAGTACGGCTTCGCCACGGCTCCGCTCATCGCCCTCGGTTGCGTGATGATGCGCAAGTGCCACTTGAATACCTGCCCCGTGGGAATCGCCACGCAGGATCCCGTGCTGCGGGCGCAGTTCACCGGCACGCCGGAACACGTGGTCAACTATTTGTTCTTCGTGGCCGAGGAAGTGCGCGGCCTGCTCAGCGAGATGGGCTTCCGATCCTTGGATGAAATCGTCGGGCACCCGGATCTGCTCACGCCCGCCGATATTTCCTGGCACTGGAAGGCGAAGAACCTCGATCTTTCCGCACTGCTCGAACGGCCGAACGTGCCCTTGGGTTCCCCCGTTAGGTGCGTCGAACGCCAACCCGATATCCTCGCCGATCAGATCGATTGGGAACTGGTTCGCGCCGCCAAGGAAACCCTCGAACACCCCCGTCGGATGCAACTCGATCTGCCCATCGGCAACCAGAACCGCACCGCGGGCACGCTGCTGAGCTACTTCGTGACGGCGAAGTTCGGCGAAGCCGGGCTGCGCGAAGATACCATCGATCTCCGCTTCACCGGCATCGCCGGGCAAAGCTTCGGCGCGTTCGTCACCCGCGGGATCACCCTGCGTTTGAAGGGCGCAGCCAACGATTACGTCGGCAAGGGTCTCTCCGGCGGCAAGATCATCGTGGCGCCCCCCGCCGACGTCGGCTACGTTCCGGAAGAGAACGCCATCATCGGCAACGTCGCGCTGTACGGTGCCACCGCCGGGGAAGCCTTCTTCCGCGGGCGGGCCGGGGAACGATTCGCCGTGCGCAACAGCGGCGCCAAGACCGTCGTCGAAGGCGTGGGCGACCACGCTTGCGAATACATGACCGGGGGCATCGTGGTCGTACTCGGTTCCACCGGCCGCAACTTCGCCGCCGGGATGAGCGGCGGCCTCGCCTACGTGTACGATCCCGATGGCACCTTCCACGAACAGTGCAACCTCGAAATGGTCGATCTCGTACCCGTGAAGGAGTACAAGGACGTCGGCATGCTCAGCAACCTCATCAACCGGCACGTGCTTTACACCGGCTCCAGCGTCGGCGCGGAAATTGTGAACGATTTCGCCACCGCCCTCGGCAAGTTCGTGAAAGTGTACCCCAAAGATTACCGCAAAGTGATCGAACAAAGCCGCGCTGTGCAACGACAGTGGGAGCTAGTGAATGCCTGATCGAATCGCATGCAAGGTAATCGCTGGGTCTCAATTGTGAACGGACAACTGTGTACCAACGACTCTATTTCCGAATTGTGTTGTTTGAATCTAGTTTTAAGTCCTTGGACATCAGTTGTTGGTCGAGTCGATAGATTTCTTTCTCAATCGGCGGAAATACAAACGGTTTCACACAAATGTAATTGGAGGAGTGGTCGGCTACCGCGTTCAGCAGTTCTTCACAGAACACTGAACACGGAACACTGAACACTATTTAAGATGGCCGACCCCCGAGGTTTCCTCAACGTCGAACCGCAAAAGCCGACCCCGCGGCCGGTACACGAACGCATCCGCGATTACGGCGAACTGTACCAGCCGATGCCCACCGAAAGCACCCGCGCCCAAGCGACGCGCTGCATGGATTGCGGCATCCCCTTCTGCCATACCGGCTGCCCCCTCGGCAACCGCATCCCGGATTGGAACGATCTCGTGCACCGCAACCGCTGGCGCGAAGCGCTCGTGGCCCTGCACGATACCAACAACTTCCCCGAGTTCACCGGCAAGACTTGCCCGGCCCCGTGCGAAACCTCGTGCGTACTCGCCCTCAACGGGAGCCCCGTCACGATCAAATCGATCGAACAAGCGATCGTCGATCGGGGTTGGGAAGAAGATTGGATTCACCCGGAACCGCCGAAGCACAGCACCGGGAAATCGGTCGGCATCGTCGGCAGCGGCCCCGCAGGTTTGGCCGCGGCGCAGCAACTCTGCCGCGCCGGCCACGCCGTAACGGTGTACGAACGGGACGACCGCCCCGGTGGCCTGCTGATCTACGGCATCCCCGATTTCAAAATGGCCAAGCTTTACGTCGAACGCCGCATCGCCCAACTCGAAGCGGAAGGTGTGAAGTTTGAAGTCAACGCGGATATCGGCGGTGCCATCGATCCGAACGCACTCCGCAAGAAACACGATGCCTTGCTACTCACTGTGGGCGCCACGAAGCCGCGCCGCCTCGATATTCCCGGCAAGGAAATGAAGGGCGTGATGCAAGCGATGCCGTTCCTCACGGCCCAGAACCGCCGCACACTCGGCGATATCGTACCCGACGATGCCGTGACTGCCACCGGCAAGAACGTAATCATCATCGGCGGTGGCGATACCGCCGCAGACTGCCTGGGAACCTGCCATCGCCAAGGGGCGAAGAGCGTACTGCAACTCGATTACAACCCGTGTCCGCCCGAGAACACCAACCCCGATACGCCTTGGCCGCTCTGGCCGAAGATTCTCCGCATCACGCCTGCACACGAAGAGGGCGGCATGCGCGATTGGCAGATCAAGACGTGCCAATTCGCCGGGGATGAGAATGGCAACCTCATCGAACTCCACGCCGTGCGCGTGCAGCAATACTTCGACGAAGCCGGGGATCGCCAGTTCGAGGAACTCACCGGTTCCGATCTCGCGTTCCCTTGCGATCTGGTGCTGCTCGCCATCGGTTTCTCCGGCCCCGAAGCCGGGTTGCCCGGCAAGCTCGGATTGGCAATGACCGAGAACGGGGCGATCAAGAGCAACCCGAAGTTTGCTACGTCGGTGGAAGGGGTGTTCGCCGCCGGCGACTGCCGCCGGGGCCAATCGTTGGTGGTGTGGGCCATCGCCGAGGGTCGCGAAGCGGCCCGGAATGTGGACGAATTCTTAATGGGCAAAACGAGCCACCTCCGCGGCAAGGATATACCGTTGGGCATCATTCGCCCGAGCGTTTCAGCAAAGGCGTGAGTGCTTTTTAGCGACCCGGATACGGCACGGTGTGCGTGGAACGAACGGGCACCCCTTGAAGTGTAATACTCGCACCGTCGGGCCATTGCACCCGGATCGAATCGACCTTCTCCACGGAACCCAAGCCGAAGTGGGCGACCGGTTCCATCTGGCACAGGTAGCCGCTGCCGCCATCGATCACGCGCACTTGCGAACGCCCCCCGGAGCTCAGGCGAACCATCGCCCCGCGGGCCGGGGCACCGAAGCGCGTCAACGGTCGAATGCGGATCCAATTGTTCGTACCCGCCGCAGCTACCTTGAACAAGCTCAACGGCTGCATTTCCCCATCGCCGTGGGCCAAGAGCAATTCCAATATCCCGTCGCCATCGATATCGGCGATGGCGGCTCCGGTGCCCGTGCCGAGGGGTTCGTCGGCTTCGCCGGGGTCGCACATTCGCCAATCCAACGCGTGCGGTTCGCCCGGCGTTTGGCGATAGAGCCGGTTCGCTTCGCCGTGGAATTGGAAGAAGAGTTCTTCCCAACCGTCGTTATCGAAATCGGCAGCAATCACATTGCGGATGCGGCCGGGAAGGGCGATGGCGGGCGTGGCGCGATCTTTGAACGCTCCATCGGGTAGGCGAATGAACAATCGGTTCGGGCCATCCCAATTGCCGAGGGCGAAATCGAGCCGCCCATCGTGGTCGGCGTCGAACACGGCGATACCTCGGGAGTTCTCCTTCGCGTCGGCGATCCGCCATTCGGAAGCCACTTCGTCGAACGTCCCGCGCCCGCTATTGCGGTAGAGCACGTTCGGCCCGTGTTCGTTCAAACAGAACAGATCGGAATGTTCGGAAACCAACGGCCCGACCCACAGCGCCCGCCCGTTCATACTCGCGTTCCAATGCAACGCGGGCGCCATATCGGCGGGGCTGCCATCGCTACGTTGTTCGTACAATCGCAACGGGCTGAAGGAGTTCGCCACGGCGAAGCCGTAGCGGCCGGTACCGCGGCGATCGATGGCCGCCACCGAGCGGCCGGACACTCGGTTCTGCAAAGCGGGCGGGGCCGAGCGGAACAGGTCGCGCCAATGCCCATCGGTCGTGCGGTGGAAAAGGCGATCCGGTTCGGCTTTCGGCCCGGCGAACGTATCGGCGTTCATCAGATAGATTTCTTCACGACCATTTCCATCGAAGTCCGCGGCGCAGGCGCACAGGGTGTGGGCGGCCGCATCGGCGAGCGCGGACGAAGCGATATCGATCAGAGTACCGTTCGACCATTTCCAGATGCGGTTCGGCTGTTGGAACCCGCACACGAAGAATTCATCGGCGCCATCGCCATCGAAATCGGCGACCGACACGCCGGAGTTCGAGGCGGGCGGATTGCGGGCGAAGGTTTGGGAAACGCAAGTGAACATGCCATGGGAAGGTTACATCGCGGCGAGCGAAGTGCCCACAGGAAAAGGGGGCGTTGATCGGAACCGCCGAGTAAGATGGAAGGCACCCACCGAGAAACTCTTATGCGATATTACATCATTCTGCTGTTCGTTGCCGGGTTCGCCCACGCCCAAGATGATGGCCGAGCGGCCGATCTCAAAGGGGATGCTTTGCTGAAGGAAGGCAAATGGAAAGAGGCCATCGCCGAGTTCGATAAGTTCCTCGCGGTGAATCCGAAGCTCGCTCCGGAGCATTGGCGCCGCGGTATCGCCTTGTACTATGCGGGCCGCTACGAAGACGGCGTGAAACAATTCGAGACGCACAAAACCGTAAACCCGCAGGATGTGGAGAACGCCGCGTGGCACTACCTCTGCAACGCGAAAGTGATCGGGGCGAAGAAAGCCCGCGCGGAATTGATCGACGTGACCAAGGATGCTCGCGTACCGATGGCCGAGATTCAAAAGCTCTTCGCCGGGAAGTTGAAGCCCGAAGAGGTGCTGGCCGCCGCGGAGAAAACCGAGGCCGGTACCGCGAAGGGAACCTCGGCGCGGTTCTACGGGCATTTGTACGTCGCGCTCTGGTACGATTCCGAAGGCAAAGCCGAAAAAGTGAAGGAGCATCTGAAGAAGGCGGTGGAAGATTACCCGGTGACCGATTACATGTGGGCCGTGGGCAATGCCCACTTGAAAGGATTGAAGTGATGATTTTCCGAGCCGGAAGCGTCAGCGACGAGGTTTGTACTGGAATCGTCGCTTACGCTTCCGGCTCCGAAAATCATCAATACTCCCGCAACAACAGATCCCCCTCGGCATTGAGCCAGCCTCGGCTATCGATTTGAATGATCCCGGCGGTCTTCGCGGCCAACCATCGGGCCAATGCTTCGCACAACCCCTCGGCACACTCGGCCGGCTCGTCGAATGTGAACATCTGCTGCGTTTGAATCACCTTCTCCATGAGCATCCCGTGGTTCGGTTGGTCATCCATCGTTTCGAGTTCGGCGGCATAGGCGTTGAGATCGTGGCGGAGATCGTCCGCTTTCGTGAGGTAGCGGCCGATGGTGAGGGATGAACCTTCGGCGAATTCGAGGCGGGCGCTCGTCCAGCCCAGATCGTCGCCGTGGAAGTGCGGGGCGAAGGCGTAGCCGAGGGAATGCAGATACTCCGCCAGTTCGGCGGGGTTCGGTTCCTCGGGAATGCTGGCGAAGACGCGGTACCACATGGGGATAATCTATCCGAGCCGGAAGCGTCAGCGACGAGGTTCGTACTGGAATCGTCGCTTACGCTTCCGGCTCTGACAATTTTGGGTGTGAGGATGGAATCGTCGCTTACGCTTCCGGCTCTGAAAAACGTGTGCGAGGTACGCGCTGCGTGACGGCCACGCTCCAAACTTCTTCCAACTTCTCCGAGAGCGGCGCCCAATCGTACTCGCGGAGGATCAACCGGCGGGCTTCCTCGGCGCGATCCAAGGCCGTATCCGGGTTCCGCATCGCTTCGAGTAATGCCCCGGCGATCCGGGTTTCATCGTCCGTCACCGCGAGGTGATCCCCGGCCCGCAAGCGCAAACCCTCCGCGCCCACTTTCGTGCTCACCACCGGCGTCGCGGTCGCCAACGATTCGAGAATCTTCAACCGCGAGCCGCCGCCCACCCGCAGGGGTACAACGGTACAACCGCAGTTGGCGAGGTACGGCCGCACATCCGGCACGTTCGCATGAACCGTGGCACCCGGCGTGGCTTTCGCCAAGGCCAGCATCCACTCCGGCGGGTTGCGGCCGACGATGCCGAGCGTCGCCCGCGGTTCCTTCGCTCGCACGTCTGGGAGAATCTTCTCCAAGAGCAACTTCGCCGCATCCTGATTCGGCCGCCAATCAAGGCTGCCGAGGAACACCGTGCGGTACGGATCGCGTTCGACTTCGCGCTGCGGTTGAAAGAACGCGGTGTCGACGCCGTTATCGACCACTTCCGTTTGCTCGGAGCCGCCGAAGTTGTCGCGGATGAGATTCGCATCGTTTTCCGAAACGGCGACCGTCCACGTGGCGTGGGCGTAGGCCCAACGCTCGAACTTCTCGAACTTCTTCCATTGCTTTTGGATGTACCAACGCTTCACCGGATTCTCTTCGGTTTCCGCATAGCGCTGCCAAATCATCGATTCCACGTTGTGGGCCACCACCACCCACGGCGTGCGTTTCAACCTTCCGCGGAGGGCTTTGCGCAGCACTTGTGCGTAGGGGGTCCATTCGCAATGCCATACGTCTACGGCGTGCTCGGCCGCGTAGTCTTGCACCGCTTCCACGAGTTCCGGGCTGGTGTGCGTACTCACGGAATACGGCAGCGAGGAAAGCAGATTCCCCGCGAGGCGGGCGTAGAAGGCCGGGCCGTTCTTGCTGGGCACCGCCCGCGGCACGACCACGGTATCGATACCGAGCTTGCGGAAGACCGCTTCGGCCTGCTCCGCTTCGTAAGCATCGGCGTTGCGGTGACAGATGATCGTGATGCGGTGGCGCTCGGCCAAGCGCGAGAGCAAGTTGAAGGTGCGGATTCGCTTACCCGAGGTGAGCGGGTACGGGAGTTCTTCGTCGAGCACCGCAATACGGAGGGAACGCATCGGCATCCTTACCGA
>JBBQWA010000041.1:0-19028 GCA_038211045.1 Gemmatales bacterium
GGTCAAACAAGCCCCCGGCGATATCAAACAGGTGTTCAGCTTCTACATCGGCTGGATCGGCGGGCAGTAATGCGAGCGTCGGGTGGATTTCCACCCTCTCTCCCGTTGGGGAGAGGGGCGCCCCGCTTCGGGACGGGGAGAGGGGTTGTGATTGGCTATACAGCCCCTCTCTCCGCCTCTCGCTTCGCTCGAAGCGACCCTCTCCCCGACGGGAGAGAGGGTAAAACAAGAACTGCCGCTCGAGTAAGAATTGTGGAGCCGACGGTGGCGGCCTATCGGTTTTCGCTTATAACTCATGCCATCCCGCATGAGGTGCCCGATGTTTCGATTCGCAATTGTTCTTTCCGCATTCGCTATGATCGCTTCCGAAAATCGAGCCGCAACACCCGACGAAGAACTCGCCGGGTTGTTTCGTTCGTATCTCGATTCGGAGTTCCAACGCCACCCGACCTTTGCGAGTTCGCAAGGCAACCGCGATTACGACGATCGGCTCGACGATCTGTTGGACGCCAAATTGAACGATTCCAAACAGGCGATCCTTTGGCGGCAACGGTTGGAAAAACTGGACGCGACCAAGTTGAGCGACGCCGGGAAGCTCGATCGCAAAATCTGGCTGCACAATCTGAATTCGGAGATCGAACGCGGGGAAAT
Organism: Gemmatales bacterium; assembly: GCA_038211045.1. Lineage (GTDB taxonomy): Bacteria > Planctomycetota > Planctomycetia > Gemmatales > Gemmataceae > JALHQU01. The sequence goes on from JBBQWA010000041.1 coordinate 652, forward strand.
GGGCCTCGATCGTTTCGATTACGATCCGCGGGCGTTCGGCGAATACATCTCCGATAGCGTGTTCAACATTCTCACCCAATCGACCCTGCCGAAAGAACGCAACGTGGCGAACGCCGCGAAGCGGATCGGGTATGTGCCCAAGGTCGTGGCGGCGGCCCAGAACAAGATCATGCTCACGAAGTGCCCGAAGATCTTGGTGGAAGTGGCGATCAAGCGGAACCTCGGGGCCATCGCGTTCTACGAGAAGGACATCTTCGCCCTCACCGGCGAGAACGCCGCGACGAGTTTGCTCGCCAAGCCTTGCCAAGAAGCGGTGAAATCGCTGAAGGAATTTCAGGCGTGGCTGGAAAAGGATTTGCTACCGCGCAGCCAAGGGGATTGGCGGATCGGCAAAACGAAATTCGCTCAGAAACTCCGGCTCGAACTCGATGCTGGGATCGAAGCGGAGGAAGTGCTAAAACTCGCCGAGGCCGAGGAAGAGCGGGTCGGGCGGGAAATGTACTACGTTGCCAAGCAACTCTGGGGCAAGACCTTCCCCGGTGCGGCGCTCCCGCCCGACGATGCTGCCGGCCGGCGCGAAACCATCCGCAGAATTATCGCCGAGTTGGGCAAAGATCACGGCAAGCCGGAAGAACTGGTGGAGGACGCCAAGAAGACGGTGGAGAAGATTCGCACGTTCATTCGAGAAAAGAAGATCCTCACGCTGCCGGAACCGGATCGCTGCAGAATCATCGAGATGCCCGAATTCCAACGCGGCTTCTCGGCCGCTTACCTCAACCCTGCGCCCGCGCTCGATCCGACCGCGCCGAGCATCTATGCGATTTCGCCCCCGCCCTCCGATTGGCCGGAAGAACGCCAACAGGCGTTCCTCCGCGAGTACAACCGGGCGATGCTGCAAGTGCTCACGATCCACGAAGCCTACCCGGGGCACTACGTTCAACTCGAATTCGGCAACCGCAATCCGAGCCTCATCCGCAAGGTGTTTTCCTCCGGCGTGTTCGCCGAGGGTTGGGCGGTGTACACCGAACAAATGATGCTCGACCAAGGCTACGGCGAAGGCGATTTATCCCTGCGGATGCACCAATTGAAGTTCTATTTGCGAGCGGTGTTGAACGCGATTCTCGACAACAAGATGCACTGCACGAACATGACCGACGAGGAAGCGATGGCCCTACTAATCGATCGCGGCTTCCAAACCGAAGGCGAAGCCTTCGGCAAAGTGCAGCGGGCCAAACAGAGTTCCTGCCAGCTTTCCACCTACTTCATCGGTCGGAACGCTTTCTACAATCTGCGCCGGAACGTGCAGCGGATGGAAGGGGAGAAGTTCGACCTCGGCAAGTACCACGAGCGCGTGCTCAATCAAGGCACTATCAGCGTGAAGTACTTGCCGGAGTTGTTCGGTGTAGGGAAGTAGTTACGATAGACTCTTCTCTTCCCAGCCCTTGCGGTAAGTGCGACGCACAAACGCGTTTGCCATCGGCTCGTTCTTGAATTCCATCTTCGCGGAATCCCACTGCATGGCGGTCTTGGGGAAGCGCGTGCTCAGGCAGCCCAGCAGCACCATTTCCGTCAGCGGCCCGGCGTAACTGAACGGCGCGGAAGTTTTGCCCACGCCGCGGACGGCATCCACATATTGGAGATAGTGGTTGTCCCCGGTTTCCATGGCCGGTTTGCCATCCGTGCCGATGATGACCGGCGCGGCGATGTACGGTGAATAGAGCACGCCCTTGGTGCCAAGGTAGATCGAGCCTTGGTCGCTGATTTTCCCGGCGATGCCCTTGCGGATTTCCTCCGGCGGGCGGTTGATGCCGTCGTACCAAGTCACCTTTACCTCCTCGGTGGTGAACTCACTGCCGGGGAAGACGTATTCCACTTGAGCATTCAAACCCCAGTTGGTTTCGTTGGGTTTGCCACCGACGCTGGTGACGGCCTTGGGGAACGTAACGCCCAGCGAGTTGAACACCGGATCGAGAATGTGGCAGCCCATGTCGCCGAAGGTGCCGGTGCCGAAGCTCAACCGCTTCCGCCAGTTGCCGGGGTGGTAGTAGCCTCCGCCGATGAATGGGCGATCCTCGGCGACGCCGAGCCAAAGATCCCAGTTCAGATTCTCCGGCGGTTTGTCTTCCTTCATCGGCTTGGGCGTATCGTCGCCCCACGTCTTGTTGCTCCAAGAATGCACTTCTTTCACCTTGCCGATGGCCCCAGCCCGAATCGTCGCCACCACCGATTTATGCACAGCGTGCGAATGGATCTGGATGCCCATCTGCGTAACGACCTTGGCCTCCGCGGCCGCAGCCGTCACCATCCGCGTTTCGTAGATGGTCTGGCAGAGCGGCTTCTGGGTGTACACCGCTTTGCCCATCGTCATCGCCCGCATCGTCGGGCAGGCGTGCATGTGATCCGGCGTGCTGATGTTCGCGGAATCGAATTGTTCCTTGTCGAACATCTCGCGCCAATCGGCGTAGACCTTCAAATCGGGAAACTTATCCTTCCACGGTTTGAACTTGGTGGAATCGACATCGGCCACCGCCACGAGCTTAAGGTTCTTGCTCCCGGTGAGCGAGCCGATGTCCGACCCGGCCATGCCGCCGGCGCCGACGCTGACGTGCCGAACGGTTTCCGAAGGTGCAGCGTACGCCGTGGTCGTGCGCCAAACGAAGGGCACGGCGAAGGCGGACTTGATGGCGGAACGACGTGTGATTTTCATTGGGATTGTGGGGTATCAGGGTTTGAAAAATGACGCCGCATGCGGCGTCGCGTGGTCAGCCCGTTGTTACTCGCGACGCCACAAGCGGCGTAAAAATCCAATTACTTTAATTCCTTGATCTTCACGTTGCGGAAGCTCACATCGTCGCCGTGCCCGAGGAAGCCGAAGTGCCCCTTGGTGAGCTTGAAGCCGGGGTGTTCTTTCTTCGCCATGAATTCCGTGACGGTCGAAAGATCGGCATTGAGAATCACTGTGCCATTGAGTTCGACCTCGATCTTCTGGCCCTTGACGGTCACCACTTGGTAGTTCCACTCGCTACGATCGCGCTGGTAGCCGCGGGCGGCAGCGACCATGCCATAGGCGGAACCGTGGGCTTGGCGGGGGTCGATGCCCTTGTAATCTTCGTTGAGCACTTGGAGTTCGCACATGCCGGAGTAAGCGCCGTCGCCGGTGCCGGGGTAACGGATGCCGAGGCCGTTGTTGCCGCTGCCCGTCTTGGGCATCTTGAATTCGAGGGCGACTTGGAAATCGGCGTATTCGCCTTCGGTGAAGAGTACGCCGCCCTTGCCCTTCTTGCAGCAGATCGCCCCGTCGATGGCTTCGTAGTTGTCCGTGGCGCCCTTCCAACCGGTGAAATCCTTCCCGTTGAAAATCTGCTTCAACTCGGCGTCCGAATGCTTCGATAGGATCTCATTCGCTTCTGCGGCGGGAATCTCGCGGATGAAGATGTTCCGCCAGCGGATTTCGAGCTTGGGCGGGTGGGTTTGGAAGAGGATCGCGGCGGCCTTGGGTACGGGAAGCTTGCGATCCCAATAGTTCTGCAAACGGGCGAAATCGACCACCAGCTTATCGTTCAAATGGATCGTCGTGCGTTCGCCGATCACTTGGATGCGGAACTTGTTCCACTCCCCGGCCGGGAGGTCGGCCTTCACCAGCGGATCGCGGCCGGGCGACGTGGCGGGTTGGTTGTTCCAGAGGCCGCCGCTGCCCTTGGCTTTGCCGAGCTTGTTGCCCGGATCTCCTTGGGTGGGATCCCACACCTGAATCTGAGGCATCGTCTTGGGGTAAATGCCGCTATCGACGGTGGCACTGATCTTGTATTCCACGAGCAGTTCATAATCGTTGAAATCCTTTTCCGTGGCGAGGTAGGCCCCTTCGCCTTTGTTCACGAGTTCGCCGTTGTCGATGCTCCACGTTTTCTTGAGGTTCTCGGTCCAGGCATCGAACTTGGCCTTGCGCTCTACTTCGGTGAGCTTGGCCATGTCGATGGGGCTGCCACCCTTTTCGTGGATAGCCCAACCGCGGAAGTTGGTGAAGTCTTTGCCGTTGAACAGGCTGGTGAAGCCTTGCGGAGGTTGCGGATCGGCGGCGCGGGCGACCATCGCCGAAGCGAACACAATCATTAAGGATGCGAATCGAAGAGACATTGACTACGACCTCGGAGAGGAGAAACATTTCGGTGGGATACTTCGGATGATAAAGCGAACCGCCTGCAATTGCCACTGTTTTTTTAGCCCGACGCGCCAGCGATGGCTCCCGGCATGTCGCATGGATTTATTGAGTATTCGTCGTTCTGGAAGCCCTCGCTGTCGCGTCGGGCTAACAAAAGCGATTGGCGTTACCGCGTTCACACCGTCGCGGTTCGCGGGCGGGCCAACTTCACGATCAGTCGTTCAATCTGCAGCGAGTTCGCCAGCGGGCTTCGGCCCTTCATTCCCAAGTTGATTTCGACCAACCAATCGGGCAACTGCGAGAGCCTGCGGCGGCCCAAGTGCCGAACTTGCTTCGCGGCACTCTGGCGGGCGGCGGGGAATTTTGGAATCCCGGCCCCATCCATCGCCGAGCCTTCGGAGTGCCCTTGGGCCAACAGCCGGCCGATGTTAGCGAGCTTCCGCAATTGGGATGAAATCGCACCGAGTACCTTGTGCGGATCGTCGCCCCCTTCAAACAACCGAGCGAGGATGTGCAAAGCGTCTTTAGGTCGGGCATCGCCGATGGCATTGAGGATGTCGAACACGAAGGCGTTGGAACTCGTGCGAACGTACCGATCTACATCTGCGGGAAGGATTTCTGGTCTCTCGCCCACGGCCGAAGCCAGTTTCTCGATTTCTTTGGCCAGCAACCCCATCTGTGGCCCGACGAGTTCCATCAACAACCCGGCGGCATCGTGGCCCAGCGTTTTTTGGTGCGTCGATTTGGCCAGTTGCGAACACCACGAATTTAACTTCGGCCCGGCGGGGGCCTTGCAGGCCAGCTTCGCCGTATTGGGCAGCGCCTTGGCGAGCTTCGTGGTTTCCGGGAACGATTTCACTTCGAGTACCAACACACCTACGGTGCTCGGCGCAACGAAGTAGCGTTCCAACGCTTCGCGGTAGTCGCTCACGAAATCGTCCGCCTGTTCGACGATCACTATCCGAGCCGTGGAGAAAAAAGGGAGCGTTTCCAGATCGTTCCGCACGGCGCTGAAATCGATGTGCTCACCGCTGTAGCTCGAAATGGCGAATTCGGGATCGGCATCGCCGAGCACCATATGAACGATGGCCTCGCGGCATTGCCGCTTGAGCAAGTCTTCATCCCCGGCCAGCACATAAATTGGCTGCCGTTTCGCTTTGGCGACTTGTTCCAAGAAAACAAGCGCGTCCATCGTCGCCTCTCCTATGATGGGAATGAGTCAACTTGACAAGCCGGAAGGCTTTGCTAATCCCATAATAGGAAAGCGTACCACGCGGCCCACCGCGTCGGATCACCCGAGGAAAAACCCATGGCACATATCGTTACCGAAAGTTGCAACGACTGCAAGTACACCGATTGCTGCGTCGTCTGCCCGGTAGAATGCTTCTACCAAGATGAAACGATGCTGTACATCGATCCGGACGATTGCATCGATTGCGAAGCCTGCGTTCCCGAGTGCCCCGTGGAAGCGATCTTTTCGGAATCGAATCTTCCCAAGGAATTCAACAGCTTTATCCAGTTGAACAAGGATCGCTCAGCTTCGCTGAAAGTTGTTGGCCACATCACGGAAAAGAGCGATCCGCTCGAAGGCCCCGGTTGCAAGAAGAAGTAATCTCGGGGTATGGGGTATTGGATGTGGGGTATGGAAAACATACCTGCTTGTTGCCTATTGTTTGTTGTCTGATTTTCGGGTCACACCCGATACCCCACACCCCACACCCCGCTCAATGACCGGCATCCTCCTCATTCAACTCGGCACGCCGGACGCGGCCACGGCGAAAGCGCTGAAACCGTACCTCCGCCAATTTCTCGCCGATCCGCGCGTGGTGGAAACCAAGCCGGATACGGCCCGCTACCAACTCCCGGGCGTCATCAAGGCCCCCCGGAAAAGCGTTCCCAAGTGGCTTTGGTCGGTGCTGTTGAATGGCATTATCGTTCCGTTCCGCTCGAAATCCTCGGCGGCGAAGTACGCTCGCATTTGGGATGATTCCACCGGTTCGCCGCTGATGCACTGGACGAAACGCCAAACGGAATTGCTCCAAGCGAAGTTCCCGAACAATCCGGTGCGCTTCGGAATGATGGTGGGCAACCCGCCGGTGGAAAAGATCGTGGGCGAAATGCTCGCGAGCGGGGTCGATCGCATCGTGGCCCTGCCGATGTTCCCGCAGTATTCCAGCACCACGACCGCGAGTGCTAGCGATGCCTTGTTCAAATGCATGTTGAAGCTCCGCGTCGTGCCCAGCGTTCGGTTCATCGCCTCGTACTACAATCACGCGGCCTACATCGAAGCCCTGGCCGCAGTCATTCAAAAAGACATCGCCGAGTTGGGGTGGGAACCGGAACATTTCGTATTCAGCTTCCACGGCATCCCGCAGAAGTACGCCCAACGCGGCGATCCTTACGCCACGCATGTGGTTCGCACCACGAAAGCCTTGGTCGAACGCCTCGGTTGGACGCGGGATAAATGGTCCCAAACATTCCAGAGCCGTTTCGGGCGCGATCCGTGGCTGAAACGTTACACGGACGACGTGCTCGAAGAACTGGCGAAAAAGGGCGTGAAGAAGGTGATGGTGATGCTCCCTGGCTTCACTTCGGACTGCTTGGAAACCGTGGATGAAATCGGTCGGGAATCGGAAGAAGTGTTCCACAAGGCCGGGGGCGAGAAATTGCGGAGTTGCCCCTGTTTGAACGATCACCCGAAATGGATCGACGCGATGGAAACCATCGTGCGCGAAGAAGGAGCGGGTTGGTTCCGTTAGCCCGACGCGCCAGCGAGGGTCGCCAACCGCTTTGAACGATACGAGGTAGGCGACCCCCGCTGGCGCTTCGGGCTAACAAAACCTAATCCACATACGGATCGGCGCCCAAGTCTTGGAGCAATTCCTGCCGTTGTTTGTCGTAGTTCATCAAATCCAAGCGCTGCTTGCGGTGCTTCTTTTCCAGCCTTTTTTGGGCCTCGGGGAACAAATTCCGGTAGCCGTTCCAATTGCGGTTGCCGCCTTGCTTTCCCTTTTCCAACAGGGATTTTCGGCGTGCGGCTCCGAGCACTTCGAGCAATTGATCGTCTAATGATACGAAGAATTGGGCGCTGCCGGGATCCCCTTGGCGGCCGGCGCGGCCGGCCAGTTGTCGGTCGATCCGCTCGGCCTCGTTCCGTTCGGTTCCGATGACGTGCAAGCCGCCGTTATCGGCGACGCCCGGCCCGAGCTTGATATCCGTACCCCGCCCGGCCATATTCGTGGCGACGGTCACTTTGCCGAGTTGCCCGGCTTCGGAAACGATAAGGGCTTCCTGTTCATTCTGCCGGGCGTTCAACACTTGGTGGACGATCCCGGCTTCGTTGAGCAACTTCGAGAGGGCCTCCGATTTCTCGACCGTTCGGGTGCCGATGAGCACCGGTCGCCCGCATTCCATCATCGCTTGCACCTGCCGCACCACGGCCTCGTACTTCGCAATCTCCGTCGGATAGACTTGATCCGGGGGTTGCGTCCGTTTGATCGGACGGTTGGTGGGAACTTTGGTCACCCAACTGCGATACACCTTCCGCAGTTCCCAGAAGTTCGGTATCAGCGTTCCGCTCATGCCGCCGAGCTTTTTGTAGAGGCGGTAGAAGTTCATGTACGTCACTTGTGCGGCGTGATCCGATTGCACGGTAATCTCGACCTTCTCCTTGGCTTCCACGGCTTGGTGCAACCCGTCACGCCAACTGCGATCCGGCATTGGTCGCCCGGTGCTCTCGTCGATGATGACGATCTTCTTTTCTGCGCTCACCATGTACTGGTGATCGCGGTTAAAGCGGTGGTACGCGAGGAGCGCCTTTTCCATGGCCTCGAAGAGTTTATCCATGGCCTTGGCATGTTCGCCGGTGGGCGGGTTGGAATAGCGGATGAGTTGCCGGCCGCCATCGGTGAGTTCGACTTTTTCCTTCTTCAAATCGAAGCGAAAGTGTTCCCCCGCCGCGCATTTCTGCGCGACGCGGTCGGCCCATAAGTACACGATTTGTTCTTCTTCCGTGGCGGGTCGCGTCGGGTTGGCGATGATGAGCGGCGTGCGGCCTTCGTCGATGAAGATACTATCCGCTTCATCGACGATCGCATAATTCAGCGTGCGTTGTACCCGCGGATCGGCCTTTGCTTCGCCGCCGATCCAGCCGTTCCAGAAAGGTGTCGTGGTCGCTTGCCCACCGCGGAGTTTCATGCGATCCCGAAGGAAGTCGAAGCCGAATTCGGAGGCGGTACCGTATGTGATGTCGCAGGCGTAGTGGGCCTTCCGCTCTTGATCCTGCATCTTTTGAAACAGGCAACCGATCGTCATACCAAGCGCTCGGTACACCGGCCCCATTTCCTCGGCATCGCGGTTGGCGAGGTAATCGTTCACGGTGGTCACGTGTACGCCTTTACCGGGGAGCGCGTTCAAGTACGCCGGGGCGATGGCGCAGAGCGTCTTCCCTTCCCCCGTGGCGAGTTCGACCAAGCCGCCGTAATGCATCACGATCCCGGCGGCGAGTTGCACATCGAAGGGTTGGTATCCGTGAACGCGGCGGATCGCGGCGCAGGCCAAGCCGAAGGCTTCCGAAATCAGCGAATCGAGCTTGGCACCGCCCCGGGCTTTGCTCCGCAGGCTCAAACTGGCCTTGCGCAAGTCGGCTTCGCTCAGCGTGAGGAAGAGCGATTCGTACTTGCGGATTTGCGGAATCAGGAACGCGGCTTTCGCCAACCGGCGATTCCAAGGCACGCCGAGGGTGGAGCGGTATAAGTTGCCAACAGAGTTGCCCAAGCGACCGGCCACGTTGGAGATCGGCGGGCGTCGAAACGCGATCTCCGCTTCCGGCTCTTCGGCCGGTGCGGCGGGAACCAGTTCGAGAATATTTTCGGCCATGGGCGTCATCGCGGGGAGTCTCCGTTCCGCCACGCGGGCATATCTCTAGCTTACAGTCTCCGGCAAGCCCGTGGGAACCTAGAATGATGCGAAGTACGGAAACCGTTGGGAACGATCATGCCCGAAACCGCGCAACCCGATACACCTTACGAATCTTTCCTCGAACCCGATTCTCCCGAACCCGCGCCGGCAGAAAGTATCGAAGAGTTCGTTCGGCAAATCAAGGACACCGCCGATAAACTCGTCACCGACGGGGCGAACCGGGGCGATGCCAAACTCCTCGCGATGGCAATCAAGGAACTCCGCCATTGCTTCCGCGTGTTCGGCAAATACCGGGGGATACGCAAGGCCACGGTTTTTGGTTCCGCCCGCACTCCCACCGATCACCCCGCGTATCAGGTGTGCGTGGAATTCAGCCGGAAGATCGTGGAACAGGGGTGGATGGTTATCACCGGGGCCGCAAATGGCATCATGGAAGCCGGTCACGTCGGCGCCGGGCGCGATGCCAGCTTCGGTTTGAATATCATGCTGCCGTTCGAGAGTTCCGCAAACCCGGTGATCTTCGGCGATTCCAAATTGATGAACCTGCGGTACTTCTTCACCCGCAAACTGGCGTTCATCAAGGAATCCGATGCCGTGGTGCTCTTCCCCGGTGGCTTCGGCACCCACGACGAAGCCTTCGAAACGCTGACATTGATTCAAACCGGAAAGTCGCACGTCTTCCCCATTGTGCTCGTCGATGAACCGGGGGGGACCTACTGGACACGTTGGCAACAGTTCGTGCGGGAGGATTTACTTGATCGCGGCTACATCGGGCCTCAAGACCTCCACTTGTACAAAATCACCGATTCACCGGAGGAAGCGGTGAACGAAGTGGTGCAATTTTACAAGCGGTATCAGAGCATGCGATACATCGGCGGGGATTTGATCCTCCGGCTTCGGAACCCGCTTTCGGAGGCCACACTGGAAGAACTGCGATTGAATTTTACGGACATTCTGAGCGGTGGAACGTTCGAGCAATGCGGCGCACTCCCGGCGGAATCGAATGAACCGCTACTCCGCGATTTGCCGAGGTTGAAATTCCGTTTCAACCGCCACGATCACGGTCGGCTCCGCCAACTGATCAACGCGATAAACCGCGCATAAAAAATCCGAGCGGCCTCGCGGCCACTCGGACTCTGCCTCGCGTACTTCCGGGTCCCGTCCGTCCCGTCCAGTTGCTCGGCGGCTTCAACCATTCCCCCCTCGGAGCGGAAGAAGCACACCCATTTTTAGTTCACCCGCCGGGCGATGCAAACCGCATCCCGCGATTCCGTAGATGTTTCCGTAACGGATGTTAAGGATTCCCGCGTAGGCGTAACGGTGAACCCGATTGCCAATCGTTGGGGATGGGCCGCCGGGCGTCTTCCTCGGCGTAGTGCCAGTACGCGACGCCGTCTTCGCCGAGTTTCCACGAGAACGCGGCTTGGCGACCGTTGATCCGCGTCGGGATTTCCACTTCCCCCGCCTCGGGATCGACGAGAGTTAATCCGAGGCTTTCGAGTTCTCGGATCGCGGAAGAATAATTCTTCTCGACTTGAACCACTTCATCGCCGATGGCGTAACGGCGGTTGCGATCCTTCCACTCCAATTGCCGGCGTTGCTTTTCGAGGCGATCTTGTTCCGTGGAAAGTACGCCCAAGTGCTGTTTGGTTCCGACGATGTCGGAAACGATACTGCGAATCAACGGAAGCATTTGCCTCGCCATGGAAAGATCGACCGAAACAGGCTTCGGGATCGTGTGCCCGTTGATCTCTGCCGCTTTTTTTGGAGAACTGTTCATGTTCAGGCTCCCCTTAGTAAGAATGATGGGCCGAATTCGACCATTGAAACATTGTAGGTGCGCCGTTGGGCGGGTGATGTCCTCACGTAGAGGGTTCACCGATATTCCGACAAAAAAGCGCCGTTCCGTCCCATTTATTCCCCGCTGCTTTAAGCGCCCCGCAACGTTATGCAATAGTTGGAGCGGTTCGGTCGAACAAACGGTTCAAAAAACCGCCCTTCACTCCCCGGTTCCGCTGGATTCCACCAAATGTGCATTCTAACTTTAGAGAACCCGCGAATTGAACCAGGAACATTCCACCAAGATCGCAAATGCCCCCAGTTGTTACGAATCCCGCCGATGTCGATTGGCTGATCGGCACCCTCACCCGAGCGAAAGTCCTTGATGGGGAACGGGCGCAGAGCGCACTCGCGGAATTCCGCATGGAACTCCCGTACGGCGGCACTTCCGATGCGGTGCAGTTCTTACTCCGCCAAGGCGTGCTCACACAGTACCAAGTAGAACGGGCGTTTGCCGGTGATGCCGAGAAGTTGCAACTGGGGCCGTATCTCCTACTGGAGCCACTGGGTCAAGGCAGCTTGGGAACCGTGTACCACGGCCTTCATCGGGGGAGCCGAGAACACTTCGCCATCAAAACGTTGCCGCTCCGCAGCCTCTGGAAAATGATGGAAGCTCGGAAAGTGGTGGATCGCATTGCGACGCTCCCGAAGCACAGCGCTTTGATACCGCTGGAAGATGTGAACAGCGCGGGTGGATCGCACTATTTCGCTTGGCCTTTCATCGCCGGGGAAACGCTCGAAAACACGGTGCGAAAGTTCGGGCCATTGCTACCTTCCGATGCCGCGCGTGTGATGGCCGAAGTGGCGGATGGCCTCGCGGTCTGCCACGGGGCGGGAGTGATTCACGGGTTGCTGAAGCCATCCAATTTGATGTTGGGGTTGGATCGCCACGCTCGAATTCTGGATCTCGGTATCGGGGCGATCCTCGCGGAGAATACGGACGACGAATCGATGATCGACACGATTTCTTCCGCTAGCGCCTCTATGGAAATGATGGACTTCGCTTCGCCGGAGGTCATTGCCGAACCCACGATGCGCTCCCCGGAATCGGACATGTACAGCTTCGGCTGCGTAATGTACTTCCTCTTGGCGGGTGCTCCTCCATTCCCCGAGGGCAACGTCGTTGATAAGATGATTGCTCACCAATCGAAAACCCCCGAAGCCCTCGCGGTTTTGAACCCGGCCATACCGGAAGCGATCTCGGTATTCGTAAACAAACTCTTGGTCAAACACCCGGATCAACGGCCGACGGCCACGGTAGCCCGCGATGCGTTGAAAGCCTTGCAAAGCCAGCTCCGAGATTCGTCTGTCACGAGCAATAAGCTCTCGCTGGCAATGGAGAAAATTACCGCGGCACTCGCCGAAGCGAAGAAGCAATCGCCGTACGAAAGTTCCGGGAACATCTCGATTCCCAATGTACCGAAACGGCACGCACGGTTTCCGGCGGATAACGATGGGGCCATCGATTTCGATCAAACCATTTCCGATATCCTCGGCAGCGGGCCGGAAACTCCGATCCACCCGCCGAAACCCCGCACCAATTCCAACGCCGCCCCCATAGCCCTTCCAGCTCCGGAACCCACGAAAATCGGCCCCGAATTACTACGCGTAAGCCCCGCCAGCAGCAGCGGGCGCTCCCGGAAAGTGTCCGATTTGCCAAAACCGATCGGGCACGAGAATCAGCCTTCGGCTTCGTCGAACGCGACGGAACTTCCCGTGGTTATCGTGCCACCGGCTCCGGCATTCCATCGATCGTATTTCTCGAAGTTGGCATTTTGGAAGCCACAATTCCACATCGTTCAAATCAGCGTGTTCGGCCCTCCGCGGATCGACACCGGCCAACGGGTGACCTTCACCGCGTACGCCCACGCCCCCGAATCGTTCAACAATGCGAAAACCCTTTGCCGCGCGATGCGTTCCGATGCGGAACTCGTGGGAGTGGGATACTTGGAATCGCCAATCACCCATGGTACCAATCTCTCGATGACCATGGTACTCTCGAACGCCGGTTTGGCCAAATCGGATGCGACCGTGAACTGGGTCGGCCAATTACAACCCAGAACGTACGATGTGTTCGTCCCGTGGGAGTGCCCTGCGGGCTTAATGTCCGGCGTGTTGACGGTGAGTATTCAAAAGAAGATGGCCGGTACGATTCCGATCCAATGCCTGATTCGCCGCCGATCTTCGTGAACTTGCGGTTCGAGAATTCGAAGCCCAATTGGGAGGGTGCACCATTCGATTTCGGCGTACCTGAAAACGCAAGCCTCGTCATTCCCGCGCAGGCGGGAATCCAGAATGCATTGATCTCAGAGTGAATACTGGATTCACGCCTGCGCGGGAATGACGAGGTTTGAATGTGCATTTTGGCTCGTGGCCGAAATCCGTAGGGGCACCCAATTGGGCTTTACACCCCCGCATTTTCTCGGCATAAGCCCCCATCGAATACGACCCAATCATCGACCGCAACGTGTGGGGACACGGCGCGGAACGATCGTCGTGATCGAAGGGGGAAATCATGCAATTTCGCAACTTGGCCCACGGGCTGGGAGTGCTGGCAATCGCGGGCTTCGGTGCCGTCGGCGGTAACGCCGCAGAACCGGTCGAATCGAAGCCGCTGTTCTCTCGTTGGAAGAATCCGTTCGCCGAAACTCCAAAAGCCGCGATGCCCGCGGCGGAACTCAAAACCGCCTCCGCGATGGGGCCGGTGGTTCCGCGCCCGGTAACGGGCCCGCTTTCCGCAGAAACCTTCTCCGCCGTGCTGAAGGAAGAACAGGCGGCATACACCCGGCGGCTCGAAGTCTGCATGCAATTGCGGAAGGTCGCATTCGAGAGTTCCAACGATGCCCTTTCCCTACAAGCGGACGAACTCGAACGCCTCGCCGAACTCACTTACAAGACTCGCATCGCCCGAATCGGGATGAAATCGAACTTCCGCAATAACTCGGGCGCCGAAGACCTCGAACGCTCGGTCGGCTCCGCGATGAAATCGACCCCGTTGGCCAGCGGGGTTCAATCGCCCGCCGAAATTCGCCCGGCCACGGCCCAATTGAAAAACCAGTTCCGCGAGGTGAAGCCATGAGATTATCCTTGTTCACCTTCGCGGTGTTCTTCCCGGCCGTCGGGTGCATGAACATCAAACCGATCGGCCCACTGGCGAACATGAACGCCACGAATCACGGGCCCGCGGAAACGCCCCGCGCCACCGCGATGCCTGCCAAGGCCATGGCGGCGATGCCCGTCATCGAGGAAGGCCCGCGGCCAACCTCCCCGGCTTACGAAGTGACACCGGGTGAAGTGAGCGAAGCCAATGCCCACGAGTGCGTTATGAAACTCCGCAAGGAACTCGACGCGGATCGCGCCGCCGCCGATGCCATGCCCCGCTACCCGGAAGTTTCGCGCATCAAACGTTGATCGAACGATTGGGAAACCCGAAGCCGACGGAGGAAACTCCGCCGGCTTTTTACATTCCCTAAGATACTCTGCATCGCTCCAACGGAGTTCTGCCATGTTTCGATCATTCTCATTGTTGCCATTGTTGCTACTGGGGTTCGTACTCGCCATGACCACCGCGCGCACCGATGAAGGAATGTGGCTCCTCAACGAACCGCCCCGACAAATCCTCAAAGAACGCTACAACTTCGATCTCACCGATGCGTGGTTGGAACGCGCCGTGTCGGGCAGCGTCCGCTTCAACAACGGAGGCAGCGGTGGCTTCGTTTCCCCCGATGGTTTGATCGTGACCAATCACCATATCGCCGCCGATGCGTTACAGAAACTGAGTTCCTCCAAAGAAGATCTGTTCGCGTTGGGGTTCCTTGCCAAAACGCGCGCAGAGGAACGCAAATGCCCCGACCTCGAATTGAACGTGTTGCAATCCATCGAAGATGTGACCGCCCGAGTCAACGCTTCGGTGAAGCCCGGAATGAAAATTTCCGAAGCCGCGGCCGCCCGCAAGGCGATCCTCGGCGAGATCGAAAAGGAAAGCACCGATAAAACCGGATTGCGTTCCGATGTGGTGACGCTTTACCAAGGCGGAGCCTACCACCTCTACCGGTACAAGAAATACACCGACGTCCGTTTGGTATTCGCTCCGGAAGCTGCGATTGCCTCGTTCGGTGGAGACGTGGATAACTTCGAATATCCCAGGCACAGCCTCGATGTCGCATTCTTCCGTGCGTACGAGGATGGCAAACCGGCGGCGGTCAAACACTTCTTTAAATGGAGCAAAACCGGCCCGGCCGAAGGGGATCTCGTATTCGTGACGGGCCACCCCGGCACCACGAACCGACTCGAAACGCTCGCGCGATTGAAACACCGACGCGATTATACACTGCCCTACAGCCTGTACCGGCTGCGAACGTTCGAAGCGGCGCTTTCGCAATACAGCGAGCAAGGCACGGAGCAACGCCGGCAAGCCGGGACGGACTTGCACCGTTTGGCGAACGCTCGGAAAGCGATGGGCGGGCAACTGCAAGGCCTGCTCGACCCGCAGATCATGGAAAATAAGCGGGCGAGCGAACTGGCGTACCGTATGTTTACCCGCGGTTCGAGCGGGCCTTCCGACTGGTTTCATTCCGGCGCGACCAAAATTGCCGACATCCAATTGAAATTCCGCACCTTCGAAAAAGAATACGCCCTTCTCGAACGCGGCGACGCATTCTTTTCCGAATACTTCGCCATCGCCCGGCACCTAGTGCGCATGGCCGACGAGATGCCCAAGCAGTCGGGGGAGCGACTCCGCGAGTACCGCGATTCCAACCTCGAATCGTTGAAGTTTCAACTGTTCAGCCCCGCCCCCATCGACGCTGAACTGGAACAGATCAAACTGCAAACGTCTCTCACGTTCCTCGCAGAAAACCTCGGCGGAGAACATCCGATTGTTCGCATGATTCTCGCTGGTAAGAACCCGGCACAACGCGCATCCGAGTTAGTCAAAGGGTGCAAACTCGGCACGATGGACGAACGCAATAAACTTTTCAAAGGCGGCATGAAAGCCGTCGCTGAATCGAAAGACCCGATGATTCAGCTCACTGCGAGTATCGATGCGGCGGCTCGCGAACTCCGCAAACGATACGAGAATGAAGTCGAGGAACCGGAACGCCAAGCCTATGCCGAGATTGCCAAGGCTCGCTTCGAGGTATCCGGCAGAAACATCGCCCCGGATGCGACATTCACTTTACGATTGGCTTTTGGCACCGCCAAAGGCTACGAACTCGACGGCAAGAAAATCCCCTTCCAAACGACCTTCGCGGGGGCGTTCGAGCGATCCGAAAAAATGCACGGTCGCGAGCCGTTCAATCTCCCCAACAGTTGGGTCGATCACAAAGCCAAGCTCGATCTCGCCACGCCTTTCGATTTCGCAAGTACCTCGGACACCATCGGGGGAAACAGCGGTTCGCCCGTACTCAACCGCGAGGGGCAATTGGTCGGCGTCAACTTCGACCGCAACCGCCACGGATTGGTGCGGAACTTCGTGTACACGGAAGTGCAAGCCCGGCATGTTTCCGTTCACTGCCGGGCCGTGCTGGAAGCACTGCGGGTGATCTACAAGGCGGACAAATTGTTAGAAGAGTTGGGAGTAGGAAGTTGATAGTTTAGAGTTGGGAGTTGGTGCAACTCTCAACTTCCGACTCTAAACTATCCCTCAGCACTTTCGGATGACGCCGACCAAGATGCCGAGGACGGAGACGTTCTCTTGGCTGGGGTCGACGATAATCGGTTCCATCGTGGAGTTGCAGGGTTCCAAGCGGATGTGGTCTTTGCGGCGGTAGAATTTTTTCAACGTCATGGCCTTATCGATCATGGCCACGACCCGTTCGCCGTTGTCTGCGGATTCCTGTCGTTTGATGACGACGTAATCGCCGTCGGCGATCTGATTTTCGATCATTGAGGTTCCGCGAACCTTCAATGCGTACAGATTGGCCCCGGAGAAGAGTTCTTTCATTTCGAGGCGATCGTTCTGTTCCTCGGCTTCGATCGATTTGCCCGCCGCGACGACGCCGAGCAGCGGCAAGCTGAACCCCCCGGCGGAAACGCCGGGGATCGTGATCGCACGGGCGCGACCACCGCGATCTTGGTTCTTCTCATCCCGGTGGATATACCCCTTCTTTTGCAGTGCCCGCAGGTGGCACATCACGCCGTTCGGCGAGGCGATGTCGAAAGCTTTTCCGATGTCGCGGATCGCCGGGGGGTAACCGCTTTCTTCGATATACTTACAAATGTAATTGAAGATGCGCTGCTGATTCGCCGTGAGATTCGGTTTCGAGGAGTGCTCGTGAGGGTGATCGTTGGAGAAGTTGGGTTTCATCGGTTCGCCCCTTCCGGAATGAATATACGCAACGTACAAGTGTTCATAGTGTATAGAATCCCATCGGACAATTGTACAGTTCTTTCGATGGAATATTCCCGCGACTGGCGGTTGGGTGCCGAGGGGTGCATACTGAGGGGAACGCCAACGGGAGGTTTGCCGCATGGAATTGCCAAAGCCGAGTTGGTTCGCCGCAGTGATTCAAGCGTTATCGAGTGGGAATCCCCTCGATTCCGCAATCGCCACGGCAGCATTCCGCGATCTGCTCTCAGGTCGAGTGGAAGATGTTTACTCCTCGGCGTTCCTCACCGCGTTGCGGATGCGGGGGGAAACTTCCCTCGAAGTGGCCACGGCCGCCCGCGCCCTGAGGGAACAAATGATCCGGCTCGTGCCCGTATCCGGGCCAGTCGTCGATACCTGCGGAACCGGCGGAGATGACCTCGGCACCTTCAACATTAGTACCGCCGCCGCGTTCGTGGTGGCGGGGGCCGGGGTTCCCGTAGTGAAGCACGGCAACCGTGCCGTATCGAGCCGATCCGGCAGTGCCGATGTTCTCCGCGAACTGGGCGTGCCCATCGATTCCGGGGTGGAATGGTCGCAGCGGTGCCTTGATCGCATCGGCTTCGCTTTCTGCTTCGCCCCGCATTTTCACCCCGGCATGGCCCACGTGGCGAATCTCCGCCGAAAGCTCGGCATCCGGACTATCTTCAATTTGCTCGGGCCGTTGGCGAATCCCGCCGGGGCCGAGTACCAACTCATCGGCGTTGGTAACCCTGACCTCCTCGAAACGCTCACGGGTGCTGCTGTGGAACTCGGCGCCCGGCGAACCATCCTCGTTTGCGGCCGCGACGGCTTGGACGAAGTGAGCCTCGCCGGTTCAACGTTGGTACGAATCGTTGAAAATGAAGCCTATCGAAGTGAAGAATGGACACGGAACGATTTCGGATTGGCCGCGGTTACGGTGGAGGAAATCCGGGCGGAAGGCCCCGCCGAAAGCGCCGCGATCATACGCAGCGTGTTGAACGGGGAGACCGGGCCAGCCTCGCGCATCGTGTTGGCCAACGCTGCGGCGGCGATGTTCGCGGCGAACGCCGTGAGCAGTTTGCGGGAAGGTGTGGAACGGGCGGAGGCGTCGATCCGGAGTGGAAAAGC
>JBBQWA010000042.1:0-18978 GCA_038211045.1 Gemmatales bacterium
ATCGAGTTCGGAGAGCACGGCGCGGGCCT
This sequence comes from Gemmatales bacterium, assembly GCA_038211045.1. GTDB lineage: Bacteria > Planctomycetota > Planctomycetia > Gemmatales > Gemmataceae > JALHQU01. Next base: position 30 of record JBBQWA010000042.1, read on the forward strand.
CGGGTTTCGTGAGGACGACCGGCAGTCGCTTGGGTCGATGGGCGCGGATGACACCTTCGATGCGGCCCGGGTCGATGTCCAGGACTTTTTGATACAGGAACAGGACTGCGGAGAAGGCCTGATTCTGGGTGCTGGCCGCGACTTGGCCTTCCACCGCCAAGTGCGTGAGGAAGGCGTTGATTTCGATGGTGCCCATCTCGTTCGGGTGGCGTTTGGTGTGGAAGAGGATGAAGAGCTTGCACCGATCGTGATAGGCGTCCTCGGTGCGAATGGAGTAATGACGAACGCGGCAGGAGTGGCGGAGGCGGTCGAGGAGTTTGGGTTCAAGCGCGGGCATGGCGGAAATCATAATCGGGAACGGGTCGCGGTGCAATCATTCACGCAGACGGGTGTGCCTCTCGATTTTGGCGATGGTGAACCGGGTTGCGTCAGCGCCCGGTGTTTTTAAGCACTCCGAGCGCTGACGCAACCCGGATCGCCAAAACCTGAACTCCGGGCGCTGACGCCACCCGGTTCACAGATTGCTACCCCCACCCGACGCAGCGGGTGGGCTTGGGATTCAACTATCCAACGGGCTGCGCACGCCCATTCCACCCTTGTTCAACACATGCGTGTAAATCATCGTCGTACTCACGTCGTCGTGGCCCAGCAACTCCTGCACGGTACGGATATCGTATCCCGCTTCGATCAAATGAGTAGCGAACGAATGCCGAAAGCTATGGCTGGTCGCCTTCTTCGTAATCTTGGATCGTCGTACCGCGACGGTCGTCTCCTTGGAGAAGGACGCTTCATGCAAATGGTGGCGCCGCAAGATACCCGTCCGAGGATCTGTGGATAGTCTTGCAGACGGGAAGAGATATTGCCAGCGGAATTCCGCCGCGACGTGCGGAAATTTTCGTTCGAGCGCGGTCGGCAAGTAAACGCGGCCTCGGATGACGCCGGTGGCCCGGCCCACCGCCGAGCGAGACATATGACCGATGGAAGAACGGGATTGATCCGACGGGATGCTGGATTTCATAGATTCAATTTATGCCTAGCGGTGTCATCAAATACCCTCTCCCCAATGGGAAGAGGGTAAAATACCATTCCCGTTCGATTCCCGTTCGCCTTATTCCTGGCGGGTGAGTGCGCGTTCCCAAAGCAACAGCGAAGTGACGGTCTTGGCATCGCGGATTTCGCCGTCGAGAACCATACGGATGGCTTCCTTCAACGGAAGCGCGATCGGTTCAATGGTTTCGTCGGCTTCCAAGTGTTGCGCCCCAGCGGTGAGTTCCTCGGCGAAGAAGAGGTGCAACTTCTCGTCCAGCACGCCGGGGGAAGCGTAGAGGAATCCTTTGCTCGTCCACTTCGCCGCGGTGTAGCCGGTTTCCTCCGCGAGTTCGCGCTTCGCGCATTCCAAGAGCGGTTCGTTCGGTTCGACCGTACCTGCGGGCACTTCCCAAAGCGTTTCTTCCAAAGCGAAGCGGTGGTTGCGAATCAATACAACGTGTTCGGAATCGAGGATGGGCAGAATCACGACCGCCCCCGGATGGCGGATCACATCCCGGCGGATCGTTTCCCCCTTCGGGCCGATCGACGTATCGATCTCGACTTGAATTCGGCGACCGACGTGAACGATTTCGCGGGGCATCGTCATGACTCCATTGGAACTCCGGTTACAATAGCAGCCTATTTCGTTGGAATAAGGCAATTTCCGAACGAGGAACAGAGATGTTGAACGAACGCATGACCCGCGATCCCGCCGTGATGGGCGGCAAACCCTGCATTCGAGGGCTGCGCGTCACGGTCGGCACCGTGCTCGGATTATTGAGTGCAGGCAAATCTCGGGAACGAATCCTCGAGGCCTATCCGTACTTGGAACCGGAAGACTTGGATGCCGCGTTGGCCTACGCGGCGTGGCGCCTCGAAGAACGGGAAGAATTCTTGGTGATCGCATGAGCGTGACGCTCGTCATCGATATGAATCTCTCGGAGGAATGGATTCCATTCCTGGCAACGGGCGGTTGGGATGCGATTCATTGGTCGAATGTGAGTGATCCGCGGGCCGAGGATGCCGACGTTATGGCTTGGGCACTCGCTGCGGGCAGAGTAGTATTCACCCACGATTTGGATTTCGGGACGACGCTGGCTTTAAGTCATGGGGCGGCCGAGCGTGTTGCAAGTGCGTGGTCGCGCGGTACTGCCGGAAGATGTAGGATTACAGATTGTCGCTGCGTTGCGGCAATATCAATCCGAGCTGGCTCGTGGCTGTTTGGTCGTCGTCGAAGTCGGCCGGTCCCGCGTTCGCGTTCTTTCCATTTGAAACAAACCTCATCAAACCTCCCGCCGAACGTTGCGGTGGGTTTTATTCTAGCCTCCGCTACAAAATCTGCTCCGGTTCGCCCGACCCCACGAACGAGTTCGCCATGCCTCCGCTGTCACAACATACGCTGCCGCACACCCGCGTGCCCTGCTTGTACTGCCCCGGTAGCGCCGCCGCCGCGAGGTACGCCGCCCGCGAGATCGATAAGCTCGTGCGCGCCCGCAACGCGGCGGGCAAGCCCACCGTATTGGGCTTGGCCACCGGCAGCACCCCGGTGAGCCTGTACCGCGAACTCATCCGCATGCACCGGGATGAAGGCCTCGATCTCTCCCGCGTCATTACGTTCAACCTCGACGAATACTTCCCGATGCCGAAGGAAGACTCGCACAGTTACTTCCGCTTCATGCACGAAAACCTGTTCAACCACGTGAACATCAAGTGGGAAAACATCCACATTCCCGATGGCACCGTGGCCCCCGAGGAAGCGGAAGGTTTTTGCACCGAGTACGAACGCCGCATCCGCGAAGCGGGCGGCATCGACATTCAAATCCTCGGCATCGGCCGCACCGGGCACATCGGCTTCAACGAACCGGGTAGCCCGAAAAACAGCCGCACCCGCATGGTCACGCTCGATAGCATTACGCGGCGGGATGCCGCGAGCGGCTTCTTCGGCGAAGAGAACGTGCCGCACCAAGCCATCACCATGGGCGTGGCCAGCATCATGGATGCGAAGCGCGTTCTGCTCATGGCCTTCGGCGAACACAAGGCCGGCCCGGTGTTCAAGGCCGCGGAGTTCCCCCCCACGGAGGCCGTGAGCGCCAGCTTCCTGCAAGAACATCCGGAGGCGCTGTTCGTGCTCGATTCCGCGGCAGCGGCGGAACTCACCGCGATCAAACGACCGTGGGAAGTCGGCCCGGTCGATTGGACTCCCGACCGCGTTCGTCAAGCGGTCGTTTGGTTGAGCTTGAAGGTGCGAAAAGGATTGCAAAAGCTCAGCGACTACGATTTCCGCGAACACCACCTGTACGAACTTCTGCGCGAACAAGGCCCCGCCGAACGCATCGGTGAATCGGTCTTCCACGATCGCATGGTTACCATCGAACCCCAACCGGCCGGGAAGGAATCGAAGAACGTTCTCGTGTTCAGCCCGCACCCGGACGACGACGTAATTTCGATGGGCGGAACGATCATCCGCCTCGTCGAACAGGGGCACAAAGTCCACATCGCCTACATGACCAGCGGCAACATCGCCGTGTTCGATCACGACGCCCGGCGGTTCGTCGATTTCGTGGATGAATTCGTGAGCGGGTTCAGCGACGCCGCGGAGAAGTCGAGCGCCGGTACGATCAAGGATCGCATCTACGATTTCCTCGAAACGAAGAAGCCGGGGCAACCCGATAGCCCGGAACTGCTGCAAGTGAAAGGGATGATCCGCGCCACCGAAGCGCGGGCGGCGGCGCTCGCCTGCGGCATCCCGCCGGAGCAGCTCGAATTCATGAACCTGCGCTTCTACCAAACCGGTACCGTCACGAAGGCACCGATTCAGAAGGACGACATCGCGGATATCAAAGCGTTGTTGGAACGGTTGCAACCGGCGCAAATCTACGTGGCCGGGGAAATGAGCGACCCGCACGGTACACACCGCACCTGCGCGGAAGCGGTGTTCGAAGCCGTCAGGCAAATACGCTCGGGTCTGGGGTATCGGGTATCGGGTATGAAAGACACATTCCACACCCCACACCCCACACCCCCATTTGATGTGTGGTTGTACAAGGGTGCGTGGGAAGAGTGGGAAGCCCACGAGATCGAGATGGCCGTGCCGTTGAGCACGGAGGTGTTGGAACGCAAAAAGCAGGCGATCTTTCGCCACCAGAGCCAGAAGGATCGCGCCATGTTCCCCGGCGGCACCGACCGCCGCGAGTTCTGGCAGCGCGCCGAGGATCGCAATTTAGGCACGGCGAAAACGTACGATCAGTTGGGCTTGCCGGAGTATTACGCATTGGAGGCGTTCGTGAAGTGGGAGGAGTGAGCGTGGTGCCGAAGGAGTGCCAGAATTATTTGGACCCCCTCCCGTCCGAACTTCGTCCGGCCGACCTCCCCCACAAGGCACTCAAGGGGAGAGGGTGGTTCGCGCAACGACCACGGCGGGTGGGGGTGATTGCTTTTGCTTGACTGACCGTCAGCACACGATTTGTCCCAAACTCGCTTGACACTTCCCGGCTGCGCGCAATAAGATTCTAATGCATCATCTAGATTCCGCCGGAACGTCCGGTGTGCCCACCGCCCATGTCCATCCCCGTGGGGCACACGCTCCGCGATAGTCGAACTTCCCTCCCTAACCCCATAGGTTTGTCCACCCCGTGGACGTTCCCACCACCCCCGCCAACGCTCCAACACCGGCCCAAGTGTATCTCCTCGATACCCACGGCCTCGTGTTCCAGATGTTCCACGGCATTCCGCAAATGAATGCCCCGGATGGCCGCCCCACCAACTCCGTCTTCGGCGTCACCCGTAGCTTGCTCGATCTTTACGAACGCGGCGCGGAATACCTCATGGCCGTGTTCGATTGCCACGAGCCGACCTTCCGCGAGAAGCTTTACCCGGAATACAAAGCCCACCGGCCGCCGCCGCCGGACGATCTAATCCTTCAGGAACCGATGATCCACGCCGTGCTCGATGCGATGCGGGTGCCGATCTTGAAGCAGCCGGGGTACGAAGCGGACGATGTGATCGCGACGGTCGCCACGGCCGGGGCCGCCAAGGGGTTGGTGGTGGCGATGTGTACCTCGGATAAAGATTGCCGGCAGTTGCTTTCGCCTACGGTGCGGATTCAGAACCTGCGTAAAGGCGTGGTGCTGGACGAAGCCGGGTTGAAAGCCGATTGGGGCATCGCCCCGGAACAAGTGGTCGATTTCCAAACGCTGGTCGGCGATTCGGTGGACAACGTGCCCGGTGTGGCCGGGTGCGGCCCGAAGACGGCCGCGAAGTGGCTCCAGCAGTTCGGCACGCTCGGTAACATTCTCAAGAATTCCGATTACATCGGCGGGCCGAAGTTGCGCGAGGCCGTGAAGGAAGCCCACGCCAACGGGGCACTCGCCCTGAGCAAGAAACTCGTGGAACTCGATAAGAACGTGCCGATGACGCTCGATTGGGAAGGCTGGAAACGCCGGGGGTTCGATCTGCCGCGTTTGCTGGATCTGTTCCAAGAATACGGCTTCCGCAGCTTCGCCAACCGCGCCCGTCACATCATGGGAGAGAAGGCCGGCAGCGCACAGGTGAAAGCCGTCGGGTCGCCGTCCCCCGGGAAGTTCGACTTGCTGGGGGCCATTGATGGCAATCCCCAACCGACTCCCGAACCACCGCCGCCGGCCATCGAATGGAAGGGCGATTACAAGCTCGTCGATACGCCCGAGACGTTCGCCGCGTTCCTCGAACAGTTGAAACAGCAATCCCGCTTTTGCTTCGACCTCGAAACCACCGGCTTGGAACCGATGCGGGCCGACATCGTCGGCATCGCCTTCAGTTGGAAGGCCGAGGAAGCGTATTACCTTCCCGTGCGCGGCCCGGAAGGCGATGCGAAACTCGATCCGGTGGCCACACTCGCGGCGCTCAAACCACTGTTCGAGAACCCGCACGTTCACAAAGTGAACCAGAACATCAAGTACGATCTGTTGGTGTTGCAGGCCAACGGCGTCGATTTGAAGGGCATCGCCGGGGATTCGATGATCGCCCACTATTTGTTGCACGCGGGGGAACGTTCGCACGGCCTCGATGAACTCACGAAATCGATCTTCCAGCACGAGAACATCGCCATCAAGGATCTGATCGGCGTCGGCAAGAAACAGATCACGATGGATCAAGTGCCCACGGCCAAGGTGTGCGCCTACGCCGGGGAAGATGCCGATGCCGCCTGGCGATTGGCCGAAACACTCGAACCGCACCTCGAAAAGATCGGCGCGCGGAAGTTGTACGACGAACTCGAAATCCCGCTGATCGACGTGCTGGCCGAGATGGAATTCCACGGCGTGTTGCTCGATCAACCGTTCCTGCAAACGTTGAGCACCGAGATGGCCGGGCAACTTGCGGCGCTGGAAACGAAGGCACACGAGCAGGCCGGGAAGGAATTCAACCTCGCCTCGCCCAAGCAACTGCGGGAAATCCTCTTCGACGAAATGCAACTGCCCACCCAGAAGCGCACCGGCACCACCGGCGAGGCGAGTACCGATCAGGAAAGCCTCGAAGTGCTCGCCGCGATGGGGCACGCCCTGCCGCAGACGTTGATGGAACACCGCGGCATCGCCAAGCTCAAAGGAACGTACGTCGATGCGTTGCCCGCATTGGTGAACCCGCGCACGGGGCGGTTGCACACCTCGTTCAACCAAACGGTCGCCGCGACCGGCCGCTTGAGTTCGAGCGATCCGAACCTCCAGAACATCCCGATGCGCACGGAGCAGGGGAAGCGAATCCGCAAGGCGTTCGTGCCGCCGCCGGGTTGGAGCATCCTCTCGGCCGATTACTCGCAGATCGAACTGCGACTCTTGGCCCACTTCTGCAACGATGAAGACTTGAAAAAAGCCTTCGCCGAGGATCAGGACATTCACACGGCGGTTGCGGCGAGAGTATTCAACACGCCCGCCGAGAATGTGACGTCCGAACAGCGCCGCATGGCCAAGACCGTGAACTTCGGAATCCTCTACGGCATGAGTGCGATGGGCCTTTCCATCCGCCTCGGCATCACCCGGCAGCAAGCCGCGAAGTTCATCGACGATTACTTCGCCCGCTACCCCACCGTGCTCGCCTACCAAGACGGCGTGATCGCCAAGGCCCGCCGCGATGGATACGTCGCCACGATCCTCGGCCGGCGCAGGTTCTTCAACCCCACGGCACTGCGATCGAAGAGCAGCTACCGCCAACGCAACCAAGCCGAGCGCGAAGCGATCAACATGGAGATCCAAGGCTCCGCTGCGGACCTGATGAAGAAGGCGATGCTCAACGTGAGCGCGGCGATGCGGAAGGCGAAGCTGCAATCGAAGCTGCTTTTGAGCGTGCACGACGAATTGGTGTTCGAGGCGCCAGCGGAGGAGGTATCGCCCTTGGCGAAGTTGGTGCGCGCGGAGATGGTGAACGCGATGGCACTCGGGGTGCCGCTGCGGGTGGATGTTTCGGCCGGCCCGAACTGGCTCGACGGGGAGGACGTGGAATGAGTACGGCAATCGCGGAACCCGAAACCCGGATCGTGTATCCCGAATCGGATGGTGAACCGATGGCGGAAACCCAAGTGCACCTCGAAGCGATGGTGCTGCTGCGGCAAGCCCTGGAAGACTTCTACGGCGACCGCCGGGATGTCTTCATCAGCACCGATCAATTCTGGTTTTGGAACGAGGGCCACCCCGAAGACCGCCTCGCGCCCGATTTGTTAGTTGCGCTGGGTGTGCCGGAAAAGACCAAGGCGGAGCGCGGCAGCTTCCGGGCGTGGGAAGAGAACAATGTCGTTCCTTCGATCATCTTCGAGATGGCTTCCAAGGGAACGTGGCGAAACGATGTCAAAACGAAGTACGAGAAGTACGCCGAGCTCGGCGTGCGCGAGTACTTCATCTTCGACCCACTCGGCGAATTCTTGGCGAAGCGCCTCACGGGCTACCGCTTGCAAGGCTCAGAATACCTTCCCATCGTTCCGGACGACTTTGACGTTTACTCCTCCTTGTTCGGGTTCAAACTGACGCCCGAAGGGGAAATGATCCGGCTCATCGATTCTGCCACCGGCCGGTTGATCCCGACCCGGCGCGAACGGATCGAACAGTTGGGCGAGGAAGCCTTGGATCTCCGTGAAGTTGCCGAAGCGGAGAAGCAGCGGGCCGAACAAGCAGAGGCCAAACTGGCGAAGCTCCAAGCGCTGCTCGCACAACACAACATCCCGAACGGGAACGGATCGTGATTTCGGGGCAACACCATCGGAACATCGAACAAAGCGGTTAAAGAGGAGGAAATGGAATGAGTACGGCAACGCTTGAAATTGCGGAAGTCGACTACCCCGAATCGGACGGAGAACCCATGGCAGAAACCGGAGTCCATGTCCGCGCGATGTTGCTGTTGCGGCAGGCCCTTGAGGATTTCTACAGGGATCGCCGCGACGTCTTCGTCAGCACCAACCAAAATTGGTATTGGAACGAAGGCGACACCGGAGAATGTTTGGCACCCGATGTGTTCGTGGCGATCGGTGTCCCGGATCGACCGCTTTCGGAACGGGGATGTTTCAAGGCTTGGGAGGAGAACCGCGTCGTTCCCGCCGTCGTATTCGAGATGGCATCGAAGAGCACATGGCGCGACGACCTCGGCAAGAAGTACCGCAAATACTCGGAACTCGGCGTCCGTGAATACTTCATCTTCGATCCGCTCGGTCAATACCTCGTACCCCGGCTGCAAGGGTTCCGTTTGGAAGGGCGCATCTATCAGCGTTTGATCCCGGACGGAAACGACGTCTTCGAATCCGAACTCGGGTTCAGGCTCACCGGCGAGCATGAAATGTTAAGGCTGATCGACGCCACAACCGGCCGGCTCGTCCTCACGAAAGACGAAAAGCTCGAGGAAGCCGAGGCCAAACTCGCGAAGCTCCAAGCGCTGCTCGCACAACACAACATCCCGAACGGGAACGGATCGTGAATCGCCCCCCCGTGATCGGCCTGATCGGGGCCATCGGCGCCGGAAAGAGCACCGCGGCGAAGTTGCTCGCCGGGCACGGCGGCAACGCGGTCGATTGCGATGCCCTCGGGCACGCCGCGATCAACCGGCCCGAGGTCGTCGCGCAGCTGCGAGAACGTTGGGGGCCGACCGTGGCGAACCCGGATGGTTCCGCGAACCGCCGGGCAGTTGCGGGCATCGTGTTCCGCGATCGTACCGAGTTGAAGTGGCTGGAATCGCGGATGTTCCCGATCATCAGCGCGATGGCCCACGAACGGATTCAAACCAACACTTCGCCATTCGTGGTGCTCGATGCCGCGGTGTTGATCGAAGCCGATTGGCGAAAGATGTGCGACCGCGTGTTGTATGTGGATGCCCCGTTCGCCGTTCGGTTAGAACGTGTAGCGAATCGCGGTTGGAGCGAACGCGACCTCACCGAACGGGAAGCTTCGCAACTCCCGAACCCGGTGAAGATTGCTCAATCCGATGTTGTTCTGATGAACGATGGCACGGTGGACGAGTTGGAAACGAAGATTGTCGCCGCGTTGAAACTGTGGGGTTTTGTTTAGCCGCGACCCGGAGGGGAGCGCGAAAGGATATTCCATGTCGGAAGAAGAAACGAAACCGAAAGTGCGCAAGAAGCGCGCGAAATCCCCCGCCAAAGGCGAAGCGGAGCCGGAAGCCGCCGCCCCCGAAGCGGTGCCGGAACAATCGAACGTTCCCACTCCCGTGGATACGCCGATCCCCCAGCGCGCGCTCGACCCCAACGAACGCGGCTTCGATGCCGAAACCAACAACCGCTACGAGGAGGTGAAGCGTGGCAACACCTACATCTCCGAACTCCAACAGCAAACCCTCGCGCAACTGCAAGCGGAAGCGATCGCCGACGGCATCCCGCGCGACGAATACCAAGGGCTGAAAAAGCAGGATTTGATCTTCCGCATCCTCAAAGAGCGGGTGAAGCAGAACGGCCTGATGTTCGGCGAAGGAACTCTCGAAGTGCTGCCTGATGGCTTCGGCTTCCTCCGCAGCCCCGATTACAACTACCTCCCCTGCCCGGACGACATCTACATCAGCCCGAGCCAAATCCGCCGCTTCGGCCTGCGCACCGGCAGCGTCGTCGCCGGGCAAATCCGCCCCCCCAAAGAGAACGAACGCTACTTCGCCCTGCTCCGCGTCGAGGCGATCAACCTCAACGAACCGGACATGCTGAACAAGATCGCCCTGTTCGGTGATCTCACGGCCGCGCACCCGAACGAACGCTTGAAGCTCGAATCCGATCCTAAGGAGATGAGCACCCGCATCATCGATCTGATCACGCCCATCGGCAAAGGCCAACGGGCGCTGATCGTGGCACCGCCGCGCACCGGCAAGACCGTACTGATGCAACAGATCGCCAACGCCATCATCAAAAATCACCCGGAATGTTACGTCATCGTGCTACTAATCGACGAACGCCCGGAAGAAGTGACGGAGATGAGCCGCAGCGTGAAGGGGCCGAAGGTCGAAGTGGTGAGCAGCACCTTCGACGAACCGACCGCCCGGCACATCCAAGTGGCCGAAATGGTCATCGAAAAAGCCCGCCGACTCGTCGAGTTCGGCACCGATGTGGTCATCCTCCTCGATAGCGTGACCCGGCTCGCGCGGGCCTACAACAACGAACTCCCCGGCACCGGCAAACTCCTCTCCGGCGGCCTCGATGCCGGGGCGCTGCAAAAACCCAAACGCTTCTTCGGCGCCGCCCGCAAGGTCCTCGAAGGCGGATCGCTCACCATCATCGCCACCGCCCTCGTCGATACCGGCAGCAAGCTCGACGATATCATCTTCGAGGAGTTCAAAGGCACCGGGAACATGGAAGTGCATTTGGATCGCCGTTTGATCGATCGCCGCATCTACCCCGCCATCGACGTGAACAAGAGCGGTACCCGCAAGGAAGAACTCCTCCGCAGCGAGACCGAACTCGCGCAGGTTCACATGCTGCACAAGGTGCTCGCCGATATGCACCCGGTGGAAGCTGTGGAACTGCTGTTGAAGCACTTGGGCCGCCACAAAACGAACGCCGAGTTCTTGAAAAGTATGAGCATGAGTTAAACGGATTGACGGACGCTGGCCGCAAGGTTAGACTCCAATTCCAAGGTGAAACACCATGCTTGATGAACCTATTACCGAACCACATACCTCATCCGTCTCGGAATTGGACGGCATCAGTGTTGAATGGAGTTTCTACTTGCCGTTGATCCGGAACATCGAACAGCGCCACGCCGAGTTCGACGATGCGGAAACGCCCCGGCTGCCGGAATCGGTGGTCCATGGAACTCGGCGGTTGATCTGTTGGTTGGATATCCATGGCGAAAATTTGCCGACTGTTATGACCGGTACCTGCGACGCCACGATTGTTCTGGAATGGCACGATGCCGAAGGTGACCAAGTTTTCCGATCTATCGACGTTTTGAGCGATGATACGGCCGAGGAGTACATCAAGTTCACCAACGGAAAAAGCGTTCTTCGGACAGTGGAGTTTTGATGTCCGAGGAAGTCCAAATGAATTTCCAACGGGAGGAACCGTTGCTACGGCGGTTTCTCCCCGAACCATTTTCCTCCGCCATTCCTGCGGCTGCATTCCGACCGACCCGAGAAGACACGACCGGTATCTCCGTTTCCTTCCAAGACCGATTTGCGGATCCCCTCGGAAGAATACTCGCCGATACCCGCAAGCCTGCATCGAGTTACTCCGTCTGTCGGTTCAATCTTGTGGGATTCGGGGAACTGAGTATCGATTATTCCCCGACCGTATCCGATCCCGGCCATGCTACGATTCCCGAGATTTCCCCGTCGTACGACGAACTCGCCAAATCCGACGAACGAAAAAAGAGGCTCAAGGATTGGCAGGAAGCACTGCGACGACGCGCGATTGTCATCCACAATGCGGGCGATTCCAACGGAGGATGACTTCACCGAGTTCTTGAAAAGTATGAGCATGAGTTGAAGCGGGAACGGAGCGGCCGATACAATTGGATATTGGCGTCCGATTTGTTCCCGGAGGGAATCCGTGCTTTCCGATACCGTCGAATACGCTTTGCGGGCCGTGGTGCTGTTGGCCAGCGAACGGGGCGAACCGATGACCACCGCCGCCATCGCCGAGCGTACGCAGGTGCCCGCCGCGTACTTGGCGAAGATTCTGCAGGGGCTGACGCGGGAAGGTTTAGTCCATTCGCAACGGGGTGTCGGCGGCGGTATTACGCTGGTGAAATCGCCCGAAGATTTGACGATTCTCGAAGTGGTGAATGCGGTGGAACCGCTCCAGCGCATTCGCACTTGCCCGTTGAAGCTCCGTTCGCACGGGGTGAAGCTTTGCCCGTTGCACCGGCGTTTGGATAATGCACTCGCCAGTGTGGAAGCCGCGTTCGCTTCTACCACGCTGGCGGAAATCCTCGCCGAGCCGACCCAAAGCAAACCGCTCTGCGAAAGCACCCCGCAACCGCTGCGGAAGCGGAAGCCGTAGGTTCTACCCGTCACCCGGATCGCTTCACCGCCGCATCGAGAATGCGCCGGATCAACTCGGCGTGCGTGATCTGCAGCGCCTTGCAAATCAGGATCAAATCGCCGACGATCGGGTTCAAGCCCGGCAGTGGGTTCACCTCGATGAAGTACGGCACGCCATCCCGAATGCGGAAATCCAACCGGGCCACATCCCGGCAACCGACCGCCTCGAACGCCGCGAGCGCGGCTTCTTCCAGTGCCCGCAGCGCCCCCTTCGCCAACTTCGGCGGGCATTCGTAGGTCACCATCTCTTCCCAATTCCGCTTCACTTCCAAGCTGTACACGAAGTTCGCCGTCGCCGTTTTCGGCACCACCCGCATCGCCCCGAGCACCTCCGGCGGATCGTTCCCCAAGATGCCGATGGTCACTTCCTCCCCGGCGATGAACTCTTCCACCAACACCGGTTGGCGGTACGCTTTCCAGAGTTCGAGCACGGTCGGGCCGAAGTCTTCGGGCTTCTCGATCAGGCAGCGATTGCGAATGCCCTTGCTCGAACCTTCGCAGGTCGGCTTGATAATCACCGGGCATGTCAGGCCGTGTTCGCTCAGCAGCGCGGGGAACTCGGCGAAGTCGCCATCGTATGGCAGTTGCGGCTTCAGTACGAAGCCGATGGGTATGGTCACCCCGGCATCGGCGACGATCCGCCGTGTCATGTCTTTATCCAACGCCATGGCCAGCGTCAGCGGATCGGAACCGGTGCAGGGGATGCCGAGCATCTCGCACACGGCCGGCACGCGGGCCTCGCGGTTGCGGGAGATGCCGGTGCCTTCGGCAATGTTGAAGACGAAATCGGGGGGCGATTTCAGCAGCGCTTCGAGCAACGGCTTGCCGTTGCCGAGTTCGGCGGTGGTATGGCCGAGGGCATGCAGAGCTTCCGCAATGGCCTGTACCGTGATGGGGGAATCGAATTCCTCGTGGAGATCGTCCGGCGCCCCGGCGGGGAGCGGGGAATCGGGTTTGAGGTCGAAGGCGATGCCGATGTGCATGTTGGAATCCGTGGGTCAGCCAGCATTTGTTCTACGGAGCTTTCAGTGGACATCGGCATGAAGTAGGATTGCGATCGCAAGACACGCTGGATCGGAGACGCGGACTGCGTAACAATGGCTAGATTGGGCAATCTGCGATAGATATTTTCCGCGCTTGGCTGGGGACGGGTGTTGGATTTCTGAAAGGCAAGGTTATTTCTCAAGTAATATTTGCTAGTCGAGAAATGATGTCATATACTAAGTAACCGTTACAAACGTTAAGATCGGTTCTGTTGGGCACGCGGTTTGCAATGGATATATGGATTATGCGGGCCGGGGATTTTCAGCAGGCTACCCCGGCCGGCTTCCAATAGCAGGATGGATCGAAGCGCCAGGAAGGTGCGTGTTTGATAAACACCTCCTCCTTCCACTTCCCTCCTTTTTGCCACTCATAATTTTGCCTGCTACGCATCATGCACCCAGCATTCGCGTTGTGTCGGGGGATTCCCCTTCGCGGCGCTCTCACTTGCTGGTCACCGGAGGGATCCACCATGTTAGTGCTTACTCGAAAAGTCGGCGAAGAAATCGTTATCGGCAACAACATCCGCATCACCGTGGTCGAAGTCGGCCCGGGACGAGTGAAGATCGGCATCGCCGCACCCCGGGATGTGAAGATCGACCGCGATGAAATCCGCGCCAAGAAAGATGCGGAACTCGGCTGCGCAGAACCGATTCCGGTGCATGTCAATCGCATCGCCGCCCAATTGGCCCCCGACGCACCTGCCCCGGCGATGACTCTGGAAAACCGTATGAAGGCGGTGAAGTTCCGCACGCGCCGTACACCAAAGTAATTCGGAACCTTGCCCAAATTGCAAAACCCCGGTTCTCGGAACCGGGGTTTTTCGTTTCCACAGCCGGTGTTGGGGCGTAGATTGCGGATACCCATTTGTTGGAATTGCCGAATATGAAAGTCGAACTTTACGGGCTGACGGTCGAAGCCGATGGCGTCACGTTCCATTTGTGGTCGCCGTGGCGATGCAGCGAATTGGAACACCGCCTTTTCGAGGCGGTGAAGAACGTGCCCGGCGCCGAATTTGAAACCGCCGCGGACGAACTCAGCGTTCACATCGACGATCCCAAATCGTGGAAGCAAGCCAGCACGCACATGTCTCGCATTCTCAAAGGTTGGCAGGAAGGCGCCACCGAAGCCGGGGGCGACCGCCGCGGCTGGCGTTGGCTGATCGAAGCCGACGTCGATTCCAACGGCTACGATATGCAGGGGGAGAAGGCCGTGTTCTGGGCCTACATCCGTCTCTCACTCGACCGCGGCGGCCTCGGCGAATCCGAAAAAGGCGAAGATATCGACCTCAACGGCTTCGGCTTGTCGATGTGGAACAACGAAGCGTAGTGTTCAGTTGACAGTGTTCAGTGTTCAGCAAAACCTCACTTGCCCGAGTGATTGATGTTGAACGAATCCCGATTGGGACTCAACTGAACACTGAACACCGAACACCGAACACTATCCATGATCTCCTATTCCCAGAACCGTGAAGATGTCCTCCTGGCCCGGGTGTTCCGCGAGGTGCCGGCGGGATTCTACGTGGATGTCGGGGCGTGCGATCCCAATCACGCTTCGCTCACCCGGCACTTCTACGAATCGGGCTGGCACGGCATCAACATCGAACCGGGGGCGGTGTTCGATACCTTGCCGGCCGCTCGCCCCCGCGATGTGAATTTGAACGTGGCCGCATCCGATCAGGCCGGCACATTGAAGTTCACCGAGTTCCCCGCCAGCCCGGCCCTCGGTGCAATTCAGCCCGCCATCAACGATGCCATGCGGAGCTTCGCCGCGGGGATGTACGAGCGCAGCGTGGAAGCACGACCTTTGCGCGAGATTCTCGCCGAACATGCGAACGGCAAGACCATCGACTTCCTCAGCATCGACGTGGAAGGGCACGAACGCGAAGTGATCCTCGGCAACGATTGGGGGAGGTTCCGCCCCCGTGTGTTAATCGTCGAAGCGACCGAACCGATGCGGGCCGTGCCCACCCACGAGCGCTGGGAACCCTTGCTGCTGCAAGCCGATTACCGATTCGCGTACTTCGACGGGCTGAACCGCTACTATGTGCGGAGCGAAGACGCGGCGCTGCTCGAACGCTTCGCGGTGCCGCCCAACGTGTTCGACGATTACATTCCGTGGGAGATCCCCGCGCTCGAAGCCCGCGTGAAAGACTTAGACACTCGCTTGAATGCCGCACTCGCGGCCTTCGTTCGGGAGGAGCAGATCGCGGTTCGGCGGAACCACGATGCGGAAGTGATGGAGCTGAAATTGGCGCAGGCCGAGCGCGAACGCGACGACGCGAACGGGTTGGTGAACCGTTACCGCACACTCTGCCGGAATGCGAACGGCCGGCCGTTGGCGTTCGGATTGTGGCTCGCTCGGATCGGGTGTGCGATCCGCGACGCGTTCAAGGCCGGGCCGGACAAACGTCGCTGGCCGATGTGATGCACAACGGTGTACAATGGTACTACCGATATCGGAGCTTGCCATGAACGCGACCTTGGAAACCCCGACCCTATTCGCCCTCGGCGACTGGGTGAAGTTCAAGTTGCCGCCGTTGATGATTGCCAAGGTTGTCGAATTGCGCGGCATTCTCGGCCCGAACGCTTCCCAGGTCTACCGGCTGCAGATCCACCCGTTCCGTGGCAAGCCTCGGTTCATCGAGGTTTGGGAGGATCAGATCGAAAAGACGGAAGCACCGAGGAAGTGAACCGTCGTTTCATGTCCGGGATCCATCCGTGGCCTCACTCGCGCTGATCAAGTGGCAAACCTTCCGAATGAAATCGTTGAACGATTTCGATGACCGGCAATTCGCAGGCGAGATCCTCGGAGCCGCCCTGTTCGACGAATGCCTACGATCTTACGTCATGCTCCTGAGTGCCCACTTCCAAGGCTTCTGCCGAGACTTGTACACCGAGATGAGCCTCCGGGTGGCAAGTGCCACATCACCGAACCTCACCCGCGCCATCCAAATACAATGCGATTCCGATCTCAAACTCAACAATCGCAATGCGGACTATGCGACAATCAAGAGTGATTATGAACGCTTCGGGATCGACTTCGATACCGCCTTGGCACCGGACGAACCCACCCGGAAGTTGAACAAGGCGCGCCGGAGTAAACTCCACCAACTCAATCAGTGGAGAAACTATTGCGCCCATTACAACGACAGCCACCCGACCGAGGCAGGAACTTTCGGGCTGGCCGAGGTGCGGGATTGGAAGCAAGCCTGCGACGAATTCGTTCGAGAATTGGATCGCATCGCAACGATCCACCTCACCTCCATGGGATTGTGAAACGGGGAATACCGCGATGCCAATGCCGGTGAAGTCGCTGCCGACGATACAAAACTGGGATTGCCAGAGCTGCTCGGATTGCTGCCGCAGCTACGCCGTGGGCGTATCCGAAGCCGAGCGCGTGCGTTTGCTGGCCCAAGGTTGGGAAGGGATCGTTCCCACAACGTTCGACAAAGCTTCCGCTAGCCACCGTTTGAATCACAAGCCGGATGGTTCTTGCGTGTTCCTCGATGAATCGAATCGCTGCCGGATTCACGCGAAGTTCGGCGAAGCGGCCAAGCCGATGGCTTGCCGGATCTACCCGTTCGTTCTCGTGCCTGCCGGGGATCATTGGCGTGTGGGGATGCGCTTCGCTTGCCCGGCGGTTGCGAAGAACGAAGGGCGGCCGCTTCCCGATCACCTCGCTAACACCGCCGAATACGCGGCGATGGTGGAAGCTGATGCCGGGGACGCGGTCACGAAATCCCGACCGCCGCCGTTGCAGAAGGGGCAAGCGGTCGAATGGAGCGAACTCCAACAGTTCCGAACTTCCATACTCCAACTGTTATCGGACGGTTCGCATCCGTTAGAACTCCGGCTCCGCCGGGTGATCGCCCTCGCGTCGATTTGTCGAAAATCGAAGTTCGATAATGTCCGAGGGCATCGGTTGAACGTCTTTTTGGATGTTATCACGGCGGCGGTCGCCGATGAAACCCCGGCGGAACCTTCGGCGTTGCCGAAACCCGGTTGGATCGGTCGGATGATCTTCCGACAACTCGCGGCGATCTACGGCCGCAAAGATAACGGCCCGGAGAAGGGCATCGCCAGCACGAGCCGCTGGTTCCGCATGCGTTCAGCGTGGCGCTACGCCCGTGGGAAAGGGAAGGTGCCGAAGTTGCACGCCCGCGTTCCGGAAGTGACCTTCGCCCGTGCCGAGGAAGCCGCCGGGCGAATCCCCGCCGAAGCGGAGGAGCTCTTGGATCGCTACTACCGAGTGAAAGTCGATTCGTTGCAATTCTGCGGGCCGAGTTTATACGGCAGCAATTTCTGGGACGGCCTCGATACGCTGCTGCTCACCTTCCCGGTGATCCTTTGGCTCGGCCGCGTGTTCGCGGCGGGCAACCTCGATCGCACCGAAGCGATCCGGTTGGCCCTCCGCGTGGTGGACGACAACTTCGGCTTCAACAAACTGTTGGCCACCCGCCGGCAAATGTGGGCCACCCGCACCCTCTCGGATCGCGGCGAGATCGCCAAACTCATCTCGTGGTACGCGCGCTGAGGTGCGGTGAATGTGCGGAATAGAATGCTTTCAGGGTGCTTCAGCCCGTCTTTCGGATGACCCAAAAAGCCGGGCTGAAGCCCGAACTCTAACGAAGAACGGCTCCGCGTTGTCGCAGGCTACTTCGGCGAGGGCGGCCCCTCCTCCACCGGCACGCCCTTCCGCAAGTCCCGGCGGATCCACTCCTTCCAGAACGATCCCGCCGGGAACATCAGTATACACAGCTTATGAGATGTAAAACGCGCTTTGTCAAACCCGAATCGACCCCAAACACTCCCTAAACGTTCCGAAAACGCCACCAAACGCTCGTAAACACGAGTTTTGACTGCAGATACCGCGCATTTCGATGAAGTAAATCGAGCATGGGAACGAGGTGAAAGTCAAACTACCCCCCACCCGCCGTTCTCGCTGCGCTCGACCGTCGACCTCCCCCACAAGGGGGAGGTGGGTGTGATTGTTCTCATGGGTACGCTAAAATTCAGCCACACTCTTCACCTCCGCCATTGTGGGGGAGGTCGTCACGAACGCAGTTCGTGGCGGGAGGGGGGTGGTATTTTCGGATGTTGCTCGTTCCCGCTTTCCGGGTGGGAACGTTCTTCGGTCGCTCCGCGGCCAAAGTGATCGCTCAAGGAATGAAACAGCTTGTGGAACGAAAAGGACGCGGAGTGTCCGTATAACTTGATCACGCAGAGAGGGAACATGCCAGTCCCGAATGGCACAAAGATAATCCTAAACCATTGTAAGTTATAGCTTTAGGTCGCGTGCGAGCGTTTACGGAGCCAATTCACCTCGCCAAAACCGAGGCCCCCGGTCAGACTGCTGTATCTCACACAACAGCATAACCGGAGGC
>JBBQWA010000043.1:0-18956 GCA_038211045.1 Gemmatales bacterium
CGCCGGGTGGTACTGGTAGAAGACCTTGCTACCGTAGGAGACTTTGTCTTCGACGACGTTGCCGTGCCCGCAGAGGTAAAGGATCGTTGGCAGCTTTGGTTTTTCAGAGCCGCGAGCGTCAGCGACCGGTTTCTTCGGGAGGTAGAGGTTCGCAGTGACGTACAAGCCGGGCATAGATTGGAAGTGCAGCTTCTCGACTGTGAAGCCATCGCCTACGACGGTACCGGTGATCGGTGCTTTCAAATCGGTGCGCGGCGGCAGCGGATGCAGGCCGACCATTTCGAGGAACTGCCGTCGCAGTTCCGGCCGGCGCTTCTCCCACGCTTCCTTCGTGGTGAGGTCGGTAAGGCAGGCGTCTGCAATCTGCTTCACTTGAGCGCGGAAGTAGTTTTCGATCATCGCCTCGCCGGGGAACACCTGCCGGGGTTGCGGTGCGACTTCGCGTGGTTGTGCGAAGGCGATGGCGGGGAGTGCGATAAGGAGGGAAAGTGTGCGCATGGGAGAGGCTCGGAAATGCAAAAAGCCCACCCGTTGCAACGGATGGGCTTGGGGTTCACTTCTTCTTGTTCTTCTCGTATTCGTCCACATATTTCTTCGGGTTGGCGTTGAATTCGTCGCGGCAACCGGAGCAGCAGACGAAGTAGTTCTTGCCGCCGAAGGAAACGCCGATGGTGCCTGCCCCGCCGGTGACGACGCATTCGGGCTTCTTGCCGCCGCCCGCGAACGATTCGCCTTCCTTGCCGCCAGTTTGCTTGTAGATCGTGCTGCCGAGGCCTTTGCCACCGGTGACGACTTCGTAGTTGCCCACGATGCGTGCGCCTTGGGCCGCCGTGCTGAGCGTCATCCGGTACAGATCCTTGGATGCACTATCGATGCGTTCCATCACGAACTTGCCTTTGACGAGTTTCGCGGTGAAGTCCTGAGGCTTGCCGTCCTTCGCGGTCGCGGCGATCTTGTATTCTTTTTTGTCGAGATCGTAGGTGATGACGGCGGCGGTAAAGAATTTGCCATCTTTGATTTCGATGTTCATACCGAGGACATCGGAGTCTTTCTTGGGGAACTTCCAACCCCATGTCCAAACTTCTTTCCACACGGCCTTCTTGTTGTCTTCGCCGGCCATGTTCCATTGGCCGATGAACTCGCCGAGTTCGCCGAGGGCGACCTTGGTTTTTTCCACGTTCGCTTTGGAATCCGCGGCGGTGCCGGGGATGGCGAAGCATGCGAATGCGATGGCGAGACAATAAAGTGAGCGGATCACGAGAGGCTCCTGTGGTCATCCGAGCCGGAAGCGTGAGCGACGATTCTTCTGTTACAACGAAGAATCGTCGCTCACGCTTCCGGCTCGGAAATATGGTTATGGAATTTCGAGTACATAAGCGGTGCCATCGGCGTTGGCCGTCAGCAGCTTCTTACCGTCGATTGTAAACACTGCGGCGTTCGCGGCGAAGGGCAATTGCCATTTCCGCAGTTCCTTGCAGTTCATGTCCCAGACTTTCACCTC
The DNA here is from genome assembly GCA_038211045.1 of Gemmatales bacterium. Classification (GTDB taxonomy): domain Bacteria; phylum Planctomycetota; class Planctomycetia; order Gemmatales; family Gemmataceae; genus JALHQU01. Next base: position 1,502 of record JBBQWA010000043.1, read on the forward strand.
GCCGGTGGCGCTGAGCGTGGCGAACTTATTCCCGGTCGGGGCGACACACACACCGTTCACACCGGTGGATACTGCTTTGACCGTCGCGGTCACTTCGCGCTTGGCCACGTCGGCCACTTTCACTTCGCCGGTGTCGTCGATCACCACCACGAATTTGCGATCCGGGGTGAAGCCAATGTCGGCGATGGCGTTCTTGAGGATGGGCCAATCGCCGCCGAGGCGATCCTTCTTTTCTAGGTTCCACAGACGGATGATGCCGTCTTTATCTCCGGTGGCTCCCCACGTTGCATCGGGGGAGATCGCTGCGGCACGGATGATTCCGCCTTTCAATGTGTTCGGCGTATTGACCAAACCTTGGAATACATCGAATCCCCCTTCGGATCCGTTATCGGAAGTGCCTTTCGCCCATGCCAAGCCAATCCGTTTGCCATCTTCCGATGCTGCGATCGAAACCACAGACGCCGTTGGCGCACTGAATACTTCCCGGCCCGTTGTGAAATCCCAAACCCGCATTTTTTCAGAAGAAGTGCGGGATGCGGTACCCCCCGCGACTTTGTCTTTCCCCACGAATGTCACGGCGGAAACGTGCGTCTCGCTGCCCGAAAGCGTGGCGATTTCGCGGCCCGTGGCGAGATCCCACACGATCACGGTTTTGTCTTCCGAACCGGTCGCGGCGTACTTGCCATCGCGGCTCACCGCAATGCTGAGCGCTTTGCCCATGTGGCCCGGCGACGATGATTCCGAGCGGGGAAGTTCGAACACGCGGGCGGTCTTATCCACGGAGCAGGAAAGAACCGTTCGACCATCCGGAGCGTAGGCCACTCCCGTCACCCAACCGGTGTGGGCGCGGAGCACCCGCACTTCCCCAATGGTGGCCACGTCCCAGATTCGCACCACGCCCTCGGCTCCGCCGCCGACGATCTGCTTATCGTCCGCCGAGAATGCGATGGCCGTGACCGGTGCGGTACCCGAGGTGCCGGTCTTCACCGATTGATCGAATTTGGTGAGCTGCGCGGGGGCGGTATTCTGGCCGATGTTCCAGAGTCGCACGATACCATCCCCGCCGGCCGTCGCCAAGCGATCCCCATCGTTGGTGAAAGCGAGGGATGCGACCCCGGCAGAATGGGCGGTCGTGGTCGATTGGACTTTTGGTTCCTTGGTTCCATCGGCTTCGAGCAAAATCACTTCGCCGCTGGCACAACCGACGGCGATGCGGCCGCCATCTTTGCGAACGGCGATCGAGCACACTGCCGATTTGCCCGCCCATGTGAAAGCGAGTTCCCCGGTACTGGCGTTCCAACCGCGAACGGTTTTGTCGGTTCCGCCCGTGAGGAGCCACTGGCCACCGAGGGCCGCACAAAGCACGGCGGACGTATGGCCGATGCAATCTTTGGCGGTGCCCGCAGCGACGTCCCAGATTTTCAGGGTCTTATCGCCGGAGGTCGAAGCCAACTTGTTCGGCGTGAGGAAGACGATTGCGGTCACGGCCCCCTTGTGGCCTTCCAACGTGTTCAACAACTTGCCGCTGTTCGTGTCGTAGACGCGAATTTTGCGATCGGCTCCGCCGGTGGCGAAGGTGCGACCGTCGGGCGAATAGGCGACTGTCCAGAGGTTGTCGGACGCATCCGCAACGGATTTATGTTCGTCCGAATTCGTGAGCGGCCACAAACGGATGCTGCCATCTTCGCTGGCCGAGGCGATCTGCAGGCCGTCCGGGCGAATCGCCACGCAGGTCACTTCCTTCATGTGCCCTTGGTAGACCCGCTGAATTTTGCCCGTCGCCGCGTCCCAAACGATTACCGAACGATCGTTGGAACCGGTGACCAGCGATTTGCCATTGGGCGTAAGTGCGATAGCGTGCACGGCGTCGTTGTGCCCTTCGTATTTACGAACCGTGGTTCCGGCGGCGGAACCTGGCATGCCATCCGATCCGGCCACGAGTTTCGCTTTGCGGTCGTTCCCGGCGGTGTAAATACCATTGCCATCGCGGCTGAACACGAGCGATTGCACTTGACGGCCCTCATCCGAAACGCCCAACGAAAGCACGAGCTTCGGCTGCGGAGCGAGCGAATACACCACCAAGCCCCCGGCGTGATTCACCGATGCGATTTGCTTCTCCGTGGGGGAAATCGCCACGGCGTTGATGGCGAGCGCTTGATCTTCCGAAGCGTCGCTCACGAATGTTGTCTTCTCGCCGGGAACGTCCCACATCGCCAAGCGGCGGTCGTCTCCACCGGAAAGGAGCACGTTCTTATCTTTGAAGAAAGCCACCGATTTGAACGGGCCTTTCAAGCCTTTCAGTGTGTGAACTCGTTTCCCCGTCTTCGCTTCCCAAATGTGAATTTCGGAACCCCCGGCGGATGCGATCCATTCGCCATCGGCACTGTAAGCCACACCGCCAACGACGAGAACATTCGTATTTTCCTTGGCATCGGCGGGTAACTTTTGATCGAGATGGCCCCGGTAAGCGAGCAGTTCGCGACCGTTACCGATATCCCAGATGCGAACCGTGCCATCGCGGGAAGCGGAAACCAATTTGGAACCATCGGGGCTGTAAGCGATGGCGTTGACGCGATCCCCGTGGCGGAGGCGACCCGCACCGAGAATGCGTATCACATGTTCCGGCGCCCCCGCGGGAACGAAAGGCACTTGCCAGCGGGCTTCGCTCACCAATCGCAACGCAGAAGCGGTGTTCCCCGCAGCGTTCGCGGCCTCCGCTTTGGCGAAGAGTTCTTCCGCCATCGCCAATTCTTCCTTGCTGAAGCTCTTGAGCGCCGCGGCGCGCTCCTCTCGGAACGCGGCGACGGCGGCTTTCACCTGCTCCGGCGTTTGGCCGAACGCGGGGACGGCGAGGAGGCAAAGAACGAAGAAATGGCGCATAGGGAATCTCACGAGATGCACGGATGCTCATTCTACTCGAAACTACCGTCTTGTTTAGCCGCGACGCGCAACAGAGCGATCTCGGACGCTCTCCTGCGCGTCGCGGCTGAACAATCATTACTCTTCTTCGGGAACGATTGGCTTGCTCGCGTCGATAAACAGCCACGAGAACGCCCCGAGGAAGTAGACGACGCCGTACATGGCGAAAAGCACCACATACCCGTGGGTCGTCATGTCGGTAGCGCCTTCCGGCGTGTGGGCTTTGATGATGTTCCCCGTGATGAGGATACCCCCCGCGGCCCCCACGAGATTCCCCACCGAGTTCATCGCCCCGGCCACGGTCGCGGAATAGCGGCCGCCGATATCTTGGGCCGCGGCCCACGCGGGAGCCATGATCAGATCGTTGAAGAAGCCCATCAGCACCAGCGGTATCGCGTAGGCCCAGAGGTTATCGGGGAATTCCACCTTCCCGGCGATGGCGAGGAAGTAGCACACGCCGGCCATGCCGTAGCCGATCATGCCGAACACGCGGCGGCCCCACTTGCGGCTGCCGGTTCGGCGGATGTAGTAATCGGAGAGAATGCCACCCAACAAACAACCGAGCATACCGATGAGCAGCGGCGCCCCGCTGAGGAGCGCGAGGGTGATCTTGCCCGAATCGGTGCCGTTGTAACCCGGATAGGCCCGTTTGATGGCGGTCGGATGGTTGTACATGAGGAAGTACCAACAGAAGTTGGTCACGGTGTACATGATGCACAGCGCCCAGAGGTTCCGGGATCGCAACAGCTTTCCCCACGGCACGCGCACCGGTTTCGTGCTTTCGATTCGCCCTTCGTCGATCATTGCCAACTCCGCGGCGTTCACGCCGGAATGCTCGCGCGGTTTGTTTTTGAAGTAGATGTAGAAGATCGCGCACCACACCAACGCCGAACCTGCGAAGATCCACATGGCGTGGTTCCATTTCAAGCCGCCGATTTCCACGAGCACGATCCAAAGCGCCGGAGTCAACCCGCCCATGAGCCTGGCGCACATCCAAATGGCGGACTTGGCGAAGCCGCGATCGGCGGCCGGGAACCAGTTGTACAAAGCCTTGGCGATGTTGGGGAACGCCCCGGCTTCCCCCATGCCGAAAAGGAACTGCATGGCGATGAGCGCATAGAAACCGACGTACAAACCGCCGGGCAGCATCGTTCCCGTGAAGCCGATGAAGAACATGAACAGCGACCACCAGATAACGACCCGCAACAGCGTGGAACGCGGCCCGAATACGTCGCCCAGCCAACCCGAGGGCACCTCAAAAAGTGCGTATGCGAGTTGGAACGCCAAGAGCACGTAGAAGAAATCCGCGACCGGGTATTTCTCCCCCTCGGGCAGGCCTGAGTTGACCGCCGCCATGATGTCCGTCTTGGCGTTCGCGTTGGCGGCGCGATCCATATACGTCATCATGGAAAGGAGGCAGAGGAGGCCGAGAATCCAGTAGCGGGTGCGGGTAGCCGGGGCGGGAGCGGTCATTCGTGAGCCTGGGAGGGGGTGGGAGGAAATGCCAATGTAATGGGCGGAGTCGTCGGATGCAAAGCGAAAGCGATCAAGGAAGGTGTTGTTCGAATTCCGCCTTCAGGCGGTCTTCATGCTTGTCGTCGCAACAAGACTGCCTAAAGCGGAACTCCAACGTAAGAAACCTGCCTGTGAGTTTCCCTCTGCAATACAATCGAAACGTGGTGTACATGCGAACAAATCCGTAAGATCGACAGGATGCCGCCGCCCACCGAAAAAAAGCCGATCACGGTCTCCAAACTCAATCAAGCGCTGAAAGCGCGGATCGAGGAACATTTCCCGTCGGTTTGGGTTTCCGGCGAGATCATCGGTTTCAAACATCACCTCGCCTCGGGGCACATGTACTTCAGTTTGAAAGACGATAAATCGGTGATCCCCTGCGCCATGTACCGCGGCAGCAACCTCCGCCTGCGGTTCACCCCGTACGATGGTCAAAAAGTGATCGTTCGCGGCGGGATCTCCGTGTACGAATCGCAAGGCAAGTATCAAATCTTCGTCGAAGAAATGCAACAGGAAGGCCTCGGCGAAGCCGAGCTTCGGTTGCGCGAACTTCAGCAGAAGCTCCGTTCCAAGGGCTACTTCGATCCCGAACAGGCGAGGCCCCTGCCTCGCTTCCCGCGCGTCATCGCCCTCATCACGAGTGCCTCCGGCGCCGCCATCCGCGATATGCTCGAACTCCTTCGGCAGCGTTGGCCCATCGCTCGAATCGTCGTGCGACCGACGCAAGTGCAAGGGCCGGGGGCCGCCCAATCGATTGCGGCCAACTTGCGAATGTTGAACGACCTGCATTGCCGGGGCCGCATGAAGGTGTGCGCCGTGGTCATCGGTCGCGGCGGCGGTGCCCGCGAAGACCTCGCCGCGTTCAACGAAGAATGCGTGGCCGATGCGATTTACGAATGTGCCATGCCAGTGATCTCTGCCGTGGGCCACGAAACCGATGTGAGCATCGCCGATTTGGTCGCGGATTGGCGGGCGGAAACCCCTTCCGCTGCAATTACCACATTGGTTCCAGATGCCCTCGACATCATGGGCGAACTGCTGCGAACCGAGAGGCGATTACTCGACGCCGCCCGGCAGTGCATTTCGATTCGCAAACAGACGGTCGAACAACTCGCCAGCCGACCGGCCTTCCGCAAACCGTTCGATCGCATCCGCGAGAACGAACAGCGGCTCGACGAAATTTCGGGCCGATTGCAACGGGCGATGGTGCAAACCCTCGGCCGTGCCAAGCTCCGAACCCAAGGCGTTGCGGAACAACTCGACGCCCTCAGCCCGTTGAACATCCTCAAACGCGGTTACAGCCTCACCCAACGCGGCGATAACACCGTCGTTCGGAACGCAGCCGACGTGGCCCCCGGCGAAATCCTCCACACCCGCGTGGCCGAGGGAGAAATTCTCAGCCGCGTGATTTCCACGAATAACACACCCGGAGTGACCGATGGCCAATGAATCCGCTCCGCCCACGGGGAACCCGCCGAGATTCGAAGTGGCCCTCCGCGAACTCGAAGCGACCCTGCGCGAACTCGAAGACGGCAGCACCACGCTCGATGAAGCGCTCGCCAAGTACGAACGCGGCGTAGCGCTGATTCGCCATTGCTACACCGCGCTCAGCGGTGCGGAACAACGCATCAAGGAACTCACCGGCATCGGCCCGGATGGCAAACCGGAGTTCAAGGATTTCGCCCACGTCGCGTCCGTCGAAAAGCCGAAGCCGGGACGCCAGAACTCCCCGAGCAGCGAAGATTCGGAATACTGAATCGATTCCACTTGATTCTCTTTGCGATGCAAAGTAAACTCACCCCCATGGCCGACATCTGGCAGCATTTGAAACCCCGGCAGGAGGCCGTCGAACGGGCACTCGCCGAGGCTCTGCGTAGCCACACGAGCGACGCCCCGCCGATCTTGGCGGAAGCGATGGGTTACAGCCTTCTCGCCCCGGGCAAACGCCTGCGACCGATGCTGTGCATCCTCGCTTGCGAAGCAAATAGCGGAACGCTCGAAGAAGCGCTTCCCGCCGCGTGCGCCTTGGAAATGATTCACGCCTATTCATTGATCCACGACGATCTCCCTGCGATGGACGACGACGACCTCCGCCGGGGTTTGCCCACGAACCATGTGAAGTATGGGGAAGCCTTGGCGATTCTCGCCGGGGACGCACTGCAAGCCTTGGCCTCCCAAACCGTATGTGCGGGTTACGGCCCCCGCGCCGCTTCGGTTATGTGTTTAGAGCTCGCCCGTGGCAGCGGAGCATCGGGAATGGTCGGAGGGCAAGTGCTCGACCTGATCGCGGATGGCAGAATTTTGAACCCGAGCGGCGGGTGTCAACCCGCTGAGTCACCCAAAACGCAGGGGGCTGACGCCCCCCGCTCGCTGCGAGAATTGGAAGCGATCCACATCCGCAAAACCGGAGCGTTGTTCCGGAGTTCGCTCCGCCTCGGGGGCTTCGCCGCAAATGCAACGGGCGATTCGGCGAAACATCTTGACGATTACGCGAATGCCTTCGGTCTATTATTCCAAGTGACCGACGATTTGCTCGATGTGGAAAGCACCGCCGAGGCGACGGGCAAACGGGTCAACAAGGATGCGGAGCGAGGAAAGCTCACCTACCCCGGCTTGATCGGTATTGAAGCTAGCCGGATCAAAGCGAAGGAATTGTCCGATGCGGCAATACGAGCGGCGAATGCGTTCGGATCACGCGGCGAGTTTCTCGCCGAGCTGGCCCGCTTCGTTCGAGATCGCGATCGATGAGTTCGAGATTCCGAGCACACCCGTCGCTACGGGTGGGCTTTCGCGCGGCTCCGACTATCATTCAACGATGGAGTTTCTTCCGATGCCCGCACTGCTGCCGAACATCAAATCGCCCTTGGATCTGCAAAAGCTGTCCGACGAACAACTCGTACAGCTCACGCAAGAAATCCGCAGCGAACTCGTGCGCGTGCTCACCAACCGCTCGGCCCACTTCGCCAGCAACCTCGGCGTCGTCGAACTCTGCGTCGCGTTGCACCTCACCTACGACTTCCGCACCGATCGCCTGATCTGGGACACCGGCCACCAGATTTACCCGCACAAGCTCATCACCGGCCGCTACGAACAATTTCAGACCATACGCACCAAGGGGGGCCTCATGGGTTTCCCCCACCCCGGCGAATCGGAATACGATCTCTTCATGACCGGCCACGCCGGGTGCAGCGTGTCCACCGTATCCGGCTTGAAAGCGGGCGACGATCTCCTCGGCCACACGGAACGATCCGCCGTGGCCGTAATCGGTGATGGGGCACTCCCCAGCGGCATCGTATTCGAGGCGTTCAACAACATCGCCGGGATGAACCAGAACGCGCTCGTCATTCTCAACGACAATCAAATGGGCATCTGCCCGCGTACCGGCGGCCTCGCCAAGTACCTCGATCAGTACCGCCTCACCGGGTTGTACCAAGGCGGCAAGAAAACGCTGAACGATCTTCTGAAGTCGATTCCGCTCGTCGGCGAAGCGGCCCGCGCTTCGCTCGAAGCCTTCCGCGATGCCTTGAAAGCTTACTTCAAGAATGGCGGCCTCTTCGAGGAGTTCGGCTTCCGCTACTTCGGCCCGGTCGATGGCCACGATGTCCACGGCTTGCGGAAGATTCTCAAGGATTTGAAAGGGCAAAAGGGGCCGTTGCTACTGCACATCTTTACCACGAAGGGCCAAGGGGTGCCCCAGGCGGAAGAAGATCCCGTCGCGTTCCACAGCCCCGGCGTTTTCATGGAAGTCGGCCCCGATTTCGAGAACATCAGCGTGAAGAAGGGTTCCGCGAAAGCCTTCACCGATGCGATGTCCGACAGCATCTACAACGCGCTCGCGGCCGATCCCAAAGCGGCTGTGCTCACGGCGGCGATGTGCCAGGGGACCAAGCTCGAAAAAGTGCGAACCGATTTCCCGAAGCAATTCTTCGATACCGGCATCTGCGAAAGCCACGCCGTGGCATTCGCCGCGGGCATGGCCAAGGCCGGGGCGAGGCCGATCGTCAATATCTACAGCACCTTCCTGCAGCGTAGCTTCGATCAAATCTTCCAAGAAGTGGCGCTGCAGAATCTGCCGGTCGTGTTTACGTTGGATCGTGCGGGGATCGTCGGGCCGGATGGCCCCACTCACCACGGTTGCTTCGATATCCCGTACATGCGGCTGTTCCCAAACATGACATGCATGGCCCCGGCGGACGAAGCCGACATCGAACCGATGCTGCAATGGGCGATGAAACAACCCGGGCCGGTGAGTATTCGCTACCCGCGGGCGAACCTCGAAATGCTGCCCCGCATGGCGAAGCCCGCACCGATCGAACTCGGCCGAGCGGAAATCCTCGCCGAGGGGGAGGACGGTTGCTTCCTCGCCTTCGGCACCGCTGCGAGCGCCTGCCTCACCGCCGCCAAGAACCTCCGCGAAGACGGCCTCAACGTGGGCGTCATCAGTGCCCGCTTCGTGAAGCCGCTGGATGCCAAGACGATTCTCGCAGCGATCAAAAACCTCCCCTTGGTAATGACTGTCGAAGAGGGCACGTTGGAAGGGGGCTTCGGCTCCGCCGTGCTCGAACTCGCCAATTCGATGGGTCTGGACACCCGGCACGTCATTCGCAAGGGTATCCCGGATCACTTCATCGAGCACGGCGACCGCAACGAATTACTGAAGGACATCGGTTTGGATGCCGGTTCCCTCGCCGACGCGATGCGGAGTGCAATCGAAACCGGTACCGCGGTGACCGAGGGGCGCCGGCCCGCCGCGTTTGTATCGTGAGTGCCGTTCACACCATCCGATTGCGCGATCCGTGGGAAGTGCGGGCACTACCGGATGGCAGCAATGAATATCGGCGAAAGTTTGGCAAGCCGAGGATCGACGAGGCCAGCGAATCGGTCTGGTTGATCTGCCCCGAAGGTTCACGAATTCATCTGAACGGCCAGCAGATTGAACCAGTCTGTGATGTGACAGGACTGTTGCTGCCGCGAAACGAAGTCGCAATCGTTTTGAACGTTCCACTTGGCGAAGTACAACTCGAGATCCGTTCGGCGTGAATGCGCGGCGATTGCAAATCGACCGCGAGCAGCACTTCCACTTCAGACGAGCCGCCGTTTCTTCCACACCCAAACGCCCATGCCGATGGCGAGCAATGCAGTCAGGCCCAGAGTGGCGAACATCGTCTGTTGGGCGAAGCGGTTGCCAAAGCCCATCGCTTCCTTCGCCACCATCGCGCCGGTGCGAACGTCGAATGTCGACCGTCGGGCATCTTGCGTATAAACGAGGAAGTGATCGTCCCGTTCGTTCAACACGGCACCGCCCGGCCAGAGGATGTGCTTGGGCGAATGCGGCACGACACTCGGATCGTGCAACAGTTCCTTCAACGCATAACTCTTCAAAAGCTTACCGTCGGCATAGAGACTTACGGCAGGGGCGTCGAGTTGTTTCTGCTCTTCTTCGGGCGGGAGCCGGGTACCGGCGGGGTAGGCCCGCGTCTGCCACCAATCCCCCTCGATGCGTGCGACGCAACGCCCGTCGGCCGTGAGGTACACGTTGTCGTCCGGCGTGTAACCCTCGAGCGGATACACGAGCGTACCCTCGGCCGTATACATCCCTTGCGTCGGATATTTCTTCCGCACTTCCTCGGCGTGCCGTTTCATCTCACCGGGTTTCAGATTCGCCTCGGCTTCCGCCGAACCGTACACCGCGAGCACAAATCGCCCACCGGGAGTGGGCTTCGCGTAACTGATCGGTTCGGGCAGAGTGGTACCCGGGCCACCGGGACGGGTCTTCTCCACCAGCAAGAAGTACATGGGCACGGCGAGGCCGAAAAGCACGAAGGCGACGAGCAGCAAAACGCGAATGGGTGTCATAGGCCACTATTGTAGGCCGGGGTCAACGGCGCGTGGCCGTTGTGCTCAACAATGGGCCGTTGCAGTGGATCAGGTGTCCCTCTAATGAATGCAAGAATGAGCCGAGCGGGAAATATTCGATCATTTCCACAATCATCTTGCGAAGTTTGGCCGGAAGGGTAGGATATGTGAAGGTAGGGCAAGTGTGGGCTTCTCCGCACCCCCTCCCTTGCGGCCGGAGCCGTTGAGGATTTACGAACGTGGCAATGAACTTGTATGTCGGAAACATGGCGTTCTCGACCACCGAAGAAACGCTGCGCCAAGCATTCGCGCAATTCGGGACGGTAACGAAAGTGCAACTGATCATGGATCGGGAAACCGGCCGCCCACGCGGCTTCGCGTTCGTCGAAATGAGCGAAGGCGGGGAACAGGCAATTGCCGCTCTCAACGGTTCGCAATTGGACGGCCGTAGCTTGGCCGTCAACGAAGCTCGCCCCCGTGAAGGTGGCGGCGGCGCCGGCGGTGCAGGCGGTGGTCGCTCCGGCGGCGGCGGTTACGGTGGCGGCGGCGGCGGCGGCCGTGGTGGATACGGCGGCGGCGGCGGTGGTCGCTCCGGTGGCGGCGGCGGTTACGGCGGCGGTGGCGGCAGCAGCAGTGGCGGCGGCTACGGTGGCGGTGGCGGCGGCGACCGCTACTAAATCAGTACAATAATCACTGGAAGCCGACGGATCACCTCCGCCGGCTTTCTTCGTTTGCCCCCATCCAAATCAGCCCTTACCTACTGCCACCATCGTTTGATCCAGCGTGGCCAAGAAACGAGAACGATCCTTGGGCGTCATCGGTGAAGGGCCACCCGGAGCCGTGCCACTCTGGCGAAGCTCCTCGTGCAGGTTCCGCATCGCCAAGGCTTCCCCCACGTTCGCCTCCGTGTAGGCGTGCCCTTTGGTATTGATAACCCGTACGCCGTTGGCCACGCAGCGGGCCGCCAAGGGGATGTCCGCTGTAATGCAAATGTCTCCCGCTTTGGCATTCTCCGCGATCCAATCATCGGCTGCCCCGAAGCCGGGCGTGACCATCAGCGAGATGAGGGCATCGGTCGGAATGAACAGGGTGCAATTGGCGACCACGATCACCGGTATCGCGTAACGCTTGGCGACGCGGTAACACTCGCTCTTTACTGGGCAGGCGTCGGCGTCGATGAACAACGTGGGCATGAATGCTCCAATCCTTCGCGGTAACTCGGGAATTCCGGGGTGAAGCCGAGTTCTTCCATCGCACGCCGGTTCGAGATTCGCCGGTTCGGTTCCACCTTGGGCGGGCCACTTTCAAATCGGGCGGAAGGGGCGTTCAACACCTCGGCCAAGTGGGAATAATACTCCCGCCGCGATACGGGAGTGCCATCGGAAATCAAATATGTTCGCCCCGGTGCGCCGCGTTCCTCCGCGAGCATCACCGTGCCAACGCCATCGGCCACATGGATCAAGTTGAGCCATTTCTCGGCGTCCCCCACGAAGGGTTCGCCTTTCAACACGGGTTCTTTCCGGAGTAAACGGTTCGGCCCGTAGATTCCGGCGAAGCGCAAGATCGTGGCGGAAGGCCGCAACTCGCGGAGTATACGCTCGGCTTCGAGTACCACGCGGCCCGATTCTTCGAGCGGTTCCGTCGGGCTGGATTCGTTCACCTCGGAACCATCGGTTTGACCGTACACGCCAGTGCTGCTGATGTAGAGGAACTTCGCATCGGGGGCGTTGTTCCGCACCGCGTTCAGCACGTTCCTCAAACCTTCGACGTACACTTCGCGCATCGAGCGCCCGGAGCTGCGATCCATACCCACCGCGTAGAGGATCGTGCGTGCCGGGGGAAGCGCCGCTAAACTCGCGGTGTCGAGCACGTCTCCGCAGATCGGTACGATGCCTTCGTTCGAGAGCAATTCGGAACGGTTTCGCGTGAGTGCGGCCACGCTTCGGCCGGCAGCGATCCATGCCTCGGCCGTGCGGAGGCCCAAGTATCCGCAGCCGATTATCAACGCATCGCAAGCCGGGGGTGCCATCGAATCGCCCGAGAGATAGTTTGAAAGGGATATATTAGGGAATGTTCGCAACGTGATTCGTGAGCGGGGTTCTTCGCCCCGCGGAGTTTCGGGTTTATGGATTCGCCTTCTCCTCCCTCGCAATCTCCGCCAACCCTTCGCCGAACACCTTGGTACTGCTGCGCTTTGGGGTACCTCGCCGCGATCGCGGCCACGCTGGGCATCCTCTATTACGGGATGCGGCTCGACTTGCTGAACTACGAGGAATACAAGGCCCCGTTCACCTACAAGCAAGACGCCTTGCTCATTCTACCATTCGTGAAAGCGACGGTGGAACGCGGTAGCCATTGGCGGAACGAACGTTTGAGCGCTCCCGGCATTCAGGAACTCCACGATTTCCCGGTGGTCGATCACCTCCACTTCGCCGTGATCTGGGTGATCGGCAAGATCGTAGGAGATCCGATTGTCACGTTCAACCTTTTCTACCTGCTCACGTATCCGCTCACAACGCTCACGGGAATGTTTGTGTATCGTCGCTTCGGCTTGAGCATCCCCGCCGCCGGGGCAGGCGGAATACTCTACGCTTTTCAACCGTACCACTACATGCGGGAAGAGGTTCACTACTTCCTCTCTGCGTACTACATCATCCCGCTCACGATGATGGTCACGCTCTGGATTTGCCAAGGGCGGTTGCCGTTCTTCCCGATGCGTTCGGAACTCGGCCGCCGAAAATTCCGCTTCCGCGATGGTTTTGGCTGGGTCGGCGTGATCGTGGGCATCCTCACGGCTTGTGCCGGGGCTTACTACGCCTTCTTCGCCTGCGCCTTGCTCGCGGCGGCGGGAGTGTACGGCTGGTTCGTCACCGGTACATGGCGGGCGATGTTCAGTGCGGTGATCGTGGTGGGAGTAATCGGTATTGCCGGGGTGGCGAACCACGCTCCGGCCATCAACTACCAAATGCAATACGGGCATAACACGCGGCCGACGGTAAGGTATTCCGAAGAGGCCGAAATTTACGGGATGAAGATCGCTCAGCTGGTGCTGCCCGTGGGTGGCCACAACTGGCTCCCGCTGGCCCGCGCGCGTTCCGAATACGATGCGATTCAACGCCGGCCCTCGCAAAACGAAAACGAATGGGGGCCGTTCGGCATCGTGGGGGCCTGCGGTTTCATCGGATTGATCGTGCTGGCGTTTGTACCCCGCCGACTCGGGTGGCCCCTCGGCGCACTCTCGGCGATGACGCTCTTTGCCACGCTCCTCGGTACCGTCGGCGGCCTCGGTGCGGTGTTCAACCATTTGGTGACGCCGCAGGTGCGGGCCGTGAACCGCATCAGTATTTACATCGCGTTCATGGCGTTGTTCGCCAGCGTGTGGGCGATAGATCGTTACTTCGCCAGCCGCAAGGGGCGAATGCGGCACTTGCTCTGGCCCGCGTTCATCGGGTTGATCGCTCTGGGATTATGGGATCAATTGAACAACACGTGGTTCCGCCCCGAAGACGAGGGCATGGCGAAAGACCGCGCCAAGGTGGCCAAGCAGTTCTGGGCCGATCGCAAATTCTTCGAGCGGTTGGAAGAAATCCTCCGCGAATCGGCGGATCGCATTCCGCCGGAGTACCGGGATGAACCCCCAGCGGTGTACAACTACCCGTACCAGCCCTTCCCGGAAGCCCACCCGATCCGCGACGCGATCTTTTCGTACGATCACGTTCGCGGCTACCTGCACACGAAAAACATTCGTTGGAGCTTCGGGGCGATGACGGGCCGCGAATGGGATCTCCGCTTCCGTTCGCTCGTGGATGAACCGGCGGACCGCCTGGTCGATCGTTTGGTGGCGATGGGCTTCCGCGGTTTGCTCGTGGATACTCGGGCGTTCACCCCGAAGGAGTTCGAGGAACTCGATTCCCAACTCGTGAACATCCTCGGCAATAGTGTGCCGCGTATCCTGCAACCGGGCAACGGCAACTACGTGTTCTACGATCTCACGCTGTTCACCGAGTTCCTCATTCGCACTTCGCCAGCCAGGTATATGGAAATGCGGCGGAATGAACGCGATGGCCTCACCGCGCTTTTCCTCCGCGGTTTCATCGTGTTCGAACTCAGCGGGAAGGAATCGAAGAAACTCGATTGCCAGCCGAAGGCCGAGATGATCCTCACGAACCCCACCGATCAACACAGGACCGTGAGCATCGAAATGGATCTGAGCATACCCGTGCCCAACATCCGCAAGGAAGGCACCAATCGAAAGCCGATCCCCTTGGATATAGTAAGCACGATTTGGAACGAAACCGTTCCCGATTTGGACGACCTCCCGCTGCACACGTCTCGAACCGTGATGATCCCGCCGGGCCGGCACCGTATTTCGTTCCGTTGCCAACCCCCGGCGAATTACCTCCCGGCCGATTCCCGCTTGACGTTCCTCACCGTCGGCAACTTCCGGATGGTGGAAGTGCCGATGCCGTGAGTTTTGAAACGCTCAACATCTGCGCCACCGGAAGTTCCCGATCCGTTCAATATTGCAATTCGAACCCGAGGTTGATGCCCTGCACGAGCAGATCGGTCGTCTTCAGCGTTGGGGCGGGGCGGTTGGGCACAGCGGGTGCGTCGCTTTGCAAACTCGTGATGAACAGGGAAGTATCTCCGGGGTTCACGCGATTGATCGTTCGATCGATTTGATCGCCGGGGCGGACGACGTTGTTCCAATACATGAAGTTGTAGCCGACGAAGAACTTCAATCTCTCGGTGGCCCGGAGGTTGAGTTGTGTGGTGAACTCGGGCACCAACGCGAAGGCCGTTTGGGTGTACCGGCCGATGTTCGAGCGTTGGGCGAACACACCGAAGGGGTTGCTCTGGTTGACGACCGCTGCCGGTTGTTGGAAGCTGCCCGCCGTGGTGCTGGTGAACCGGCTTCCGCCGTTGATCGTCACTTGTTGTACCGTCGCCCCGATGCCGAGTTTGCCGCTGAAATCGAAGGAGAACCGGCCGAAATCCCACGTCGTTCGAGTGCCGATTTGGCCACCGTAGAAGTTGTTGCGGGTCGAGAATTGGTCGAAAGCGTTTCCGCCGATGGAGGGAGTTACAATCGGCTGTTCCTCTTCTCCACCAAAGTCGATGCCTCCGCCCGTTTCCGGCAGGTTGTATTCGAGTTTCAGGTTTTCGTAGAGGCCGCGGTACGCGAAACCGGCGAAGACGTCAATTCGCCTACGGTCGGTGGTCTGAAGGTTGGCCATCGCATTGATTTCCGCACCGAGCAATTGCGATTGGAACGTCGCCACGAAACTTCCCAAGCCGATGGTCTGGTTCACCTGGTTGTCGAGTCCGCCCGGATTCGCCACGAGGAAGCGGTTCTCGATCCCAGCGCCGCTGCTGAAGAACGGCACCGCGAGGAAAGGGTTCCCCGTGGCATCCGCCGAGGCGGTGAAGGTGTTTGTTTGCTGGCCCAGGAAGAACACCCCGGCTTCGAGGCCGAACTTCCGTTGCGGTTCCCAATAGCCAAAGGTCAATCGGGTACCGTAGAAGGGGCTCAAGTCGAGGTCGCGATTCCCGTAAAGGGTTCGCGTGCTTGGGCCCCCGAGGATACCGGCGTTCTGATCATTCAATGGATTGCCGGTGTTCAGAATCGGGGCGGGATTGGGCGTGTTGTACCACCAGATGAGGAAATCCGCGCGCCCATAAATCCATGGCGATGCTTCCGCCGGAGGTGCGATGCCCGCAGGAGCAGGTTCCACTGATTGGGCTTGCAGAATCTTGGTTTCGATTTGCAGGGGCACTAATGTTGCCGGCTCTGCCGCGGTGATCGCACCGCCAAAAATCGAAACGATCGACAAAATACTGGCCTTGCGAAACATGACTTGAAACTCCCCATCCGCGCGGATTCCGGTTGCGCATTGCGCATCGGTTGTGTCAATGATTTTCGGCTCGGACACTCACTGAACTCGAAGCTTTATCCGCAAAATCGGCGAACGGGCATACGGGTTGATTTCTTGATGCCGAGGCTTCATCCATTGCGAATTTCCTTCGCATGCGGAATGGCATAGAATTGCCACACATTCTCGTTCCCACGCAGCGTGCCGCCATGTTCGCTCAAGCTCCGCTCCTCGAAGATGCCGATTTTCTCCTGACACTCGGCTTATTGTTGGCCGTGATTCTACTGGGCGGCTTCGCGCTCCTCGGCTTGGATCGCTTGCGGAAAAAGCGGGCCGCGGCGGATCAGACCCGCAGCGTCGATGCGCTCTCGTCGTACCGAACCCTTTACGATCGCGGGGAAATATCCCGCGCGGAATATGAAACGATCCGTGGGCAATTGGCCCATCAGATGCGTGAGGAGATCGACGCGGTACTGGAAGCGAAGAAAAACAAGGTCAAACGGCAACAAAGACCGGAGCTTTGAAAACTCGCGTTCCAATTCGACCGGCAATTTTGTAAATTTGACAACTTGCCCAAGTATCGAACCCGGTAGAACCGCCCCAGGCGAAAGTGGATTCTCCTAAAGCGGTGCCGGAATGCGGATTCTCTCTCGCGGTGCGGTGCCGCGAAGTTATATTGCATGGCGGAACGATCCGCTCTGAACGAAACCACCTCCATTACGCGGGGATCGAATGGCCGAGCGAACGACGGGCGACAGCGGGGGCCGGAAACCCCCTGGCGCCGCAGGCCGAAACCGGAATGCCTATTGCTCATTCTGCCGTCGCAGCCACCGCGATGTCGGCCCGCTCGTGGAAGGCCCCGGCGATTGCTACATCTGCGGCGAGTGCATCGACCTCTGCCAATCGATCATCGAGCAGGAACGCAAACGCCGCGGTAGCGGCAAGGGTTCCTCGAAGGATTCCAACACGCCTTCGCCCCGTTCGATCAAAGAGAAGCTCGATCAATACGTGATCGGACAACAACGCGCCAAGAAGGTGCTCTCGGTCGCGGTTCACAACCACTATAAGCGGCTGAACCATTTGGACGCCAGCCGGCACGAAGTCGAACTCGAAAAGAGCAACATTCTGTTGATCGGGCCGACCGGCTCCGGCAAGACGCTCCTCGCCCGCACCTTGGCCAAGATCCTCGATGTGCCCTTCGCCATCGGCGACGCCACGACCCTCACTGAAGCGGGCTACGTCGGTGAAGACGTCGAGAACCTTCTGCTGAAACTCCTTCACGCCGCCGATTT
>JBBQWA010000044.1:0-18493 GCA_038211045.1 Gemmatales bacterium
GTACCCCGCGTGGTGCTTATCGTGGTGGATCGTCATCGTCTCGGCATCGATACTCGGCTCCAGCGCGTTGTAATCGTAGGGGAGCTTCGGCAGCGTGAACCCGGCGGGGGGTTGTGCAGAAGCAATGCGGGGCAGGGCGAACGCGGCGGCACTCACCGCGGCGGTACGAATCATCTGGCGTCGGGTGAACATTGGGGGAATCTCCGAGGGGTAGAGAGAAAGCGAAGGGGCGTCTGTATCACTTCACTGTGTACTTCACATCGTTGCGAACGGCAAACACTTTCACGTGTGTGCGCAGGTCGCGAGTGAGGCCCGGCTTCTTGGTGAACACAAGTTGTTCCGGGAAGCTCTCCAACACAGCAACATCAATGCCGTCCTGCCCGGAGCCTTGCCATGTGAAGATCACCAACTTGTGCGTTTTGAAATCGACTTGCTTCGCGATCGCGGTGCGGGCGGTTTCATCCGTAACGAATTTGGCGAGATCTTTGGCGTCGATCACCAACGTCGGCGAATTGAATGCACCGGGCTTGATCTCGACTTTCTCGACCGCCACTTCGAAGTACGGCGCCTTGGCTTTATCTTCGGCACCGAGAACGAACGCGGAAAGCAGTAACACTGTGGGAATCATGGGGGAACCTCGTTGTGTAGCCGCGACGCGAGACTTCGAGCGGAGCGCTCCGCTCGAAGACTCTCGTTGCGGCTAAACGAAATCTTACTGATAAAACCCGATGTCGAGCGCTTCCGAAAGTTTCCAACGCACCCACCAGAAGCCGCTGCGCCACTGGCAATACACTTTCACTTGCACGAGCGTTCCGGGGCGCATGCTCGAATCGGGATCGAGGATTTCGATTTCCACGAGGTACGTCTGCGAAACGGGGATCGTTTCTTGGCCGGTTTCCCCGGCCTGTTTGACGGCCAGTGGGCCGCCGCCGCGCTGGGTGAGTTGCGGCGGAACTTGCTTCGCATCGGAATCGGGCAAGCGCTTGATCTTCCCGTCGTAAACCCGATCGGTGCGGCCGCTCACGTGCACGGCCACGTTCAACGCCCCGTCTTTTGCGGCCGCCATATCTTCCTTCAACAACCGGTACTGCATCGGCGAGACGGGCACCTTCACCACCAACCGTTTCGGGTCGGCGATGGTCATGATCGGTTTGTTCTGCGAATAATTCGGGTCGAACATCTTCCCGATTTCGTCCCGGCCGGGCACACCCATCGCCACGCCGTCGATCGGCGATTTGCAGGTGGCCAATTGGGCGATTTGCTGGTGGCGGATCAGTTCGTTGAAGGCCGCTTGATTGGCGCGTTCCTTCGCCGATTTCGCTTCTTGTTCCAAACGGCCGGTCGGATCGAACCGCGCGAAGCGGTTGGACGCTTCCCGGAGTAACCGCTCGGCGAGTTCTTCGCCGGCCCGTTCCGCAGCCGCTTTATCCGCATCGTGTTGCAGTTCGGGGCTGGCGAAGCGGGCGAGCGTATCCCCCTTCTTCACGGGCTGGTTTTCTCGCACCGCGATCTCGACCAGCACGGCCGCGTGGGCCAGCGCCACCGGTGCCGAATAATCGGGATCCGAGAGCACGAGGCCGGTTTCGCGCAACCGGCTGATCGGTAGCGGGGCCGCGAAGAAGGCCGCGAGGAGCAGCCCGAACACCGCCAGTGTGGCGTACATCCGTTTCGGTTTCATGTCCGGCAAGCGCCCCCGTTGACGAATGTTTTTGATCACTTTGATGGCAGGCCAAACGAACATCGAGGCCAAGCTCATCACCGCCAACATGCGGCTGAGCACCTTGAGCTTCGGGTTCAAAAAGTCCGAGAGGAACCAGATGATGCCGAAGGTCACCACCCAGCGGTACACCCAACTGGTGATGGCGTAGGTGGCGAACAGCCACTTCCGCCCCGGGGCCATGTAGCCATCCGGAGGTTGTTCGATCCCCAAGCATTTGCTGAGGAACAAGCCGTTGAGAAATCGGTTGGCGCGATCGCGGAGGTTCGGGATTTCGATCCAATCCGCGAGGATGTAGTAGCCGTCGAAACGCATGAGTGGGTTGGCGTTGAACAGCACAGTGCTCACGCTGCACAGGATCATGATGCACATGGCGGTATAGTTCACCACCGGCAGGTTTTCGGTGTACCACCAAACGAACGTGGCGATGGCCGCGATCAGCAGTTCGACGTAAATCCCCGCGAAACTAATAATGATCCGCTTCCATTTGTCCGCGACCGTCCAGGCATCGGTCACGTTGGCGTAAAGCGCCGGGCTGAAGCACATCAGCAGCACGCCCATTTCGTGGCATTCCCCCTTGAACGCCTTGCAACTGAGGCCGTGGCCG
The DNA here is from genome assembly GCA_038211045.1 of Gemmatales bacterium. Taxonomy (GTDB): domain Bacteria; phylum Planctomycetota; class Planctomycetia; order Gemmatales; family Gemmataceae; genus JALHQU01. The sequence continues at coordinate 2,325 of JBBQWA010000044.1, forward strand.
AACTCGTGGATGATCTTCACGATGCCGAGGCTCAGCCACATGTACGCCACGGTGCGGAAGTGGAAGAACTCTTGGTACTCCGGCATCTTCTGTTGGAACACTTGGAAGTGCAACAGAACGTGGACGAGCGCGGCGGCCATCACGCCCAAGCTCATGGCGAAGAAGAGTGGCGTGAAGATCCACCACAAGTAGCCGTACATCTTGGTGAGGAGGCGATCCGGATCGAAGACCGGAATCTTCCAGTACAGGATGTTCGAGAGCGCCGCGAAGCGCTTCTGCCGGCGCTGCTTGGCCCGGCGTTGAAACAGGTGCTGCCCGGTTCCGGCTTGCTCGTGTTGCACCAACCCCGCCGTCACCAACTGCCGGGCGAACGATTCCAAATCCTGAAATTCCAAGCGGTGCGGGCGGAATTCATCTTCGAACTTCGTCCGCACTTCCTCCATCGTGAACTGGCCGTTGAACAGGCCGAACACGAAATACTCTTGTTGATTGAAGCGGTAGTAACGCAGGCACACGGGATCTTTAACCACATGGAAGCGCTTGCCTTCGTAGCGCTGCTCGACGTGCTGGAGATCGGGCCGGACTTTCAATCGTACGAGCTTGCGTCGCTCGACTGGTTTTTCAAATTGACTCATAATCTTCAATCCGAGCCGGAAGCGTTTGCGACGATACTGCTAAACGGAAACAATCGAATTCAATCCGAGCCGGAAGCGTCAGCGACGATACTGCTGAACTACAATCCGAGCCGGAAGCGTCAGCGACGATACTGCTAAACGGAGGCAACCACATTGACGAACGGAAACAATCGTCGCTGACGCTTCCTGCTCGGAAAAACTCATCATTTATCTGCCACTGGGCGAACAGTGCGGAACGGATCGATCCCGACCGGCGGGGGCGTTCGCACGGCGGGTACCGGATTGCTCACGGTATCTTTCGCCGGTTCGATGGATCCCACCGGCAGGATGCCACCGGGATTCAGTACGTCCGGAATGGTTCCCGGGGCTTTGGCCCCGGCGCCGGGCAACGGCAGTGGCTTCGGGGCCGCGTTCTCCTTCATCGGTTCGGCCAGCAGCTTGGGAACCGGACGCAACATTGCCGGTTGCGTTTGATCGATGATGATCGTGGCGGTGCCGCGATCTTGCAACAAGTCCGTGGCATCCCCGGCGGCGTTCTCCACTTCCACCCGCACTTGCGACGACCGCGAATCGACGGCCGTAATCGTGGTGATGATCCCCTTCAATTCGTTGGTCTCCGAGTTCGCATTCGCGCCGCTCCAGTAGTACACGCCGCCGCCCAAGGTTCCCACCGCGACGAAGCTGTTCCCCGAATCGGGAGAGAATGCGGCGCAGGTGATCGGCGACCGGCTCGGCGTAATCAACCGGCGGCGCTCCGAACCCCGCGTGCCGGAATCGGGGAGCTTCCAGAGTTGCAGTTCGCCTTTGGTTTCCGCGTCGCCGGCGCCGGTGAGGGCGTATTTGTCGTCCGGGCTGAAGAGGGCCAAGCCGGAGAATCGCACACCGGCGGAGTTCTGCAACGTTTGCAGGGTGCGGGTATCTTTGCCGAGGCTGATGATGTCCATGCGGGAGGCGTCTTTGTCGAAGAGCATCCGGCTGCCGTCGGTCGACACGCCGAGGATATCGACGTTGCCGGAGCGGTTTTCGATCGTGCGTTCGAGTGCGGCGCCAGTTGTGCCGAGGGTGAAGATGCGGATCGTTTTATCGCGGGCTTCCGCGACCAACGTGCCTTGCGGGGTGAAGCGAACGCAGGTGACGTCGTCTCGGAAATCGGCGGGCAAGGCGTACTTCTTTTTCTTCCCGGCCAGTTCCCACACGAACACATCGCGCCCGGCGGCCGTGGCGAGGTGGTTACCATCGGGGCTGAAGGCGATGGCGGTGATCGCGGAACCGTGGGCTTCTTCGTATTCTTCGCGCGGCGATTCGGGGATGTTATCCGGGTTCGAGAGATCCCAAATCCGGATCTTGCCATCGGAGGCGCCGGTGGCGGCCAAGTAGAGGCCGAGGGCTTGCGGCCCGGTGGTGGCCACGCACTTCACGCCCACGCCGGAAGGGTGAACGAGGGCACGCTGTTTCTTCTCGGCACCGGTCACATCCCACACGATCGCCGAAGAATCGAGGGAGGAACTCACGATCAGCGGGCGATTCTTATGCGAGGTGACGGCGACGCCGGTCACTTCGTTGCGGTGGCTGGCGGTAAAGGGTTCGGGGCTGAACGGTCGGGCCGGTTCGACGATCGCGGGCATGCCCGGCTTCAAACGGTTGGCCACTTGCACGTCGATGCGGGCTTCCACGCGGAAGCGGGCGGTCGCTTGCACTTCCATGATCGGCTCCCCGGCTTTCACATATTCGCCTGGGAATTTGAGGATTTTGAGAATGCGGCCATCCACGCGGCTCTTCACTTGGTACTGGTCGATCTTGTTCTCGGTGATGAGCTTCTCGCCTTCGTAGCGGGCCTTGTTTTGCAGCACTTCCGCGTACTTTTCCTTCGCTTGGGCGTACGAGGATTCCGCTTGGGCCACTTCGGTCTTCGAGGCTTGCTTACTTTCGCGGAAGGTCTTGGCGAGGCTTTCGGTAATCACCACGGCTTCCTTGGAAGCCGCGAGCGCTTCGATGGCCGCGGCGAGTGAAAGCTTCAACGATTCGAGTTGGATTACCGCTTGAGATTCGTCGATCCGGGCCAGCGTTTGACCGACGACGATGGGGTTGGTTTCCCGCCATTGGCGGTAAATCATCTTGTCGTTGCGGGGGTGCTTCACCATCGTGGGATCGTTGGGGTCGAACACCGTGCCGGCGGGCATCGGCGAGCCGATCACTTCGATACGGCCATCCACTTCCGCTGGTACTTGAATCTTCTGATCGAATTGGATCACGCCTTGGGAGGCGATCACCGGTTCCGGCGTCGCTTGCACATCCTGTATTTTTGGCATGGCCGCGGCGGTGTACAGCGGCGTTCCCACCTCCACCGGCGCCCGCAGCCCCACGACTTTGACCTCGGCCGTCGGCTTCGTCGGTACGCAACCGACGAGCAGGGCGAGGATAAGAGCAAATACCCCCCCCACCCGATTCGTCGCTCCGCGAATCGACCTCCCCCTCCGGGGGGGAGGTGAAGATTCGATCCCCACTTTCCGATTCGCGGTTCGGAGGTGTGAGCAATGATCCCCCCCACCCGACCGAGCTTCGTTCGGTCGACCTCCCCCTCCAGGGGGGAGGTGAAGAGTACGGCAGTGGTTCGAGCTTGCTGAAATATCGGCGACACCCACCTCCCCCACGGAGGGGGAGGTCGTCGGTCGAGCGAAGCGAGAACGGCGGGTGGGGGGGCAAGAAAAAGTATCCATGACGATCAGACCTCGGTTGTATTGTTTGTTCTCAGAGAATTCCAACTCACTTCGCCCACGGTGTCCCAGTCTTCAGTCACTTCGTGATTCCAAAATCGCAACACACGAAAACCAACCGATTTCAACCAATCGTCCCGAATCCTATCCAATTCGACTCGCTCTACGTGTTGGCTACCATCCAACTCCAAGATAACTTTCCTCTCCAGAGAAACAAAATCGACAGTGTAGATGCCCAAGGGATGTTGCTTGCGAAATCGATGGCCCTCGATTTGCCCTTGGCGAATCCTCTGCCAAAGAAACACTTCTTGCGGTGTCATCGCTTTGCGGAGCTTCCTTGCGAAAGAGATGCGTTCAGGATCCTTTCGCACAACTCTGCCTGCAGCTCCCGGCTACCCTCGGGCTAACTATCAGAAGAAGAAGATTACCTTCTCGTAAAACCATTCCCACACGCCGTGGAACATCGAGTAGCCGAGCGCCCGATCGCCGCAGCGAATCTTGCAACGCACTTCCTGCCCGGCCACGAAGATCGTGGCCCGCTCGGCCGGCGATAGGTTCGACAGATCGACGCGAACATACGCCATCACCACCGGGGCCGATTCGTTGTGGTCGTCTTTATTCGGTACCGCTTCGGCGCTCACGTCCGCTTCATACAGTTTGCCCATGTAGCTGGTGTCGGGCGCCCCGGCGAAGAGTACATCCACCGGCAGGTACTTGCGGGTAATCTTGTTCGCGGGGTTGGCCGGGTCGGGCAGTTCCTCCACCTCGTGCAAGCCGGGGGTTTGGTAGGCGTGCATCACTTGGCCGATGTTCGATTGCGGAATCTTGATTTCGCCGCGCCACGGGCCGTCGATGGCACCCAATCGGTACAGCGGTTCGTTGGGCTTCACCATGCGGCCGACGAGTTGGCTGCGGTTATCGTCCGAGAGCACGGCCCACTTGCCGGGGTCGAGGCCGTTGAGTCGGTCGGTCGCTTTGATGCCCTTGGCGAGGAAATCGGAGGGGTCGCGCAGCCAGCCGATGGAAATGTCGTTCAAACGATCGGCTTGCGGTGCCTTCGCTTGGAAGTAGCCCTTTTCGCTTTCGATCAGCGAGAAGTTCAAGATCATGCTTTCGCGGGTCTTCTTCAGCATTTCGAGCTGCGATTCCGCATCCGAGAGTTGCTTCTGAATATCGACGGTGTTCTGCTCGGCTTTGGCTTCTTTCAATTGTTGCTGCAAGGCTTCGCGGGTGCGGGTGAAGCTGCCGATCTTCACGTCGATTTCCTGGAGCTTGGCCATGTAGTCGTTGCTGAGGAGCTTCACCAACGGGGTTCCGGGGCGGATGTCCTTTTGCCCCGGCCTCGCGGCCAGTTCGATCACTTGCCCTTCGATGGGGGCGTACACGAGCTTCACCTGTTCCGGCAGGAACAGCCCCTTGGCGTCCATCTTCATGGGGTAAGGCACGAACACCATTGCGAGTGTGAGCAACGCCACGCCGAGGGCGATGAGCACGGCGTAGAACTTCTTCTTCCCGCCGAGGCCGTCTTGCAGTTTGAGAACCGGCCACCATAGCATCTTGAACGGGATGCGTTTCATCTCCGCCGCGTTGTAGAGCGCCGGGGCGGCATGCTTCAAAACCACTTCCATCCGCTGGATGATCGGTTCCGTTTGTTCGGGCGGGTTGAAGCATTCCACGAGAGCCACCGAACGGGCCGGCTTCGTTTCGTCCTTCTCCCGTTCGTCCCGGATCGGCTGCACGACGAGTAACTTGGGTTGGCTCTCGGCGAGGTATTCGTCCAAGGCGTGGAGCACTTTGGGCGGCAGGGTATCGTCGCGGGTGCCGTTGAAGGTGAGGCGATCGTTGAACTTCAACACTTCGTCGAAGAGGTTCCGCAACCGCCGTACGTGGGTGCTGGCTTTCTCCACCACATCGGCCCCGGATACGGCTTCGACCGTGACTTTGCTGCCGTGCCGCACACCGATGCACAGCCGATCCACTTCGATCAAGCGCCGGCCGTCGTTCGCAATGTGGTACGCCACTTCCGTGGGATCGAGCGTGCTGTGGATGAGGCGGGCGAAGGCTTCGATCTGGGCGAAGACTTTTTCGGAACCGGCGGCGGCCCCGAGTTTGTTGGTTCCGGCGAAGTTGTGGTACTGCGAGGCGTACCCGGCCATTTGCAGCGTGTATTGCAAGAAGGTTTGATACAGCCGCGGTTCGTGCGACGATTCTTGGAAGACTTCCAACAACCCCAGCGATTGCTTTTCCGGGCCGACGATCGGCGCGAAGAGGGCGTAGTAATCGGTGAGATTCGCGGCGGGAGCCGCCCCCGCTTCGGGCGTGATGCCGGCGAGGCGACCCTGCGGTTCGAGGAGCACCGGCCGCGGCGGGCTGGCTTGGAAGACGTGACGGAGGACTTCGTTGTGGCACTGGCGACCACCGCGCTTGTCGTCCAAGCCGATGGCTTCGAGGTTCTTTTGGCAGGCCACTTGGAGGAAGCCTTGCGGGGTTCGCATCCACACCGCCCCGGCGGGCGCGCCGATGCCGCTGAGCGCCCGGCTGAGAAACTGTTCGTAGAAATCGGTCGGCGGAAGCGAGGATCCGGCGAGCCGGGAGGCTTCGGCGAAGGCTTCATCGAACTGCCGACCGTAGCGGGCGCGGTCTTGGTCGTTGACACTCACGGAGGAACTCGGGGGAGATGGTCTGGGCCGTCACAACCGGCGTACGCACTGCAATCATACCGCAATGTTCGGAGTAGACGCAAGCGGAGACGGAATTGCTCATGGAAATGCAGGAACTTCGCGCGGTGGAATAGTGAAACCTTGCCGAGATTGACAAGCGACGCAACCCCGACGCGAGGGCTTCCGAATCAGTCAAGATACGACAATCCCTTGCCCCGGTTGAACTTGGGCAACACCGATCTCCGTCGCCACGTGTGCCGTTGCTTCATTTGGCCTTCGTCGCATTCACCGCTGGCAGAACGTATATGTGAACGGTATACGCGGCAATATCCACAATTCCGTATGCGGGGAGTCCATCGCAATCGCCGGCCACGGCGTCGAGATCCGTGGAAAAGGCCCCGCTGAAGTTCGGGCTGTACGACTTCGCATCCGAGTTGAACGCCAATCGCCAACGCCCGGCCACGGGGAAACCGAAGCTGTACCCGTTCCGCGGTTCGTGCTGGAAGTTCGCCACGATGACGACATCATCGCCGGGGCCACCATCCATCCACCGGCGGAACGCGATGACGTTATTCGCATCGTCGGCTCGAATGACGTGAACGTGTTGGCCGCAAAGGCCGCGCGATTCGCCGCCGAGGTTGCGGCGCAACCGAATCAAATCGCGGTACATTTTCACGATGCCGCGGAACTCTTCGTTTTGATCCCAGTGAACCGGCACGGTATCGCGGAACCATTCCCCTTCGAGAAACTCTTGCCCTTGGAAGATCATCGGAATGCCGGGGGCGGTCATCACCAAGGCGGCGCCGAGGGTCGAACGTTTGATGGCCCACCAGCCGGTCGGCTCCGCGGGGTTGATTTCTTGGGGGACGCGGGCTTTGCCGTTGGCCACTTCGTCGTGGCTTTCGGTGTACACGATCCGCCGGAACGCATCGTTGTTGTACTTGAATTGGATCGAATCGCGGAGCGAAGCCATGCTGCGGTTCGCATCGTCCGGGGTGATGATCGCTTCCCGTACCGGGTGCACGAAGCGGCTATCCCACTGCGCGGAAAAGCCGGCGCCTCCTTCCGCCACCGCTTTCGTAATGATTTCACTATCTTGCAAGTCTTCGGCGATAGTGATGGCTTGCGGGTGATGGCGGTGGATTTCTTCATTAATCCATTGCATCAGGCTGAACCCTTCCGGCAGGTTCGGTTCGCCGTCGGCGCGAACGCTGCGGATGTACAGCGTCATATCCATGCGCAGGCCATCGACGCGGAATTCGTCGAGCCACATGAGGGCGTTATCGCGGATGTACCGGCGCACTTCGCTGCGGCCGTAGTCGGGACGGGTGTGCCCCCACGGGGTTTCGGCGCGCCAATCTTGGAAAAAGTAGATGCCGCCGCGATCGGGTTCGCCGACGCCATCGAATTGCCAAATGGCGAGATCGCCGGGGCCGAAGTGGTTGTACACCACATCGAGGATCACGGCGAACCCGGCGCGGTGGGCCGCCTTCACGAAATCCTTGAACGCCTTGGGGCCGCCGTAGGCCGATTCCACCGCGAAGATGTGGGAAGGATTATACCCCCACGAACGGTCGCCGGGGAACTCGGCGATCGGCATGATCTGGATGGCGTTGACGCCGAGCTTTTTGAAATGCCCGAATCGTTCGGCCATATCTTCGAACGTTCCGGGGGCGCCTTCCTCGCCGGCGGGGGCGTTGAAGGTACCCACGTGCAGTTCGTAGATGACCAACTCGTTCCAGGGCGGCATGATGAATTCGGCCTTGCCCCAATCGTAGTTGGGGTCGTGGATCACGCCGTTGCCGATGGAGTTGGTCACCTCGCGGGCATACGGGTCGATCCGCTTCAGTTCCCCCGCCGGGGTGGTGAGCTGGAAGCGGTATTCGTCGCCGATCTTCGCGTTCGGCACGTCCCCGTACCATAAATCGCAATCGGGTTCGCGCCGCAGCGGGTTGGCTGCCGGGTTCCAATCGTTGAAGCTGCCGATGACCGAAACTGCCGAGGAATGCGGCGTCCAAACGCGGAAGGCCACGCCCGAGGAATGCGGAATTGCACCCATGCCGGGGTGCGCGGTTTCGGTGGGAACGTCGGGCATGTGTCGATCCAAAATGGAATATGAATTTGAGTATAGGCCCTTCGCCGAGGGCGCGGCCAGCGGCGGCACTTTCCCGAGCGGCGGGCGTCAGCCCGCTGAGGTGTTATCACTCAGCGGGCTGACGCCCAATCCTGTTCGGCACAGCGAAGGTTATTCGATGATCCGTCATTCCCGCGAAGGCGGGAATCCAGCCTATTCCGAGCCACGCACACTATGATATGGCGATTGTCATAGTCTTTTGGGAACTGGATTCCCGCCTGCGCGGGAAGGACGGGAAAGGGCTCGAATTCGTGGAAGTCGGTTCCGCGCCGCGCAAATCTCGTGCCGAACGCGATTGGGCTGACGCCCGCCGCTCGGGAATCACTCCTTCTTCGCTTCGACGATCTCCAGATCCTTCTCGTCGTTGATCTGGATTTGCAGCGATCCATTGAAGCTGCTGATCTTGCCCTTGGCTTTGATCGTTTTGCCTTTGAACGTGTCGTAAGTGGCCTTGTCGAACTTGCCGGTCCAGGCTTTGTCGTTCACCACCACGGTGAAGTTCTTATCGCTCTTGAAGTCTTTCTCGGAATTCAGCAGGATGCGTTTGCCGGTGAGGCGGCCGGCCATCACCTCGAACTGCACCGTTACTTCTTCGCCTTCCTTTTTCTTCAGCGCGTCCGCCGCGGAGATCACCCCTTCCGCCAACGGCGGGGCCACCTTCGGGTCTTCGGCGGGCTTGGCCCCCTTCTTCAACGGCTGCGGTTGCAAGCGGCTCAGGTCGGCTTTGATCTGGGCGACGATCTCCCCATCGCTCCCGCGGAGTTGCAGGCTGATGACGGGATCGGGTTTCTCCCAGTCGATGAGCACCATGCCGAAGTTCTGGCCGCTGGGCATCACGGCGATGCGTTTGGCGTTCTTATCCGATTCGCCGAACACGGTGTTGCGCCAGTGTTCCTCGGCTTGGTTCAAGCCGCTGCTGGTGATGTCGAGGATCGGATAACCGGCGGCCTTCGGCTCCACCGAGATTTCGCCCCAATGGCGATCCCCGCTGAGTACGATCACGCCCTTCGCCCCGGTTTCTTTGATGAGGCTGTAGAGCCGTTTGGTCTCGTTCGGGAAGTTCATCCATTTCTCGAACGGTTGTTCCTCGCTCACGAGTTGGACGCTGCTGCCGATGAGCCGAACCTCGGCGGGCTTGCGCAATTGTTCTTCCAACCATTTCCATTGATCGTCGCCCAGCATGGTCACGCCTTCATCGGTGTTCGGCAAGTACGGGCGGATGCGCGTACCGGGGATCACTCTCTCGGCCCGCTTGTACGGCCCTCGGAAATAGCGGAGGTCGAGCAGGATCACTTGCACGCGCTTCCCTTCCGGCCCGAAGATTTCGGAGTGGTAGACGCCCTTCTGCGTGCGGCGGGGCGAATCGGCAGGCACGTCGAAGAAATCGAGGAAGAGCTTCTGGGCGGCATCCTTGTGTGGCCACTCGGCCCCGGCGTCGTTGTGGCCGTAGTCGTGGTCGTCCCACGTGGCGAGGATCGGTGCGGTTTCCTTCAGCTTCTGCCAAGCGGGAAGCTTGGCGAGATCGGCGTAGCTCTTGGCGATCTTCGCCGGGTCGGCGGGCTTCAACTTGCCGTCGTCCAAATCGGCATAGATGTTGTCGCCCAGCAGGATGCTTAGCTCGGGCTTCGCTTCGAGGATTTTGTCCCAGATCGGGCAAGGCTTGTTCTGATCGGCGCAGGAGCCGAAAAAGATTTTCGTGAGCGGCCCTGCGGGGGTCGGCGGTGCGGCGGATACCGTGGCGGCGTATGCCAAGGCCAATGCGACGAAGAACGGGCGAATCATGGTGCGAACCCCGGATGGGCAATAGATGAGTAGTGTTTGTTGAATGCAGCGGGGGTTCGGACGGCAAGCGAAGAATGGATGAGGGAAGCCGCTTGCGGCTTCGCGGCTCAACCCGATACGCGTCGGTCGAGTGGTGTTCCGCGAAGCCGCAAGCGGCTTCGATGAGGGGGTTTCCTACTTTTGCACGTGGGCCGGATCCATCCACATGTGTTCCCAAGCGTGGCCGTCGAGGTCGTAGAACGAGTTACCGTACATGAAGCCGTAATCGATCGGCTCGGCTTGCCCGAGTTTCCCGCCTGCGGCGAGGGCCTTGCCAATGATGGCGTCGACTTCCGACCGGCTCTCGCACGAGAGGCAGATCAACACTTTTTGGCTCTTGCTCGTGTCGCACACCTCCTTCGGCGAGAAACTGTTGAACTTCGCGTGGGTCAGCAACATCGCGTAAATGTCTTCACTGATGATCATGCTTGTGCCGGTTTCGTCCGAGAATTGGTTGTTGAACGTTTAGCCGAGCTTGGAGAAGAACTCCTTCGACTCGTTCAGATCCTTCACGGGCAGGTTGATGAAGATTTTCTTGGACATGTTCGCTCCGATGGAGGGGCTTGTGTGTTTGAACCGATTTACCATGGTGATCGTTTACGAACTCTGCCAATCGACAACAAACGCCGAAATTCCGGTAAACGCCTCCGAACACCCGTAGTCAATGGGAAACAACTGTGCAAGAATCTTCCATCCATCGAACCCGTCCGGGGGGTGTGCGTTGGCGAAGAAGAAATCCGCGATGGCGAAACCGGCCAAGCCCTTGGCTCCGGTCGATTTGCTCTCCGAAGTTCGGACCTTGATCGACCAAGCCCGCGATGCGACGGCACGAGCGGTCAACTCGGCGTTGGTGCTACTGTACTGGAGCATCGGCGACCGCATTCACCGCGAAATCCTCAAACAGAAGCGGGCGGAGTACGGGAAAGAGATTCTTGGGACACTGTCCCAAGAATTGAGTCGCCTCTACGGCAAAGGCTACACGTACGACAATTTGACGCGAATGCTGAAGCTTGCGGAAGTGTTTTCCGACCGCGAGATTGTCGGGACACTGTCCCGGCAATTGGGCTGGAGCCATTTCCTGCTCATACTTCCCATCAAGGATGAAATCAAACGCGACTTCTACGCCGAGATGTGTCGGCTTGAACGCTGGAGCGTCCGCACCTTGCGGGCGAAGCTCGGCGGCATGCTTTACGAACGCACTGCCATTTCCAAGAAGCCGGCCCAACTGGCAAAAGAGGAACTCGCCAAGCTCCGTACGGAAGACCAAATCTCGCCGGACATGGTCTTCCGCGATCCCTACTTCCTCGACTTCTTGGGATTGAAGGATTCCTTCGGCGAAAAGGATCTCGAAGCCGGCATTCTGCGAGAGATCGAATCGTTCATCCTCGAACTCGGCGGCGGCTTCACCTTCATCACCCGTCAGAAGCGAATGGTGATCGACGGGGAGGATTTCTATCTCGATCTGCTCTTCTACCACCGCAAGCTCCGTCGCATGGTCGCCATCGAACTCAAGCTGGGCAAGTTCGAAGCGGCCTTTAAAGGGCAGATGGAACTCTACCTCCGCTGGCTCAACAAGCACGAACGCGAACCGGGCGAAGAAGCACCGCTCGGCCTGATCCTGTGCGAATCGACGGGCGCAGAACACGTCGAATTGCTGGAATTGGAAGCCGGCGGCGTCCGCGTGGGAACCTACCTGACCGAACTCCCTCCCAAGAGCCTGCTCGAAAAGAAACTCCGTGCCGCGGCAGTACTCGCACGAAGCCGGTTGAATGAAGCCAAGGTGTAACCACCGTCAATTGCAGGCGATCGGGAAGGGGTTCCCGTACCATAACCCCATGAAAAACCTCCTCGAGCTCTACCCCATCGCCGCCGGCAAAGTCGTGCCGCCCGTGGCTATCATCCTCGGTTCGCCGTGGCCCGTCACGCAACTCGTCGGTGCCCTCGGCGGCATGGAAACCACGTGTTTCCAACTCGATCTGTACCAAGCCGCCCGGCTCCGCGAGAAACTCGCCCAAGAAAACGTGGTCGCGGAAGTCGTCGCTTCGGCGGACCTTTGGGATCTCCCGGCGAAGTTCCGCACCGCGATCTTCCTCAGCACCGCCCACTCCGATTACGAACTCAAACTCGATATGGTCGAACAAGGCTTCCACATCCTCGAACTAGGCGGTCGCTTCATCACCTTCTCGGAATACAAGCGGGATACCACTTTCGCCAAGCTGCACAAGAAGGTGTTCGGCAAATGTTCCGAAGCGCCGCGGAACTCGCTCGGCAACGTCTTCTGGAGCGAGAAGACCGGCGAGCAACCGCGACGACGGCATCAAATCGAATTCCATGCGAAGAACCGCGACGGCGCCAGCATGAACATCGTCTCGTGGCCCGGCACCTTCAGCTACGGCCGCATGGATGAAGGTTCGCGGGCCATGCTCGAAGTGGCCGAAGTGAAGCCCGGCGACCGCATTCTCGATCTCGGTTGCGGCAACGGCAGCGTCGGCTGCTTGATCTCTGCGGCGGCCGGCCCGACGGGCCAAGTGGTGTTCGTGGATAGCAATGTGCGGGCGGTGAAGTTGGCCGAGATCAACGCTGCGGCCAACGGCGTGCCAAATCCGGAATTCCTCGCCACGGATAAACTCGGCGATTTGAAGCCCGTGAGCTTCGATGCGGTGCTGGCGAATCCGCCGTACTACGCGAACTCAGAAGTCGGCCGGTTGTTCATCGATACTGCCCGCGAAGTGCTGAAGCCGGGCGGCCGTTTCTATTTCGTCACGAAAATGCCCGTGCAAACGATCCCGGAAATCGTGGAAACCTTCGGCGACGTGGAAACGATCGAGAACCGGGGCTACACGGTAGTCTCAGGCTCGGCCTGAGCAAATAGGGTTCAGTGTTCAGGGGACAGGGCAACACACATCGAATTGCGGAGGCGATATGTTCCGTTCATTTGAAGATTTGGATGTCTGGAAGCGGTCGTGCCAACTGACCGTGCGGATTTACGAACTTCTCCGAGAGTGCCGTGACTTCGGCTTGCGGAATCAAATGTAACGAGCGGCGGTTTCGATTGCGTCGAACATTGCGGAAGGTTGGGAGAGAGGCGGCAAGGATTTTGTGCGATTCCTTGTTATCGCACGTGGGTCGGCTGCGGAGTTGCGAACCCAATGCTACATCGCATGCAAGCTCGGAATCATTCAGTCCCAAGACTTTCAGCCACTCATTGCAGAACTCAAGGAAATATCAATGATGCTCGCTGGCCTTACTCGTTCCATCAAGAAATCCATCGCCGATAAAACTGACCCCTGACCCACCCCTGATCCCTATTCCCAAACACAGGCACCCCACCAAGTCAGGCCGGGCGGCGCGACGAAGTGAGGTGAACCCGTGGGGCTCGCGATTTTCAAGTTGTACGGGAGCGTTTAGAAGAACAGGCCGAAGCCGACGTTCAACCCGTGCATGAGCCGGAAGGTTTGTTTGCCGTATACCGGATCGATGTTGCTGTAGTCGAATCCGATCGGCTGCTGCATGTTGTGGGTGTTGAACCACGTGTTGACCTGGTACCCGACGCGGACTTGAATCCCCGCAGTGGGGTACCACCAGAGGTTGAAGTTCCCGCCCACGGATGGGGAGAAGTCGAGATCGTTGAGGGATCGCTTTTGTTGGGCGTCGTCCGAAGCGAGTTTGTACTTGGCGCGTTGTTTGGTGAAGTTGGCCAACAGGGCACCGGTCATGTCGGTCGAGAGCGAGAAGTTGCGGCCGAGGTAGATTTCGTGGCTGGCACCGATGTACGGGCCGTAGAGACGCTGCGAGAGTGTGTTCGTGTAGAACGCGACATCGTTCGGATCGGATTGACCGCTGATGGTGTTGAAAGCTTGGGCACGCCATCTGAATCTTTCGAAGAACCAATCCATACGGGCACCGGCCAAACCGTACACCTTGGAATACGGCGTTTCGAACACCGGAACGCGGACGCCGAGATCGACATCGGTGAATTCTTGGGTGTACTGAATCGTCATCGTTCCTGCACCGTTCCAAATCCCGAAGAGCAGTTGCGGCGGCGCCCCGTTGCCTTCGAGGCCGGTGCGGTTGGCGGTGCCGGAGAACTGCGGCGAGAAATTGAACACGGGCGAGTACAGGAACGTATCGGCGAGGTTGTTCGGGCCTTCGAAGTTGCGGGGCACAAGCGACGCCCCGGCCACGTAACTGTAACGAGGCGTTCGCAAGAACTTGGCGATGTAGCTGGTGCCGTCTTCGCTCTTGAAGCCGATGCCGATGTTGTAGCCCGGCAAGTAACTGCGGCGGCCGAAGTCGTTGGTATTCAGGGCTTCGGTACCCGAACCGATGAACCCGCCGGGTCTGCCGGTGAGGAAGCCCGTGGAATCGCGGAAGCCGCGGACGGCGACGGTTTGATTCCCGAGCGTCCAAGTTTGTGTGAGGTAGACCAGATCGGTATAGGCGAAGAATCCCTGCGAGCCGGGATTGCCTAGCGGCAAAGGCACGTTAGGGCTCGGTGCGCCGGGAAGGCCAGCACTATCCCCGAGGCCGCCGGCACCCAAACCGGGGCCTTGCAGGAAGTCCGGCGATTGTGCCCGGCCATAGGTCGCGGCGGCGAGTGTCGCCAAGAGTACCGCAAAGGTTCGTCGAAGGCGGGTTTTCATAATTCACTTCCCCCTGGATGCTTCCCGCAACACGATCCGGCCCCATGGTTCCCCAACCCCGAGGCCCGCGTTGCGTCAAGCCCGCACGAACCGGTTCCCCGAACCGCCGCGTGCGATAAAAACTCATCTCTGGCGGGCGACAATAACGGCACGCCAAATCGGGTCAAGCCCATTTGGCGGAATTTCTGGAGTTGAAACCAACGCTTTTGGAATTTCGCGCCAACGGAAGCGGAATCCCCGGCGTTTGGAGAAGGAAGGGGCTTTCCGAGTTGAGCACGGAGAATCGGTTCCCATTCGGAATCGGATAATTTGGCCGGTGCCGGGTGAATCGCCCATATGGATGAATCCGAGATGAGAATTTGGAGAGTTGGGCTTGGAAAGCGCTCCGGAATCGTTCATAATTACGATTGTCGTGCAAGCCGTCTTCTTTCAAAGCCTCAACGTGTTCCACCCGAATCATTCCACTTATTTCCCTTTGGTGCCGCGATGTTCATGATGACCCGTATCCTCGGCATGACGGCCCTCGCTTTGGGCCTCTTTTCCACCTTTGTGATCGTCTCCGAGGCCGCACGCGGCCAAGGCATCACCCCGCAGTTCCGCCCGCAAGGATTACCCAGGTATGTGGCGCCGAACGCGCTCCGGCCCACACAACAAACGCTGATCAATCAGCAACAACAAATCCAAAACCAACTCGGCAACAACCAAGGCGGCATGCAAGGGATTCAAGGCGGTATGGGCGGTGGCCAATTCCAAGGCGGTGGCCAATTCCAAGGTGGCGGCTTCGGCGGTGGTCAATTCCAAGGTGGCGGCGGCGGCTTCGGCGGACAATTCCAAGGTGGTGGCGGCCAATTCCAAGGTGGCGGCGGCCAATTCCAAGGTGGCGGCGGTTTCGGTGGTGGCGGCTTCGGTGGGGGCGGCCAATTCCAAGGTGGTGGAGGCTTCGGTGGGGGCGGCCAATTCCAAGGTGGCGGTGGCTTCGGTGGGGGCGGTGGCCAATTCCAAGGCGGTGGCGGTGGCCAATTCCAAGGCGGCGGCGGCGGCCAGCCCGGTGGTAACGGAAATGCCTTCAACGGTATCGGTGTCCAACAAGTTAACGTGGTCGCCGGTCAACCTGCCTTTATGCAGCAGCAAATGGCCGCCGGCGGCGGCGGCGGCGGATTCGGCGGCGGTGGCTTCGGCGGCGGCGGTGGCTTCGGCGGCGGCGGTGGCGGCCAGTTCCAAGGCGGCGGCTTCGGCGGCCAATTCCAAGGTGGCGGCGGCGGCTTCGGCGGACAATTCCAAGGCGGCGGCGGCTTCGGCGGCCAGTTCCAAGGCGGCGGCGGCTTCGGCGGACAATTCCAAGGCGGCGGTGGCGGGAAGCAATTCCAATTCTCGGGCGGCACGGGCATGTAACGCTCTCGCTTCCCCACCGCACCAATGCGGGGGACGGCTTTCTCCCGCATCGAACTTGCGGGCGGATGCCGTCCCCCGTTCCGTTTCGAGCCGACACCATGAATACGCTGCTCGCATTCCTCGCACTCGGAATGGGTTTGGCGAAGTCCGCTGAGCCAACCGAAGATCAA
>JBBQWA010000045.1:0-18373 GCA_038211045.1 Gemmatales bacterium
GTTAGCCCGACGCGCCAGCGAGGGCTCCCGGAACGACGAAATCACACCATGCTGTTTTCGACGTTCTGGAAGCCCTCGCTGGCGCGTCGGGCTAGCGCGACTGCACCCAAGGCGGGGTCGGTGACCAAGTTCACCGGCCCCGCTTCGATTCCCAACAGCCAAACCGCATCTAAAAACAATTGTCGGAACATTTCGTTCCGCGTGAGCACGCCCCCGGCCAAAGCGATCGGCAGGCCACGCTTCGGCAACCCGTGTGCAAGTACCGCACCCACCGCGGTGCGGGCCAATTGATCGGCTTCCGATTTCGCAATCGCCATGGCCACGGCATCACCGGCCCCGGCGATTTCCAATACGGCCGGGGCCAGCCCGGCGATCGCGGTGCGATCCCACGACCCGCGGTACACCGCTTCGATGATCGCGGGGATCGACGCGATTTTCATTTCCCGAACCACCCGTTCGGTCAACGCGGTCGGTTGTTCGACTCCGTCGAACGATCGGCAGACCGCCTTCAGTGCGCCGATCGCGATGCTGTACGCGCTGCCTTCGTCGCCGAGGAGGTAGCCCCAGCCGCCGCAACGGCCTTCCTTCCCGGTCGGATCTTTCACGAACGCGATCGCCCCGGTTCCTGCGATCACGGCCAAGCCCCAGCCATCGGGCGTGCCCGCCGCCAACAGCAGCGTGGCATCGTTAGCCACTCGAACCTTCCCGGCAACGGCATTCGATGAAGCCCAATCGAGGATCACGTTGAGGCCGCCGTCCCAATCGATCCCGGCCAAGCCCATGCATATCGCGGAGACGGAACCGTGGGGAAGTCCCGCATCGCTGAACGCGTTGCGGATCGAATTTGAAATGGCCTTCAACCCCGTTTCTGCTCCCACGGCTTGAATGTTGGACGGCCCGGCCACGCCTCGGCCGATCACTTCGCCGGTGTCGCGCAGGGCGAGGAGGGCTTGCGTTTGTGTGCCGCCGCCGTCGATGCCGAGAACGAGATCGGAACGTTGGATGATCGCGGATGGGGGAGGAGTCACTTCTTCTCGTCGGCGAGGGTTGCGGCGAACAGGATGGGGAAACCATATTCGGTGGGTGTACCGTTCGGAAAGCGAACCCCGAAGGATTCCACGATTTCTTCCGGTTTCGGATTCACCCAACGCATCGTGTACACCGCCGCACTGCGATCCTTCGGCCCCTTCGGGAACGGAGCCTGCCAAGCGACATTCGCCCCCGGCAGTTCGCGTACGTCCGCCGTGGGGAGGTTCCAAGCACCCACATCTTTACTCCAACGTACGGGAATCACGGCACTCGAACCATCGCGGTATTTCACCGCGTATTCGAACACCACCGGCAGTTCGTCGTATTCGTTCCGGGGCTTCCACGTTTTCAATGGGTGGAACGAATGCAAGAAGAAGATCGCATCCGCCCGCTTGCCCACGGGGATATCCTCTACCCCGTTGGCTTTGATTCCTTTCGCCCCGGCGAGCATCACCACCGACGGTAACGGCGACGTTTGAAAATCTCTCAGATCGTACCGCACCCCGGCGAATTTTTGTTCGCCCACGGGTAAGAATGCGAGTTCCGGTTGCCCTTCGATCCAGCCTTTGTCACTCGAAAGGTAACCATTGCATTTCTCGCCGAGGGGCACCGGCGTGTAATTCAGGTTGAATCCGGGCAAGATCAGTTTCTCCGCGGCGAACTCCGCCCCGAGGTTGCGGAGCAGGTTCGATACGAGGTTCCGTTTCTTTTCCGCGTTCTCCGGATTGGCTTCGCCCGAAGGAACGTGCAATTGGTTGAGTACGACCGCCCCTTTGCCTTCCCGGTACTTCACGAGGGCGCCGATGTTCAACAGTGGAACTACCCTTTGAGAGAAATCGGCCGGCCGATTCGCATACAGCCAGAGGTTGTCGATGCCGATCACGGGCTTGGTGCCCTCCGTCCATTCGACCGGCTCGAGCGTGATCGTTTTGCATTTCCAAGGTTTGGCGAAGCGAAAATCCTGCCGGAGTTCCGCTTCGGGTTTCAGCACGAGCAATTCGTTATCTTGCGGGCGTTCCCCGAATACGATCCGCAATTTCGTGATGCTGCGGTAGTGCGTGTTCAATACCACACTCAAACCGGTGATCGATTCTTCCTTAGGCAGCGTACCAGTCCACGAGGGGCGTTCGCCGGCTTGCGATTGATCGTGGTAGAAGACGAACCGCCACGAATCGGCCGAGGTGAGGCCGTTGGTCATCTGCTTCCACGCGTGCGAATACTCATTCGATTGCACGAACGGTGCGATGTCGTCGAGATCGACGACGTGGGTGAAGGTATCCTTGGCCGGGTAGCGATCCCCGGCCCACGGGTTGATCTTTTGCGTCGATTCGAGGGCCACATCGCGGGTGGTTACCCCCGCGAGAAGCGCATCCCTTTGGGAGGCGAGTTGCACGCGTTCCATTTGAAATGGCCGGATCGAATGGGGGAAACCGACGAGGGTGTTGAAGCTCGCCAAGCCTTCCGGGGTGAGGCCCCAGAGCATCAAGGTGCCGCCTTTCGCGGTGAAATCCCGGAGGAGTTTCGGTTCTGCCGCGAGCTTCGTCAAGAGTTCCTTATTGGCATCGGCGATCACGATCTCCGCGTTCGCCAAGGCCTGAGCGATGTCCGCATTCGCTCGGAATTTCAGGCCGATTTCGGAAAGGAGTTTCAACCTCGGATCGTTCGCGGGCAGCACCACGGCGGTCGTTTTCGAGGCCGGCTTGTAGCCCAATGCGTACACGACGAGGTTATTCAACAGCCGAATGCCGGGGGTGTCGTCCGTGGGTATTTGGCAGAGGATCATCAGGCCGGTGCCGTGGGTGCATTCGATCAAAGCGGAGCAAGAGAGTTCGCGGTCGCACTGCACGAGCGAGCGCCCCCCTTTACCCGGTTTGCGGTAAGCGTTGCGGTACACGAAGCGATCCGGCCCGCGACCGAAGAAATCGCTCGGGGCCATCGCCGCGAAGGCCGAGTGGCTCGGAATTTCCGGGAATGCAATCGAACCGGAATACGTTGTCGGTTCCAACTCGGAAGGTACCGCGAAATGGTGCAGCGGATTCGCTTGATCCAGCACTAGCACCTTCACCCCCCGGCGAATCATGTCGGCCCAACCGGGGTGCGTGGCCTCGGCGGGTTTTACCGCGTCCGGGCCGACGATCAAAAGCCTGCATCCTTCGGGTAGCGTCTTCCAATCGGCGACGGTTGTAAAGGCGGTGAGCGATTTCAATGTCGGGGTGAGCTTGCCCGCGGGGTCGTACACGGTCACCGCCTTGGCATCCTCGTTCAACTTCCTAGCCGCAACCGGTTGGATCACGCGGATCGGTCGGCGATCCCGCCAGAGTTCCTTCCCATCGCGGTAACAGGCCAGCGTCAATTCCATACCGGGGACCTCGGCATCGGGCGTTTCGATTTCGATAGTGAATTCCTGGGCTTCCCCGGCTGCCACTTCCACTTCCCGGCTGCCGCGCACTTGGTGAACCCCATCCGGAGTTTGCAATAGCCAACTCACGGTGATCGGCGAAGAGTATCGGGTATCGTTCAACACTTTGATCGTGCGTTGAACCTTGGATTTCGCGGGCCAACAGGAATCCCATTCCCGCATGAATGCGCACACCGGTTGCCAAGCCCGGTAGTGCTCGGCGTCCTCCCCCTCGGCGAACCAAAAGTGGAACGCGGCGACGCCGTGCCAGCGGTAGCCTTCCGAAAGCATGCGGGCGAACTTGGTCACGCCCTTCGCGGCTTCGCGGCGGCCGAGGAAGGCCGATTCCCCCGAGATTTCCGCGTAGGCGGAAGGGGGCGAACCGTTGGCGAAGAAGCTCTCACCGAGGTACAACGGCTTATCGTTGCGGATCGGCCAGGGGTTACCCGAATTGGGCTTGGTGCCTTGGGCGTAGGCTTTCTGAAGCGAATAGGCTTCCTCGGGGTAATCGCGTTTGGCCCCTTCGAGGTAGTGGTTGCCGTATACGGGGAGGCTGGCATCCAGCAGGGCATCGCCGCCGTCGATCATCACGGGGCGAGTCGGATCGAGCTTTCTCACGAGTTCCGCCGCTTTGCGAATTTCCGGTTCCACCTGGGTGAGCCAGCCGAAGTTGCGTGCATTGATGTAAGTGATCTCGTTCTCCAAACTCCAAATGTGAATGCTCGGATGATTGCGCTCGGCTTTCACCCACGCTTCGAGTTGCGAGTGCCAATTATCGAAGAGTGCCCGGTTCACTTTGCCCTCGTTCACGAGCATGTAGCTGGCAACTTCGCCATCGAAGATGCCCGAGCGCCGCACCGCGATTCCCGCGGAATCGAAGAAATCGAGCGTGGCGTGTTGGGTGCCGCCCGCCCAGGGCCGATCGCCCCAGAATCGCATCATGTTTTGACCGTTCTTCCGCCATTCCTTCACCGCCGCGAGCGGATCGTCGCCCGGTTTGAGATCGTTGTGGCGGAGGTCGGCCCGAAGGTTCCACGCGATGCCGTTGAGGGTGAACTTGTTGCCCCGGATGCCCCATTCGCGGAACCCGAAGGGTTGGGCGAACGTATCGATGGGCGTTCCAGAAACGGTCAGTTGCACCTCGGCCTTGTAGATCGCGGGATCGTCGGGCCACCACAGGCGGGCGGTATCCCAAGGCTTCGATATTCGCACGGTTTGCGAACTGTTCGCGGGGAGGTTCACCGTTTGCGGATCGAAGGAAAGCGACGCCGGGCTGCCGGGGGTGTTGGCACGTACGGCCGCGGAGAGTTCCACCTTTTGTGCGGTCGGGTTCGGATTGTGAAGGGTAATTTCGAGATCGAGCTTTTTCTGGCTGATGCTGGGAATGCAAAAAACGTCCGCAGTGTACACCGTTCCGCCCACGATCAAGCTCGGCGCTTCGAGGATCCCGTTGCGGCGGACTTTGAAGAGCACGGGGAAATCGGCGAAGCGCGTCGGCCCCAAGCCGCCGGTGTTGTGAAAACGTTCGTGCGGATAATCGAAGAGATACCGGCACGATTTCCCCTCGGCGGTTTGAGCGAGGGCGTAGTACAAATCCTTGATGCCGACGAAGATCTCGTTCACTTCTCCTGGCTTGATCGCCGAGGTCGCATCGCAATCGAAACTCGCACAGGGCGTTTTGCTGAAGCCGACTTTCCGCCCGTTTACGAATACCGTACTCATCAATGCGTTGTTGGGGAAGCGAAGCACAAAGGATCTGCCCGACATCGCCCTCGGCACATCGACCCGCACTCGGTACCAGTAGCGATGGCAGAACGCCTGCCCCGGCAATGCCGCGTCTTTATCCCCCGGCACGGCGATCGCTCGCCAATGGAGTTCGTTCAGATTCTTTGGCAATTCCATCGGTTCGGTGCGGCCGATGATATCTCCGGGTTCGTCGAACCGGGCGAATTGCCAAGTGCCCGTCAGATCGAGCGAGATTCGCTCCCCCGGCTTCCGAGTCGTGGCCGCCGGGAATTCCCACAACCCCTTCGCGGCGGCGTGATCCGCCGGTGTCGTCCAATCGGCACCGGGGGCGTACGGCCCGTTCGGCTGAAAACTCCCCGCGAGGCAGATCGCATCGAGGCCGAAGAGCACGCGCGGATATAACGCCTTCGGCGATTTCGCCGGTCGGGGTATCTGAATTTCTAAGGTTTGCTTGCCCGCCGGAAACTCGGCCGCCGCGACGTTCAACCACGCCACGGGCACGAACTCAGCGATCGACATCAGATCGGTCGTCAGTTGATCGGGTTTCACATCGATCCAGAAGCCGTCGCCGATGCGGAATCGAAACGGAGTTCGGGTGAATTCGTAGCCGAGGCGGAACCAGACTTCGCGCCGGCCCGCCTCGGCGAATTCCAAATCGTAGGCGAACGTCAGCCCCTCGGCGGGAATCGCCTTTTCGATTTGATCGGGTTCGATTGAGAGGCTTAGCCAAGCGCCCTTCGAGAGGCGTTCCTTAGCCCCCCAACCTTCGAGGTTCGGTTTGGCCGCAGTGCGGGTGACGGCTTCCCCTTCGATCCACACCGGTTCCGGCGGTGCGGCCCAAGCATTCACGGCGAAGTTGGCGAATGCGATCGCGATTACCCAACGGATCATGCTCGGCCCACCCAAAAAGGAGATACCCTCCGAGTGTACCTTGCATTTTCTCCTTCGGCGAGCAGTAGTGGTACGGAAAGCGATCCGATCTCGGTTCATGAAAGCTCCATGAAGGCCGCGGAGATTCGTGCATTCACCCCCTTGCGAACAGGTGGATTCCCCGAGTATGATGGAATTGTGACAGAACCTAACCTGCATTTGGCGCGTCTCAGATGACGAACCGGCCCACCTACGACAGGCTGGCGGGTTCGCTGTCGCCGTAATTGGAGGGCTTTCGCCATCATGAAGTCGAGTGCCTACACCCCCCTCGAGTCGAGCGTGCTCGTTCTGAACAAAATGTTCATGGCGGTGCATATCATCGGCTTGCGCCGGGCGTTTTGCCTGCTGTGCAAGGAACAAGCCGAAGTGGTGAGCGTGGAAGAGGGGCAGTTCCTCTCCTACGATTTTGCCTCGTGGGCGGAGTTGAGCGCGTACCGCGCCCAAGAATTCCGGCAGGAACACGACGATTGGGTGCGCACGCCTACCGTCGAAATCCAAGCCCCGCGGGTGATCCGGTTGCTCGATTACGACAAGGTGCCGCGTCAGAGCGTGAAGTTCAACCGGCGGAACATTTTCGCCCGCGACCACAACCAGTGCCAGTACTGCGGCCGGAAGTTCCCAACCAGCGAACTGAGCTTGGATCACGTGATGCCCCGGAGCCAGAACGGCGGCACGACGTGGGAAAATATCGTGTGCGCGTGCGTCGATTGTAACGTGCGGAAGGGGGGCCGTACCCCGCGGCAGGCGAACATGACGCTGATCCGTAAGCCGGAGAAGCCGAAGCGCAGCCCGCTGCTCAACGCGAAGCTCACGCAGAAGAAGTACGAAACTTGGCAATCGTTCCTCGACTCGGCCTACTGGAACGTCGAATTGAAGTAAAATACTGCGGAGGGACAACCGTCCCTCCGCTTTCGTTTGGAG
The DNA here is from genome assembly GCA_038211045.1 of Gemmatales bacterium. Taxonomy (GTDB): domain Bacteria; phylum Planctomycetota; class Planctomycetia; order Gemmatales; family Gemmataceae; genus JALHQU01. Next base: position 7,025 of record JBBQWA010000045.1, read on the forward strand.
GATGGATCATGATTGCGACCTTGCCAGCAACCCGCCGTGCCACACCCGACGATTTGATGAAAGTCGATGGGAAAGCCGATCTCATCAACGGGGAGATTATCCAAGCCATGCCCAGCGGCAATCTTCCCGGCATTATCGCAGGTCGAATCTACCGCAAGCTCGCCGATTACGTGGACGATCACGATTTGGGATTAGTTCATCACGACGGAACGAGCTGCCTCGTGCCCGAATTGTCCAGTGGCCGTGAATCATTCGTTCCCGACGCAGCGTTTTACGATCAAGATCCAGCGACCGCTAACATGAAATTTGTTAGCGGCGCGCCCGAATTCGCGGTGGAAGTTCGCAGCGAAAACGATTATGGTCGGTCTGCCGAACGGCAGATGGCAGCGAAGCGTGCCGACTACTTTGAAGCGGGTACGAAAGTAGTTTGGGATGTCGATCCCATTGATAAAGTCGTGCGGGTGTACACGTCGGCACAACCGGAATCTGCCGGGGTTTTCGGCGTCGGCCAAGAGGTTTCCGCGGAGCCGGTGCTGCCGGGGTGGAAGTTGTCCGTCGCCAAGATTTTCGATTAAATATCGGCCATTTCGATCTTCATCACTTTGAAGTGGATAATCCCCACGGGCACGGCGATATTGGCGGTGTCCCCGAGCTTCTTGCCCAGCAAGCCTTGGCCGATGGGGCTGGACGAAAGAATCCGATTCTTATCGGCGTCTTCTTGGCCGGGGCCGACCAACTCGAACACTTCTTGATCGCCGCCGTCGAGATCCTTCACAGTGACCTTGCTGCCGAACGTGACCGTATCGCGCGGCAGATTGGCCGTTTCGAGGATTTGGGCGCGGGCCAACTGATCCCGGAGCATGTTGATCTTGGCTTGAAGCAAGCCTTGATCTTCGCGCGCGGCGTGGTACTCGGCATTTTCGCTGAGGTCGCCGAGGTCGCGGGCCGTAGCTACACGGGTCGTGATGGCGATCATCTCGATGCCCATCAGGTGGTCGAGTTCGGCCTTCTTTTTGTCGTACCCTTCGCGGGTCATCGGAACGGTTTCTTCGCTCATACCAATCATCTCTTTCATCGCCGCCGCACTCGGGCCGGTCGATTCTGTTGGGTGCCACAAAACGACCGGCGGACGCGATTCCGCGCCCGCCGGTTCGATCATCAATCGGAATTATACATCATCCGGGAGCGAACGGACAATGATTCGTCGATACGGCCCGGTAGGAATTGGCCATCCCCGCGCCGTCCAACCGTCACGCCGTACCGTTGCTACCCCTTCGGATTCGATCACTTTGGTTACGCAGGCTTCCTCGGCGGGATGCAATTTCTTCGTGGCGGCCACGCCGTTGGATCGGCGAAGGGCCACGCTACCGTCGTCGACCACGGCAATTACGCAGATTTCGTCGAGTTCCAAGAGTTTCATCGCGATCATTTCGTAACCGGCCGTGGTGAAGAGTTCCTTCAAACGGCCGAGATCGTTATTGCATTTCCCCGCCGCGATTTCAAACCGGCGTTTCGGCAGGAGGATACGGGGGGCAATCGTGCCGAGGAGTTGATTCGTGGCCGATTTTTGTTCCGTTCCGGGCACGACGCCGAGTTTGCCGAGGATTTGGGGAATCAGTTCCTTGGCGATGGCCCGCGCCGCCGCGTTGTGTTGGGCTTCTTCGCTCATGGTGCTTCGGAGAACGAGTTCGCGGGGGTTTCGCCGTTTGGGAGGGGTGCTGCCGCCGCGCAATCGCACATACCGGGAGGTGGCCGATTCCATCGCGTCGGGTTCGTCTTCCACTTCCTCGATGGTAACGGTGAAGCCGAAGGCCGATTGCAGCAATTCCACCGCATTCACGGCGGAGTCCTCCCCGGCGTAGCGGGTGAGGAGTTCGCGCACGATGCTGTCGATAGTGTCGAGGAGTTCCTCGGTGGTGAATTCCATAGATCCGTTCCAACAGAGCCGCGAGCGTCAGCGAGCGATGCCTCCGCAGACGTTCCAACAGAGCCGCGAGCGTCAGCGAGCGATGCCGTTCGACCAGTTTAACAAAAGCAATATTCTGCAGACGCTTCGCTCGCTCACGCTCGCGGCTCCGTAGATCATCGCGCTACGGCTTCGCCAAGAACTTCACGCAGACGCACTTATCGATCTTGGCCGAGTTTTCGGTTTCCTTCGCCATGCCGGTGGTTTGATCGATTTCGTAAACGCCGACTTTGCCGCCGTCTTGGCTGGCGATCAACATCCACTTGCCGTCGGGTGTGATGTTGAAGTTCCGGGGCGTCTTGATGTCGCCGGTGATGTGCCCGGCGGCGGTGAGCTTCTTCGCGGCGTCGTCCCACTTGAACACTGCGATCGTGTTGTGCCCGCGGTTCGAGACGTATACGAATTTACCGTTGGGGTGAATGCGGCACTCGGCGGTGCTGAGGCCCTTTGCCGGCGATTCACCATCGCGGAGGGTGCTTAGCGTTTGGATCACTTCGTACTTGTTGGCTTTCATGTCGAGCTTCACCACGTTCACCGTCATATTCAGTTCACCGTTGACGAAGGCGATGTCGTTGCTTGGGGCGATGTGCAGGTGGCGCGGGCCGCTACCGGCGGGAAACTGAATGAACGCGGGATCGTTGGCTACGATTTTATCTGGGGCGGTCTTGCGGAAGAGTTGAACGCGGTCGTGGCCGAGGTTGCAGCAGAGGATCATCGTGCCGGTGCTATCGAAGAAGCCGCTGTGGCCGTTGGCTTTCTTATCCTTGTCGTTTACTTTGATGATCGGCATGACCTCGTGGGCGATGCGTTTGTCTAGGCTACCGTCTGGCTTCAGCGTGAAGAAGGCATAGCTGCCGCCGCCGTAGTTCGATACCACCGCCATGGTGTTGGCCGTATCGGTACTAATGTGGCACGGGCCGGCACTGCCGCTGGTGAGTGAGACTTGCTCGCTGAGCTTGCCCGTAGCGGGGTCGAGTTTGAAACTGTACACGCCGCCGCCATCCTTGCCCGTCGCTTCGCCCACGGAATAGAGGGTTTTGCCATCGGGGGCGATGTGCACGAAGGAGGGGTTGCCCACTTCGGCGGCGAGTTCGGGTTCGGTGAGCTTGCCGGTCTTCGGATCGAATTCGGATCGGTAGATCCCTTTGCTACCCTTGGGGCTGGTGTTGCACCCGAAGTAGACGTGGTACGCCTTGGGTTCCTCGGCAATTGCGAACGACGGTAGGAGCAACGCTGCGGCGAACAAACGGAAGAGGTTCATCGAAAACTCCGGGAGGATACGCGGGACAGCGTCCCGCTGGGTCATCAAGGTAACAGAATATCTTTCAATTCGAAACGAACTTCTTGCTGAACCATCGGGCAGGGCGTTTCGTACACAGCCCGCCAACCCTTCCAGTTCGCTTGGCCTTTGGGGGCGGGGAAAAAATACGAAGCGGAAATACGACGGCCGTTCTCTGTGGTGTTGTAGTCCGCAGGTTCGCCCATCGCTTTGCCTGCCGCATCGTAGAGGCGGAGTTTGTTCGATGCGGCCCACCCTTGGAAACTCTCGAATTCCGGGTGCGACGGCGGATACTCCAGATCGAACGTCACTTCGATTTGGCCGTTCGCGGTTTTCAACGGCTTCAACGAGACTTTCACGCCCTCCACCGTTTGAATCGCCGGTTGGGCGATGGTGAGATCCTTGAATTCCACTGCCAACAACTTCTCCGCCGCAATTACGTTGAAGGAACCGCTCAACACATCGAGTTTCTTCTCCTCGCGCGGGATGCCTTTCAACCGCACGATCATCGGATGGACATATCCGGAAGCAGACACACGGCCGGAGGAAGGATCGAACTTATACTCTCCGCGTTCGCCTGTCGCTTTGAGGATTTTTGCCTCGGCGTCGATGAGGTACACGGGGAAGCGCGGCTCCCAAGCAATTTCTAAATGCACCTCTGTGATTCCGCTCGCGGATTCAAAATCACGCTTGGCGATAACCTGCCGCACTGTCGTAAGGAAGGCGCCATCGATGGAAGAGGGCGTCGGTAAGCTCCCCTGAACGAGCGGTAGGAATTGAACCTTGCCGTTGATCACGCGCAGGCGGCATTTGGCTTCCGTCGCAAGCCGGTTGACAACGCCCCAGAACGATCCCTTGTGATTCGCCGTGACCGGGGTGGCCTTCAACGCCGCGGGCACAACTATGGGAATTCCCGCCTGTTTACCGAGTTCCGCAGCCGCCGATTCGAGCGTGGGATTGGCGAGTTCGAAACTCACCGGCGTGGACGCGACCGGGGCCGGCGGTGCGGCGAGGATCGACCCACCGAACCACGCAATGGCGACAACGAGCATTGACCGCAACATCGTGTGGCTCCCGCAAACGGCTATTCGACGCGCCCCTATTCTACCGATTCCATATAGCATCTGAGCCGGGGCGAAGTATTCCCGGTACGACGATCACTCCCGGCTTTCGGAACTCCCCTCCCGCTCCGATGTCCGGCCTTCCCGCCGAGGTTTGGAATATGCACGCGAATCCCGAGGTTCTCGCCAAGGTTCGTATGCCGGTCGATCAAGATCCGCAGGAAACCGCCGAGTGGCTGGAATCCCTCGAAGCGATCATCAAACACCAAGGGCCGGAGCGTGCCCAATTCCTCATCGAAACGCTGCTCCAAACGGCCGCGCGAGCGGGTGCCCGTTTGCCCGCCGGGATCACCACCCCGTACGCCAATACCATCCCCGTCGAAGATCAACCCGCGTTCCCCGGCAACCGGGAACTCGAACGCAAAATCAAGAGCATGGTGCGTTGGAACGCCATGGCCATGGTGCTGCGGGCGAACAAGCACACGAACGTCGGCGGGCACATCAGCACTTTCGCCAGTGCGGCCACCCTGTACGAAATCGGCCAGAACCACTTCTTCAAGGGGCGCTCGGCCACGCACCCCGGCGATGTCGTCTTCTACCAAGGGCACGCCAGCCCCGGCCCCTACGCTCGTGCCTACCTCGAAGGCCGGTTGACCGAAACCCAACTCAACAACTTCCGCCAAGAACTGCAACCGGGCGGTGGCCTCAGCAGCTACCCGCACCCGTGGCTGATGCCCGATTTCTGGCAGTACCCCACGGTGAGCATGGGCCTCGGGCCCATCATGAGCATTTACCACGCCCGCTACAATCGCTACCTGCGCGATCGCGGCTTGGCCAAGACCGACGACATCCGCGTATGGGCCTTCCTCGGCGACGGCGAATGCGACGAACCCGAAAGTCTAGGGTGCCTGACGCTTCCTGCCCGCGAGAAACTCGATAACCTCACGTGGGTGATCAACTGCAACCTGCAACGCCTCGATGGCCCCGTCCGCGGCAACGGCAAGATCATTCAAGAACTCGAAGGATTGTTCCGCGGGGCAGGGTGGAACGTCATTAAAGTGGTTTGGGGTACCGGCTGGGATGAGCTTTTGAAGGCCGATTACACCGGCGCCCTGCAAAAACGGATGATGGAAGTCGTTGATGGCGAGTACCAAGAATACGTCGTCAAAGGCGGCGGCTTCATCCGCGAACATTTCTTCAACACGCCCGAATTGAAAGCGGTCGTCGAACACCTTTCCGACGACGAAATCGCCAACTTGAAACGCGGCGGTCACGATCCTCTCAAAGTCTATGCGGCCTACAAAGCGGCGGTCGAACATAAGGGCCAACCGACGGTCATTCTCGTCAAGACGGTCAAAGGCTACGGCATCCCCGGCGACGGCGGCGAAGGTAAAAATACCACCCACCAACTCAAGATGCTCGCGGCGCCAATTGAACGCGATCCTAACTTGAGCGACGACGAAAAGAAGGCAAAACGACTGACCGCCGCACTGTGCATGTTCCGCGACCGCTTCCATCTGCCGTTCACCGATGCACAACTCGTCGATGCTCCGTTCTATAAGCCGGACGAAAACAGCCCGGAAATGAAGTACCTGCGGGATCGCCGGGCCGCCCTCGGCGGGCCGCAGCCTTCGCGCAACAACACCTTCACCCCGTGTAAGCCGCCCGAACGCAAAGCGTTTGAACGATTGTACCCCGCCACGATTAAACCGCGTTCCACAACACTCGCCTGGGTCGATCTCATGGGCGGGGTGATGAAGGATCCGAACGTGGGCAAGTTGATCGTGCCCATCGTCCCGGACGAAGGCCAAACCTTCGGCATGCCGCCACTTTACAACGCTTTCGGTATTTACAACAGTAAGGGGCAACTCTACAACCCCGTCGATAAAGGCACTTCCACCGAGTACAAGGAAAGCACCACCGGTCAGATTCTCCAAGAAGGCATCAACGAAGCCGGGAGCATGGCGAGTTGGATCGCCGCGGGCACGGCTTACAGCACGCATAGCGTCAATACGATCCCGTTCTACATCTACTATTCGATGTTCGGCTTCCAACGTATCGGCGACTTGGCTTGGGCTGCTGCGGATGCTCGCTGCCGTGGGTTCTTGATGGGCGCGACCGCTGGCCGCACCACGATCAACGGCGAAGGCCTCCAACACGAAGACGGCCACAGCCCGCTCGTGGCGATGACGATCCCCACATGCCGGGTGTACGATCCCGCATGGGCTTACGAACTGGCGGTGATTGTCGAAGAAGGCATCAATGCGATGTACGTTCGCAACGAGGAATGCTTCTACTACCTCACGGTGTACAACGAAGCGTACGACATGCCCGCGATGCCCGGCGAAGAAGTGCGCGAAGGCATCATCCGCGGATTGTACAAGTACAAAACGGTGGCTCCGCAAGGGGCGAAACAGGAAGTGCAACTCCTGGGCAGCGGCGTGATGCTGAACGACACCCTGCGGGCTCAGAAAATCCTCGCCGAGAACTACGGCGTGGCCAGCAGCGTGTACAGTGCGACGAGCTACCAACAACTCCGCCGCGATGCCATCGATTGCGAACGCTACAACCGCTTGCACCCGCAGGCCCCCGCCAAGGACTGTTACGCGAAGAAAGTCCTCGGTGGCACCAAAGGCCCGATCATCGCCAGCAGCGATTACATGCGGAGCCTGCCCGAGAACCTCGGGCCGTATCTGGATGGCCGCTTGCTCGCTCTCGGCACCGACGGCTTCGGTCGTTCGGAAACTCGCAAGAACCTCCGCCGGTTCTTCGAGATCGATGCCGAGCATATCGTGATCGCCTCGCTGTACGCCCTCGCCGAGCGCGGTGAACTCGACAAAGCCGTCGTCGCCCAAGCGATCAAGGATCTCGGGGTGAACCCCGAGGCCCCGGCGCCGTGGACAGTTTGACCGAGTTGTAGGGTGGGCATTGCTCACCATTTTCGATTGGCCCACGGTGGGCAGTGCCCACCCTACAAAGAGATCAGTATGGACTTTCGGCTGCCGGAACTCGGTGAAGGCATCGACAGCGCCACCGTTGTGGCCATCAAGGTAAAGCCCGGCGATACCGTGGCCGTGGGGCAGGACGTGCTCGATGTGGAAACGGACAAAGCATCCGTTCCCGTGAGCAGCGAATCGGCCGGCACCGTCGGCAACGTACTCGTGAAGACCGGGGACAAGATCGCCATCGGGGCGACGATTTTCACCTTCAGCGGCAATGGCGCCGCACCGAAGGCAAGCACTCCACCGGCTGCCGTTCCAATTCCGCCCGCGAAAGCCGCATCTGCCAGCCCGCCGCCGGCAGCATCGCCCCAGGTCGCACCCAGCCCGCCATCCGCCTCGGCGGGCAAAGTCGAATTCAAACTCCCCGAACTCGGCGAAGGCATCGATAGTGCGACGGTCGTTTCCGTGAAAGTGAAAGTCGGCGATACTGTTGCCGTGGGGCAAGACATTCTCGATGTGGAAACCGATAAGGCCTCAATGGGCGTTACGAGCACGGTTGCAGGGGTGATCCGCGAGTTGGCGGTAAAGCAAGGAGACAAAATCAACGTCGGATCGCTCGTGGCCGTGTTCGAGGATGCATCAAATCCATCACCGGCAACCACGGCGAGCCGGGAGCGTGAGCGACCGGAGGAAACAAAACCCGCCTCGCCAAAGATCGAAGAAGCCACACCATTTAAGCCGAACGGCCCGGCCAAGCATGACCTCACGCCCGCAGGCCCGGCAACGCGACGTCTCGCTCGCCAACTCGGCGTCGGTCTTTGGGAAATGGCCGGCACCGGCCGCGGCGGCCGCGTCACCCTGGACGATGTGAAAGGTTTCATCCGCACCGAACGCGAACAAAACAAGTCTGGCGGTGCCGCTACCGGTGGTGGCCTCAGCGGGAAAACGGTGGCCGATAGCTTCACCATCCCCAAGCTCCCCGATTTCGGCAAGTACGGCGAAGTCGAACGCAAGCCGGTGGCGAAGATCCGCGAAACGATCGCCAAGAACCTCACGATCGCCTGGCGCACCATGCCGATGGTGACGCAGAACGACAACGCCGACATCACCGACCTCGAAGCCGGGCGCAAGCGGATTGTCGATAGCCTGCCGAAGGGAGCTGCCAAGATCACTTGGACGGTGCTTGCCGTGAAGGCGGTCGTGGCCGCGCTCAAGGAGTTCCCGAACTTCAACAGCAGCTACGACATGAATGGCGGCGAGCTGATCCTGAAGAAGTATTACCATATCGGCATCGCCGTGGATACCGAACGTGGCCTCGTGGTACCCGTGATTAAGGATGCGGACAAGAAAAGTATCCGTGAGATCGCTTCCGAAGTGCAAAGCTTGGCCGAGAAGGCTCGCACCGCCAAGCTCTCCATCGACGAAATGCGCGGCGGCACCTTCACCATCACCAACCTCGGCGGAATTGGTGGCACCAGCTTCACCCCGATTGTGAATTACCCGGAAGTGGCCATCTTGGGTATGTGTCGCAGCAGTCTGCAAGCGGTGGTGCGGGACGGCCAGATCGTGCCGAGGTTGCTGCTGCCGCTGAGCCTGACCTACGATCACCGCGTGATCGACGGCGCCGACGGTGCCCGCTTCACCGCACGCCTGGCCCAACTCTTCAGCGACCCGATGCGGCTTTTGATGGAGAGCTGAGGTGTGGTAGAATGCGAAAAGTCAATTATGAGTGGGTGGGACATGGAAACCGATACGAGAACCGAACCCAAGGTCGTCAAGATAACGAACGTATGCTTCGGACGCGCCCATATTGAGGGCACGCGCATACCAATTTGGATTTTGATTATTCATCTCCGCAGGGGACGTTCGGAGGAAGAGATTTTTCGCAGTTATCCGATGTTGACTCACGCCGATCTGGATGTGGCATGGGAGTATTATCGAGCCCACGCTTTGGAAATCGACCGCGACGTCTGGTATCAGGACGTAGCCGGGGCGATTTCCCCAGATCAGATAGTTCCGATGTCAGCCATCATCGAAGGAATTCGACTCGGTCTTGACGAGCCCGAACTGCGCGAATCTTTCGATCCACCTCTGAGCGAACAGCAGGTAGCAGCCGCTTGGAGGCAGTACCGATTATCACTTTGCCGCGAACATAATTCTCGTTCGATTTTATCGCGGGCCGGGTGACCCATGGCACCCATTCTTGTGGACAATAATTTTGAAGACGAAGTAGCCGTAGAGCTTTCAGCATTGGGATATTCATTAACGCTCGCGCGATCCATCGGCATGGCGCAATCCCCGGATGATTTAATCCTTTCGACCGCCACATCACTCGGGTGGATTGTGCTGACCCACGATCGGGATTTCATTGCCCTCCACAAGTCGGGAATCGCTCACGCCGGAATCGTGTTCACCAGTGTGGATGCCGATTTCCCCGCTTTGGCAACCCGCATTCATCTTGCCGTCTTCGCCGTTGGGTCGCTTGTGGGTCGGCTGGTGCGAATCTACAGGCCCGCTTGATACTCTGTAGGAAACAAGATTCTCCATAAAATTTCCAATCAAACCTTTGCTACGAAAAAGCCCGGCGGTTGAACCGCCGGGCTTCTTAAATGCACTTTGCAGATTAGCCCGGGGGCAGGATCACCGCGTCGAGGACGTGGATCACGCCGTTGGTGCATTCGATGTCGGTCTTCACAACGTTGGCGCTGCCGTTGAGCTTGACGCCGCCTGTCGTGGTCACTTTTACTTCGGCCCCGTTCACGGTCTTGGCCGATTTGCCATCGAGTTTCACCACGTCGGCTGCCATTACCTTGCCCGCAACAACGTGGTAGGTGAGGATGGCGGTCAGCTTAGGAATGTCATTCAGCAATGCTTCGACGGTGCCGGCGGGGAGCTTGGCGAAGGCTTCGTCGGTCGGGGCAAAAACCGTGAACGGCCCGGCCCCTTTGAGTGTCGGCACGAGGCCGGCGGCGGTCACGGCTGCGGCGAGGGTGTTGAAGGACCCCGCGGCGACGGCGGTATCGATGATGTCGTGCATGTTCGTTTGATCCTGTTTGAGAGATAGGTTTAGGTTTCGATTCCCCGTCCGGCCGGTTGGGAAACTCGTTGCATCGCGATGACAGTTACACTCATAGACACCGGTTGGCTGGGACGTGTGTATTTTCCGAGAATAACCCCGCACCGCACAGAAGTGTCTCCTCCCGAAACTGTGGATAGATTATCCGGAACGAATTTCGTCGTAGTTCACATAGCTCTCTGAACATCAGTCACACCATGGTTCCAGCGACAACTCCTCATGCCACGGCAAGCATCGCCTTCCTCACGCACTACACGGAGTTGTACGGGGCGAACCTTTCGCTGTTGAATCTGATCGACGGGTTGAACGGCTACGGTTACCAATCGCACGTGATCGCTCCGGAAGGCGGCGATCTGCTTGCGGAATTGGAACGCCGCGGAATACCCGCGGTCGTGCTGCCTTTTGAGTGGTGGGTTTCCGCGCAGCCCTCGCTGGCGGGGAGCATGGCGCGGCACAATCTCAATCTTCAGAATGTGGTCGCGATACAACAACAACTGGCAGAGTGGCAAACCGATATCGTCTATTCAAATTCCTCAGTGTTCAACATCGGGTCGATGGCGGCGAAGGCGATAGAACTCCCGCACGTCTGGCACCTGCGTGAATACGGCGACCTCGATTACGATCTGCATCCCGATTTCGGGCACTCGATCCACCGCCGGGAATTCGAATCGGCGAATGCGGTGAATTGCGTCTCGCATGCCTTGCGGCATTATTACTTCGGCGATTCGCCGCCGACTAAGTCCCGGGTCATTTACAACGGCGTGGCCCGCGCAGCGAAGTTCGATGAACTCTGCCAAGCTTCCTTGGCACTCCGTGGCCGCACACAACCGTTCACCTTCGTACTCGTCGGCCGCTTCCGCGAGAGCAAGGGGCAGGCCGTTGCAATTAAGGCCTTCGCCCAAGTGGCAGGGCGAATTCCTGACGTGCGTTTGTTGTTGGTGGGCGGTGCGGGGGGCACCGGCGACCAAGCCTATTTCGAAAGCTGCAAGGTACTCGCCGAGCGTTTGAAGGTGGCGGATTGCACC
>JBBQWA010000046.1:0-18332 GCA_038211045.1 Gemmatales bacterium
GGGTGGAGATCGTTGGCGCACCCAAGCTCCCCTTTACAACGGTTCGCGAAATGCGTTAGCCTAGCGGCCCACACCGGCAAGGAAGCCGAGGCCGACGCATGCATTCCATTCCGTTCAACCGCCCCGCCGTATCGGATCGCGCGCTGAATTACTTGCGCCAAGCGGTGGAAAGCGGCCACCACTCCGGCGATGGTACCTTCACCAAACGCTGCCATACCTGGCTGGAGCACCGGCTCGGCGCCGCCAAGGTGCTGCTCACGACGTCGTGTACGCACGCCCTAGAAATGTCGGCGATCCTCGCGGACGTTCAACCCGGCGATGAAGTGATCGTGCCCGCGTTCACCTTCGTTTCCACGGTGAACGCCTTCGTACTCCGCGGCGCCACGCCCGTTTTCTGCGATGTTCGCCCCGACACCTTGAACATTGACGAACGCAAAATCGAACGGCTCATCACGCGGCGAACCAAGGCGATCGTGCCCGTGCATTATGCCGGGGTCGGTTGCGAAATGGACGAACTGATGAAGCTCGCCCACGATGCCGGGATCGATGTGATCGAAGATAACGCCCACGGCCTCTTCGGCGAATACCGCCACGAACCGCTCGGTAGCTTCGGCCGAGCCAGCACGCTGAGCTTCCACGAAACCAAGAATATCTCCTGTGGCGAAGGCGGGGCACTGGTGCTCAACGATCCCGCGTGGATCGAACGGGCCGAAATCCTCCGCGAAAAGGGAACCGACCGCAGCCGCTTCTTCCGCGGGCAGGTGGATAAGTATTCGTGGGTCGATGTCGGTTCGAGTTACTTGCCGAGCGATCTGCTCGCGGCGTTGCTCTTGGATCAGTTGGAACAATCGGAGAACACGCAGAATCGACGGAAGTCCATTTGGAACCGCTACGCCGAGGGCCTGAAAACGTGGGCCGCCGAGCAGCGAATCGAGTTGCCCAACGTGCCGAAGCACGCGAAGCAACCCCATCATATGTTCTACCTGATGCTGCCGAGCTTGGCGGATCGGGCGGCGCTCATCGCCCATTTGAAGGCCCAGAACATCCACGCGGTGTTCCACTATCAGCCGTTGCACCTTTCGGAAATGGGCCGCAAGTTCGGCGGTGCGCCTGGCGATTGCCCGAACACGGAAAGGGCGGGGGATTGCCTGCTGCGGCTGCCGTTCCACGCCCAATTGAGCATCGAAGATCAGGATCGCGTAATCGAAGCGGTGAACGCGTTCCGCTGTGTGCATCGAAAGAGATTGCGTTCCATCAGAGCCGCGAGTGTCAGCAAGCGAAGTTTGATCGGAGAAACGGGATGATCTATCGCTCGCTGACGCTCGCGGCTCTGCTAAATCGTCCATGGTTTGCCTGCCTCGCCACGTTCTTCGCGGCGCTCGGCGTGGCTGTGCCCGTGTGCCATTACTGGAACCACGATTTCACCGATCCGCACTGTTACGCCGGGGATGGCACCATCGTTCTCTGTTGGGCCAAGGGTGTTCTCGATAATCCGTGGGCACTGGAAAATCAGTTCCTCGGCGCCCCCGGCAAGCAAGAGATGTACGACTTCCCGATCTCGGGCAGCATCCACTTCCTCGCCATCAAAGCGCTCGGCTGCATCCGGCACGATTCCTTCTGGGTGGTGAATGTCTATTACCTGTTATCGTTTCCGCTCGCCGCGGTCGGGTTCTGGGCGTTGGCCCGCAGCTTGGGAATACAACCTTGGATCGCACTGACGTTCGGTGTGTTGTTTGCGTTTCTGCCGGGCCATTTCTGGCGCGGCACGGCGCACCTATTCCTTTCCACGTACTTCCTGCTGCCCCTCGGCATCATTCCCATCGTGTGGTTGAGCCGGGGAGTTTTGAAGCCGAGCATCCGCGATCCGCGTTGGCGCTGGACGATGTTGATTGCCGCAGCGTGCGGCTCGGACGGAGCGTACTTCGCATTGTTCACCACAGCGGTGGTGGCGCTGGGGGCCATCTTGGCGAGCCGGGAGCGTGAGCGACCGGAGAATTCAACAACTCCGGTTGCTCACGCTTCCGGCTCGCCAAGATGGCTCACCGGCGTACTCGTGACGGCGCTTTTCGCGGGTGCGTTCTTTGTCAACCTCGCCCCGGTGTTTATCTATCATCATTTGGAAGGTCGCAATCCTTCGCCCGACCACGTGAGCGTTCACGATTGGAGCGAGGGCGAACACTACGGCTTGAAGATCACGTCGCTCGTGATGCCGATCCCGGCCCACCCGGTGCGGATGCTGCGCGAAATCCGCCGCGAATACTACGAGAAAACTCCTTTGCGAAGCGAAGCCGATGCGATGGCCTTGGGTGCCGTGGGCAGCTTCGGCATGCTCGCGGCCCTCTTCGGATTGCTGAAACCGCGGCTCGGCACCGAACGCGGTCGGCTCTGGTATCTCCTCGGGATCAGCATCGTCGTTCTGATTCTGGTTACCACGATCAGCGGCTTCGCTACGTTGGCGAACCTCTTTCACTTCCGGTCGCTGCGGAGCTACAACCGTTCGTCGTTCTATATTGCGATCTTCGGATTCGCGGCCGCCGCGCTGCTCGCCGATACGATCTATCGGCGGTTTGAATACACCCGTTGGAAGCGGGCAGTGATTCTCGCCGGAGTGGCGTTACTTCTGCCCGCCGGGTTGATCGATCAAGCCTGGCACAAGAAGGCGCCCGCTGTACAAGAGCGGTTGGATTTCGCCACGAAAAAGCGGCACGATCAAGCGTTCTTTGAACAACTCGAACGGAATATTTCGCCCGGTTCGATGATCTTCCAACTGCCGTACATCTCTGCCTTCAGCCAGACCGAAGGCCGGCACCTGATGTATCACTACGATCACTACCGCGCTTATTTGCATACCCGCACTCTCCGTTGGAGTTACGGAGCGATGCACGGCCGGGCTACGGATCGCCAACACGAATTCCTCGCTAAGCAACCCACCGCGGCGATGTGCGAGCTGCTCTCGAGCCTGAATTTCGAGGGAATTTACGTCGATCGCCTCGGCTATGCCGATAGCGGCAAGGCGCTCGAAGCCGAACTGCAGCCGTTGCTCGGTGCCCCGGTGGCCGTAAGCGAGAACAAGCGAATGGCCTTCTACGATCTCCGAGCGTTCCAACGAACGCTTGCGGAATCGCTCCCCGAATTGCGGGCGGCCGCCGAGGGTTCTCCGTCCATCGTATGGTCGAAGCACGTCGGCCGCGAAGTACGGATGGAAGGTCGAGCCGCCCGGTTCGTGTGCGGGAAATTCCAAGCGACCCTCACGAACCCGCGAAGCGAACCGCAACGGTACACCTTCGCATTCACCGCGAAAGCCGACGCCCCCACGTTCAGCGTGTTGAACGTTCAACACGGCGGGCGAACGCAGGATTTCGAGTTGTTCACACCGCGGATTGAATGCCGAATGGAACTCGTACTCCCCCCCGGCGATTCGGTCGTCGAGTTCTCCGTGAAGGGGGCCGAGAAGTTCGGTTACGCGCCTGGTGGCCACTTGCATCTGTTGGATGCCCGCTTGGAGATGCCGAGTGCGGAAGCCCAGAAACTGGCAACCACGAACGAATGATCCGCAGCAACTTTTCTGGCCGGGGGGACGCCGCTGCCCCGGTTTCGGAATACCCTTCCTGCATCCCCACGCACGGAACCCGCCATGAAACGCGCCGCATTGTTTGCCCTATTGCTCCTCGCACCGGGGTTGGCCGCCGCCGATAACCCCGCCGGAAATTGGAAACTCAAGCTCCCCACGCAAGGGGGCAAGTCGGTCACGTTCCTCGTGGCTTTCACGGAAAGCGAAGGCAAGTGGGCCTGCGATTACCTCGGCACGAACGCCCAGATCAAGGCCGACCCGAAAATCCTCAACTTCCAATTGAGTGGCGATCATATCTCTTTCGACCTCGCCATCACGGCGGATGTCGCGTTCTCGTTCGATGGCACCCTCGCCAAGGGCGGGCAGAAGATCCTCGGTACGCTGGCCAACGGCACCAACCCGCCGATTCTCGCGGAAATGGCCACTTCCAAGTTGAAGAAGATCAACGATCCATTCGACCTCGCCCGCGAGAATTTCGAGCAAGCCGAAGGGGGCATGGAACTGTTTGAGAGCGGCTTCAATATCGCCGAGCAAGCCGCGGAGAAGAAACTCACCGCCGAGGATGCCCGCGGCATCGCGGACAAATTGAACAAGGCCTCCGCGGCGTACGGGCCGCGCTGGGAGCGGGCGGTCGCGTTGCGGTTGGCCAACGAGTTCGCCGGGCAAGCCGGTTTCGCGGAAGTGGCGCTAGTTCAAGCCCGCCGTGCGGAACGCGCGATGACCGACGGCGAACCGGTGAACGCCCAACTCGAAGTGCTGGAAACGCTGGTGAAGGTGCTGACGAAGGCGGGTAAGCCGGACGACGCCAAGAAGTACGCGGTGCCGATCCAGAAGCTCGCTCTGCGGGATGTGGCCGATTACGCCAAGGAAACGCTGAAATTCGAGATGCCCGAGTACAAGGGCCGCATGGCGAAATCGGATCGCGTCGTTCTCATGGAACTCTTCACGTCGAGTGAAGACGATAACGCCGTGGCTTCGAGTATCGCCTTCGATGGATTGTTGAAGGGCTTCAAACCTTCGGAACTCCTCGTGGTGCAATACCACTTCCCGTTCGCCAATGCCGAGCCGCTGAGCATACCGGAAGGGGAAGATCGCATCCGCCTGTACCAAGAGGGTATTCAAGGCGTACCGGGGATTCTGCTCAACGGGAAGCCGTTGCAACTGCGCGGCGCCGGGGCGGCCGGGGCCAAGGCCACCTACAACGGTTTGCGGAAGTTGATCGAAGAAGCGTTGGAGAAACCGGCCGCCGCAAAAGTGACGGTGAGCGTGACCAAGGACGACAAAGGCTTTACCGCCAAAGCGAACGTGAGCGACCTCGAAAAGCCGGGGGAGAAAGTTTTTCTGCGCTTCCTGCTCGTAGAGGAACGCATCCGCTATTCGGGGAGTAACGCAGTACGATTCCATCAAAACGTGGTGCGAGCCATGCCCGGCGGCAGCAAGGGCGTGGCACTCACGATGAAGAATCAGGAAGTATCCGCGGCGATCGTGCCGGACGAAATCCGCGGCAAGATTACGAAGTACCTCGACGAGTTCGCCAAGAAGGCCGAATTCCCCAAGCCGGATCGCCCGATGGATTTGAAGTTCTTGAAACTGATTGCCATCGTGCAAGACGACGTGACCGGCGAAGTGTTGAACTGTGCGCAAGTCGAAGTGAAGTAATACCTGTTAGCGGAGAGTTTGCGAGCCGTACTTTAGGATGGCTCGCAAGCTCGCCGCGAAACTGTTTCATTACGATGGGGCGTGGTATCGGTCTGTGCCGGCGACCTTCACGATTTTGTTGTAGACGCCCAAAAGTAGGAACACGGGTGCCCATTGGCCCACGAATAACGCACCGTGTTTTTCCCCGGCCAAACCCAGCACGACCGAACCGACCATGGAAGCCCCGGCAGCCCAAAGGAATGTGTCCGAAGGGAGTTGTGCAGTGTACTCTTCGATCTTGCGAGCGACTGGACCTTCGCTGTGGCGTTCCGGTTCATCGCCCTTGACGACGAATTCGCTCCGGCTTCCAATGACTGTACTGCGATCCGGCGCGACGCCACGAAATTGTGCTGCGGGCTTCATGGTGATTCTCCAGTGTAATGAGGAATGCGGTACTCGAGTACCCAGTTCTGTTGTTGCAGATTCGATGCCAACCCCGAGATGCCGATGATCCCTTTGTTCTTCAGTGTGTTCGCGTTCGCTGCCGCCGATCCGTTCGCGGGCATTGATGCCGCGGTGAACAAAGCCATTGAACGGGGCGAAGTTCCCGGTGCGGTGGTCATCGTCGTTCACAAGGATGCGATTGCATTTCGCAAAGCCTACGGCTCGAAAGCCAAAAAGCCGATCGAAGCGGCGATGACGGCCGATACCATTTTCGATCTCGCTTCCTTAACGAAGCCCGTGGCGACCGGCACATCGATCATGCACCTCCTCGATGCGGGGAAGGTTCAACCCTCCGATAAAGTGTCGAAGCACTGGCCCGCATTCGCCGGGAATGGGAAAGGGGAAGTCACGGTCGAACACCTGCTATTGCATACGAGTGGACTCACCGCCGATAACGCTCTCGCCGACTACGCCGGGGGCAAAGCCAAGGCATTCGAGGCCATCGCCGGGTTGAAACTCGAAGCGCCGGCGGGCACGCGATTCAAATACTCCGATGTCGGTTTCATCGTGCTGGGGGAATTGGTCGAAAGGATCGGCGGCTCGCCGGTGGATCAGTATGCGAAGAATCACATCTTCGATCCGTTGAAGATGGCCGATGCCGGTTACAACCCGAAAGAGAATGTGCGGAAACGGATCGCACCCACGGGACTGCGCAAGCAGGAAATCATCCTCGGCCACGTTCACGATCCGCGCGCGTACGCACTCGACGGTGTGGCCGGGCATGCCGGGCTGTTCGCCACGGCGGATGATCTCGCCCGCTATTCCCGGATGCTCCTCAACGCTGGCGAATTGGATGGTACTCGCATCCTGAAAACGGAAACGGTGAAAGTCTTCACCGAACCGCATGCCGTGCAGCCCAAGGGCAAACG
Organism: Gemmatales bacterium; assembly: GCA_038211045.1. GTDB lineage: Bacteria > Planctomycetota > Planctomycetia > Gemmatales > Gemmataceae > JALHQU01. The sequence goes on from JBBQWA010000046.1 coordinate 6,583, forward strand.
TTCCCTCGGTTGGGATGTCGATACCGGGTATTCCTCGCTGCGCGGCGAAGGGTTCCAACCGGGCGATGGCTTCGGCCACACCGGCTTCACCGGTACCTCCCTCTGGATCGAACCGAAACACCGGGTCGCGATCATCATCCTTACGAACCGTGTTCACCCGGACGATAAAGGGAATGCGACGCCGCTTCGCAAGGAGATCGCCACGATCGTGGCGGGAGCGATTTCCAATTAAGCCCACCCACTGCCGTGGGTGGGTTTTCTACGAACTGCTTGGATTCAAGTTGGGCAAGGTTTAACGCCGATAACGATTGTGCGGGAAGCGATGCGATCTCTCCCCATTCGGATGCGGCCCATGCCAGGTTCGGTTCAAGTTCGTTCGTTCGGACTGATTCTCGCGGTACTTGTAGGCGCCGGGTGCTCGCGCCAAGCGTATCGGGAGCGCGCGGATAATGATGTCGAAGCGATCATCTCGCAGAAGAACATTTTCCCCGAGTGGCAGGTGAAGAATTGGTACGTCTACCCGGATGGCCGGGCGAGGTTCGCGGAACCCAATTGCTCCAACCCCGATTTTCCGCCTTACCCGCCCGACGATTATGCTGCCAAGCTGCTTTCGCCCAACCCGCAACGCCCCGGTCGCGGTGGAGTCGGCCGATCCGAAGGGGATGGCTACCTCAAGCAGATTCAAGAATGGGATGCTCAGAACCGCGCCTCCGCGCAATATGAAATCCGAGCCGGAAGCGTGAGCGACGGTGCAACAGCTCCCGTCGCTGACGCTTCCGGCATCGACGGGGCGAATGCTCTGAAATCCGACGAACCCACCTTCCGCATCAAGTTGGAACAATCGCTCGAACTCGGTTTGTACAATAGCCGCGAATACCAAGATCGCCGGGAAGACCTCTACCTCGCGGCGTTGCCGGTGAGTTTGCAGCGTTTCCAATTCTCGGCCCAAGCGTTCGCCTCCGATCAACTCATCCGAACATGGGTCGGGGCCGATCGCACCGATGCCAGTAGCGGATGGGCGAACACCGCCACCATCGGCTTCACCCAACGCTTTGCCACCGGGGCGACGCTGATCGTACAGTTGGCGAACCAGATCGTATTCAACTTGGCCGACGGCCGGCCGACCGTGAGCCTCGGCAACACCGGCCTCACGTTCATTCAACCGTTCCTCCGCGGCGGTGGCATGGCGGTGAACCTCGAAGCGCTCACGCAATCCGAACGCACCATGCTCTATGCGATCCGTTCGTACGCCCGCTTCCGATCCGTGTTCTATTACGCGATGGCGGGTGGCGGGGGTTACACGAACAACCCCTATGGTTTGCAGGGCCTCTCGGTGAACCTCGGCCGCGGCATCGGCAACAACCTCACGGCCAACCCCGCCGGGTATCTGCCGGTGCTCTTGCGCTCGGCGATTTACCAGAACGAACAGGGGAACATCGCTCAGATCGAGAACTTCCTGCGGCTCTTCCAGAACCTCAAGGAAGGGGGCGGCGTGACGGAGTTGCAAGTCTCCCGCGTCGAACAGCGCTTGTTGCAAAGCCGGGCCGTGGTACTCCGCCGCAACCAAGAGTACATCGACAGCATCGATAACTTCAAAGTGCAACTCGGCGTGCCCGCGACCCTGCCCTTGGAACTCGACGACGAACCGATCCGCCCGTTGCGCAAGCAACTGAAGCGCTTCGAAGAAGTGTACGATCAGCTCCGGGCGTTGGAGAAAGACGCGGCCAAGTACGATCCGAAAGAAGCGGTGGGGGAATACCGCCGGCGCTGGGCGAAACTGCTCACGGCAAGCCCGCTGGCGAAGGGCACTCCGCTGGCGATGGAATGGCCGAAGATCGAAGCGAACCTCAAGTCGCTCCCGGACGATACGCTGCGCCAACGCCTCGCCGATGCCTTGGAACTCCGGCGGAAACTACTCGGCGAAAAAGCGGGCCGCCAAGCGAAATCCGAAATGCCCCCGGCCGATGAAGAGGAACGACTGAACGGCATCGAAGCAGAGATCGACCGGTTGCGCTTCGAGCAGGCCCTCCGGCAATTCGAAACGCAGCCGTGGTTGCGGCACCCCGCCGAGCGCCAACCCGGCGAGCGCAGCCAAGCCTTCCGAGCCGCGCTCGATGCCGGGCTACTCCTCGGCATCGTGGCCCGGAACCAACGGCTCAACGCGGTTCGCAAAGATTGGCCCGATACGCCCGGCATCGTGGTCGAAGATTCGGATTTGTTGCGCGTCTCGTTGGATGAGGCCTACGGGAAAGTGGCCGAGGTTTCGTTGAAAAATCGGCTGGAACTGATGAACGCCCGCGGATTGGTCGTGGATGCGTGGCGGCAGCTGGCCGTACAGGCGAACTCGCTCCAAGGGTTCGTCGACGTGCAGTACGACATCAACGCCACGACCACCGCGAATGCTTCCCAACCCTTCAATTTCCGGGCCAGCAACACGCTGAATCAGATCCGATTCCGGTTGGAGCCGCCGTTCGTTCGCCGGGCGGAACGGAACGCTTACCGGGCGGCGCTGATCTCGTATCAGCGTCAAAGGCGCTCTCTGCAAGCATTTGAAGACAACATAGTTACCGATTCTCGCACCGATCTGCGTACGGTTCGGCAACTTTATCAGGTATACTTAGTGCAGCAGCGCGCCGTAGAATTGGCGTACTCGCAGGTGGACAACGCCCAAAGTACCTTCCTCGCCCCGCCCGACCCGAAGGCCCCCGATACCGCCGGAACCGTTGCCGCCCTCACGCAGCAACTGCTCGAAGCGCAAGCGGCCCTCGTTTCGGCCCAGAACGATCTGTACACGGCTTGGATCAACTACCACACGGCGCGGATTGAGCTCTACCTCGACCTCGAACTGCTCTCCCCAGATGAACGAGGGAATTGGATCAATGACTCCTACCCACGCCCCAGCGATCTTCCCGGCTCCGCAGGCCCCCAGCCCGAACAGCTCCCCGCCCCCATCCCACTCGATGTCGGCGGCCTCGACCCGTTCCCGCCCCTCGCGCTCCCCACGCTGGAGAAACCGCCGTCGTGACGGCCGAACTCGGACTTGGGTTCTGATCGGCATAGTAACCGGTATACTCATCGGCGGTGGGGTGGTTGCGGCCGTGTACCTCCCCGCCATGTTCAAGCCCAAGCGCGAGGATTTGCTCACGCACCTCGTTCGGGAAGAGTACCTGCCGGTCACGGTGGTCGAACGCGGCACGCTCGAAAGTTCCAACAACATCGATGTCGTCTGCAAAGTGAAAGCCGGTTCCAAAGGCACATTCTCCAGCACCATCAAATGGGTGATCGACGACGGCACCCTCGTGGGCAAAGGCGATCCGATCCTCGACCTCGACGATTCCGCGCTCAAAGATCAAGAGCAATCGCAGAGCATCCTCGTGGCCAAGGCCAACTCGCTGTTCATCAAGGCGAAGGAAGACCTCGCGATTCAATTGAAAGTGAACGATTCCGATCTCGCCGCCAAACTCGCTTCATTGAAGGTGGCCGAACTCGATCTCGAAAAGTTCCTCGGCGTCCGGAGGGAAGCCAGCCTCGATGCCCTCGGGGCGATCGCCATGGCACCCGCCACGATCATCGAACGCGGCGAATACCGGATGAAGTTCGACGATGTTTCCGGCCGGCTCAAACTCGCCGAATCCGATCTCGAAGCCTACCGGGATCGCAGCGCGTGGGCCGAGCGGGCCGTAAAACTCGGCTACCTCACCCCGAGCCAAGCGAAGGTCGAACGCTCCAAGCTCGATAGCGCCCTCGATAACTACGGCAAGCTGCAAGCCGAAAAGTACGCCCTCGAAAACTTCACCCGCGCCCGCGAACTCACGAATTTGTTGAGCCTTTTCGAAGTGGCCAAGGCGGGGTACGAACAGGCCGTGCTGCAAGCCCACGCCAAGCAGGTGCAACTCGAAGCCGAGTTGCAAACCAACAGCCTCATTCTCCAACAGGAACTCGATAAGTTCCACGAAATCCAGTTGCAACTCGCCGCGTGCAAAGTCGTGGCACCGCAAGCCGGGATGGTGGTGTATTACAAAGATCCCTCGTCTTCGAGCCGCTACGGCAGTTCGTCGCAGGGGTTGATCGCCGTGGGTGAACAGGTGAAGGAAGGGCAGAAGTTGCTCCGCATCCCCGACCTCGCCCATATGCAAACGACCGCCAAGATTCACGAAGCGCTCGTCTCGCGCGTCAAAGGCGACGACCGCCGCCCCACCGAAATGGCGAAGACGTTGAACTTCGGCTTCTTGACCAACCCGCACGCCTTCAGCCGGTTGTTCTCGCAGAGCGACTACTACTGGAACTCCCTGCGCGACTCGGTGCGGGACAAGGAATACACGATCGCGAGCCAGGGGCAACCGGCCATCGTCCGCGTCGATTCCTTCCCCGATCGCGTCTACAAGGGCCGGGTGAAGACCGTGGCCCTCGTGTCGTCCTCCGCGGATTTCTTCAGCAGCGATGTCAAACTGTACCCCACGATCATCAGCATCGACGAAGGCGAAATGCAAGGGCTGAAACCCGATATGAGCGCCGAGGTGACGATCCAAGTCGATCCCGCCGAGACCAAGGTGCTCACGGTGCCTATCCAAGCCGTGGTCGGCGGCGCCGATCTCGGGGACACGCGTAAACTCTTCGTGATGAACGGCGGCACGCCCGAAGAGCGCGAGGTGGAACTCGGATTGTTCAACGACAAAATGGTGGAAGTGAAGCGCGGAATCCGAGCCGGGGATCTCGTGGTGCTGAACCCGAAGGTGATCGTGGGGGATAAAGCCAAGACCCGCGACGAATCCGAAGCCCCGCGCGGCCCCCGCGGCGGCAACGGGAAAACCAACGATAAATCGAAGGGCGGGAACCCGAAAACCCCCGGCGCGGGTGTGCCGCAACCGAAGACGAATTAAATGGTTATACCCTCTCCCCAAGGAGAGAGGGTGAAATGCACGGAACCTATGCCCGCCATCGTCGAAGTCGCCGATCTCGTCAAAAACTACTACCTCGGCGACGTCACCGTCAACGTGCTGAAGGGGATCGATCTTTCGTTCGACGAGGGGGATTTCGTCGCGTTAATGGGGCCGTCCGGTTCCGGCAAAAGCACCCTGATGAACATCCTCGGTTGCCTCGATCGGCCCACCTCCGGACGTTACTCCCTGCGCGATCGGGACGTCGCAACGATGAGTGACGATCAACTCTCGGAAGTGCGCAGCGGCTACCTCGGCTTCATCTTCCAAGCGTACAACTTGCTGCCGCAGTACACCGTGGTGGAAAACATCGAACTGCCGCTGATATACCAAGGGGTGAAACTCGATGCGACCACGAACGCCCGCTGCGTGGCCCTCGCCGAGATGGTGGGATTGGGCAGCCGGCTCGACCACCGACCATTGCAACTCTCCGGCGGCCAGCAACAGCGCGTGGCCATCGCCCGCGCTTTGGTGAACGATCCGCACGTGCTCCTCGCCGATGAACCGACCGGGAACTTGGACAGCCGAACGAGCGTAGAGATTATGGAAATGCTTACCAACTTGAACAAGGCGGGTAAGACGATCGTGATGGTGACGCACGAAAACGACATCGCCGAGTGGGCCCGGCGGGTGATCCGCCTCCGCGATGGCCAAGTGGAAACCGACGTTCGCAACGCCAGCCCGCTGGGGTACAGGTAATTTTTGATTATTTCACCACAGAGACACAGAGGACACAGAGAAGAGAGAAATACGGAAGGATCGTTGTTTCGGGCGGAGCTTCCATTCGTATCCACGATCATCCTTCTCTGCTTCTTCTCGGTGTTCTCTGTGTCTCTGTGGCAAATGGATTTGAAAATGGATATCCGCGATATACCCGTTGCCCCGCGGCCCGAGACCGGCCAAGGGAAGCTCATCGATTTCACCAAGTTCCGCCGCAGCTTCGTTCTCGCCGTGCGCAGCCTTTGGCTACACAAACTGCGGGCGTTCCTCTCCGTGCTCGGCATCATCATCGGCACTTCGGCCGTGATCGCGCTCATCGCCTTCGGCAAAGGCTCGATGCAAGATGCCCTCGAAGACATCAAACGCCAAGGGGCCACGAACATCGTGATCCGCAGCGTCAAGCCGCCGGAGGGCAGCGCGAGCGCCTCGAAGGCGTTCGTCGCCATCTACGGCCTGAAACTCAGCGACTTGAATCGCATCGGCACCTTCGGTAACGTTATCACCCGCATCGTTCCGATGCGCGTTTTTCCTTCTGAATTCCGCTACCTCGATCGCAGCACCAACGGGCGCTTGGTCGCCACCACCGAAGATTACCTCGACGTGAACAAGCTCGCAATGAACCGGGGCCGCTTCCTCGACGACGACGATAACTTGAAAAAGATGAACTACTGCGTGCTCGGTGCCAAGATCGCCGATCGGCTTTTCCCCTTCGAAGATGCGGTCGGCAGGCCGATCGTGATCCGCGGCCAAGAATACCGCGTCATCGGCATCGTGGCCGATCGGATGCCCACCGGCGGTAGCGGCGGAAGCCAAGCGGCCGAGGATTTCAATCAGGATGTTTACATCCCATTCGATACGGGCAAGGTGCGAATCGGTCAAACGGTGTTCCTGCGGAGCGCCGGTTCCCGCTCCGGCGAACGGATCGAACTCAGCCAAGTGACGCTCACCATCGATGCCGATTTCGATACCAGCGAGGGGCGGGAACGGGTGCGGGCCGTGGGGAACGCGATCCGTTCCTTATTGAAGGAAGACCACATCACGGAAGATTGGGCCGTGACGGTGCCCTTGGATAAACTCGAAGAGGCCGAGCGCGCCCAAGATCGCTTCACGATCTTGCTCGTGATGATCGCCAGCATTTCGTTGATCGTCGGTGGCATCGGCATCATGAATATCATGCTCGCCACCGTGACCGAACGGACGCGGGAGATCGGCATCCGCCGGGCACTCGGGGCCAAACGGCGCGACATCATCACGCAATTTCTCGTGGAAGCGGCCGTGCAAACGAGCGTGGGCGGCCTGATGGGTGTGGCCGCGGCCATGGCGATGATCTTCGGCGTGCCGCCGATTGCGGCACTGTTCGAGAATAAGCTCCCCGCAGTCATCAGTTGGTGGTCGATCCTCGGTTCCGTGGGCGGTTCGGTGTTGGTCGGGGTGTTCTTCGGCTTGTACCCGGCGTGGCGCGCGGCGAAGCTCGATCCGATTGAAGCGCTGCGGCACGATTAGAAACCGAGCCGGAAGCGTAAGCGACGATCAAAGTTGCATCGTCGCTCACGCTTCCGGCTCGGATGTGCCCCCTACACTATCCCCATGCTTTCGTTCCTCGCTCCGCCGGCACCGCCCCGCAGTATCGATCTCGCCGCGGAAGCCATCGCCCTCAGCATCCGCTGGTTCGGCCTCGTCGTGGGGTGGTTGCTCGTGGCCGTCGGGGCACAGTCCCGCGATCCCGCCGCGCTGTATGCGATCCTTTCACTCGGCCTAGGCTTCACTGCCTTCAACACCGTGTTTTACCTGCGCGGCCGGCTCTTTCTCCGCGATTGGCCGCTACTCATCTCGGCGATGGAAGCCCTCTTCATCGGCCTGCTCTGCCACTATGACACCGGGCTGGATAGCCCGTTCCGCTTCTACTACCTGCTCTCGCTGATCTGCTGCGCGATGCGGCATTCCCCGCGCGTCACCTTCCTCACCTTCGGCCTCGATTGCCTCAGTTACGGTTCCCTCGCGCTCGCCGATCCGCCCGCCGATGCCGATCTTTCGCCGTTCCTGCTCACGCTGGCGATCCTCGTGTGGGTGACGTGGGCCGCCGGGGCGCTGGCGCGATTGCTCAAACGTACGGGCGACGAACTCCGCCAGTTGAACGATGCCCTCCAAGAGAATCAGAGCCTACTCGAATCGCGGATATCGGATCGCACCAAACAGCTCGAAGAATCCCAAGCGCAGGTGCTCCACCAGGAAAAGATGGCGGCCTTCGGCTTGCTGGCCGCGGGCATCGCCCACGAAGTGGGCAACCCGCTCACCGGTATCAGTGGCGTCGTGCAAATGTTGGAACGCCGCGACCTCGACGACTACACCCGCGAGAAGCTCACACTCGTGACCGGTGAACTCAGCCGCATTCAAAAGATTCTCCGCGAGTTGATCCTCTTCAGCCGCCCGGCCTCCGAAGAGCGCGGCCGGCTCGACGTGCGCGACGTGCTCGAAGAAGCCCTCGGCATCGCCAAGTATTACAAGGGGGGCAAGAACCGCCAGCTATCATGGAGTGTGACGGGCGAACTTCCCCCGATCCAAGGTGTGCGCGATCAACTCGTGCAAGTGGTGTTCAACCTCGTACTGAACGCCATCGACGCGACCGGCAAAGGGGGAAAGATCGAAGTGACCGCCGAGTGCGATGCGGGGATGCTCGCCATCGCCGTGACCGACGACGGCCAAGGGATTCCCCCGGACATACAAGCCAAGTTGTTCCGCCCATACTTCACGACCAAGCGGCACGGCACCGGCTTGGGCTTGTTCGTGATCCGACGCATCGCGGAAGCCCACGGCGGCACGGTGGAAGTGAACTCGATCGTCGGGGAAGGCGCGACCTTCCGGGTGGTGCTGCCGACTGGACATTTAGCCCCCGGCGAAAACGTTCCCCATCGGGGACGGCACCGGGTGGCATTTGACCAACCCCCGGTGCGGCCCGCCTACGGTGACCCTTTCACCGGGCGCTAATTGTTGAGGTAATTATGCCTGCATCCATTTTGGTGATCGACGACGAACCGCTGATCCGCGATACGCTCGCCGAATTCTTGCAGCAGGAAGGGTTCGAGGCGACCGCCTGCGCTTCCGGCGAAGCCGGGCTGGAACTCGCCGGGAAGCGGGCGTTCGACGTCGCCCTCTGCGATATCAACCTTCCCGGCATCGATGGCTTGGATGTGCTTCAACGTTTGCTCCAACTCAACCCCGAAACCTTCGTGGTGCTAATCACGGCCTACGCGACAGTCGAGACTGCGGTGGAAGCGTTCCAAAAAGGGGCGCAAGATTATTTGATGAAGCCGATCCTGCTCCCCGAAGTGAGCCGAAAAATCCGGCGGTTGTTGGAACAACGCGACGTCCGCCTCGAAAATCAATGGCTGCGCCGCGAACTCCACCGCGAAGCGGAAACCCACCCCGAGATGGTACTCGGCCGCAGTGCCGCGATGAAACGGACGATGGATCTCGCCCGCAAGGTGGCCCCTACGCCTTCGACGGTGCTGATCCTCGGCGAAAGCGGCACCGGAAAGGAACTGCTGGCCCGCGCCCTCCACCGCATGGCTCAAGCCGCGAAGCCAACCTCCGGCAAGTTCCTTGCGCTCAATTGCGCCGCTATCCCCGCCGACTTGCTCGAAAACCAACTCTTCGGCCACCGCAAGGGAGCGTTCACCGGGGCGGACAAGGACACCCCCGGCGTGTTCGTTGCCGCCGGGGAGGGCACGCTCTTCCTCGATGAAATCGGCGAGTTGCCGCCGGCCACCCAAGCCAAGATGCTGCGGGCCATCGAACAGAAGGAAATCCTGCCGGTGGGGGCAAGCGAACCGGTGAAGTTCCAAGCGCGGATTCTCGCCGCGACGAATAAGGATCTCGCCAAGGAAGTGGCCGGGGGGCGCTTCCGCAACGATTTGTACTACCGCTTGAACGTGATGGCCCTCACGCTCCCATCGCTCCGAGAAAGGGTGGAGGATCTTCCCGAACTCGCCGAGTTCTTATTGGCGAAGCACTCGAACGCGATGGGCAAGGGCTTTTCGGGGCTGAGCCGCGAGGCGATGCAATCGGTGTTGGCGAACCCGTGGCCGGGGAACATCCGCGAGTTGGATAACGCCATGCAACGGGCCGCGATCCTCGGCGAACCGCCGCTCGTGCAAGCGTGCGACCTTCCCGGCGGCCCGGCTTCGCCCCTCAGCCCGTTCGCGGTGGAGAATCTCGCCGAGGCGTACGCTCGATTCGAGCGGATGCACCTCGAACGCATCCTCGTGGAAACGCCTGAGAAAAAGGACGCCGCGAAGAGGCTCGGCATCGGCGTGAGTTCGCTTTACCGCAAGATCGAGGAACACGGTTTGGGCACCGCAGAAGGGTGAAAGCGCACCGTTGCCCTTGCTGGAATGGCGATGATTCCGAGAATAATCTTTTCCCGCCGCGGGCGGCGGCACGAGGTTCAAGGATCGGTTCATGCGTTTGGTTCTCGTCGGCCCCCCCGGAAGTGGAAAAGGCACGCAAGCGGAATGGCTTTGCGAACGCCTCGGCCTCGCGAGTATCGGCACCGGCCAGTTGCTCCGCGAAGCGATCCGCTCGAAATCCCCCGCCGGTAGCGTAGCGGAACCCCTGCTCGCCAAGGGTTTGCTCGCCCCCGATGCGATGGTGAACGAACTGGTCGCCGAGTTGTTCCGCACCGAGCGGCCGGAAAAGTTCCTGATGGATGGCTACCCGCGAACCTATTCGCAGGCGGTTTCATTCGATGCCTTACTCCACCAGGAGTACCTCAAGCTCGATGCGGTCGTGAACCTCACCATCCCGGACGACGAAGTGGTGCGGCGGATCGGCGGCCGGCGGATCTGCTCGAACGCGGCCTGCGCCGCCGTGTACAACTTGGGATTCCGACCGCCGAAAGCCGATGGCCGCTGCAGCAAATGTTCCGCAGAGTTGACGCTGCGGGACGACGACCGCGAAGCGACGATCCGCCAACGATTGAACGAGTTCCATAAGAACACGGCCGCGTTGATCGAGTATTACCGCCGCGCGGGCCTCAGCCGAGATGTGAACGCGATGGAACCGGCAGACGCGGTGTACGAAGCGATTGTGGCGAGGTTGACGTAATTTCCCGAGCCGGAAACGTGAGCGACGTTCGTGATAACGCGGCTGACACGATGACGGTATTTTTAAATCGGACCGCAAGCATCGTCGCTGACGCTTCCGGCTCTAACAGAACTGATACAGGAGTTCGAATTCCCGATGAATGCGATGTTTCAAAAGCCGAACAGCAAGCCGCCCGAGTTGAAATCGGTGCGCGAGTTCGGCATGATGCGCGAAGCCGGAAAACTGGTGGCGCGGGCGCTCAAGATTTGCCGCGATATGGCCGTGCCGGGTGCCCGCACCGTCGATATCGATCGGGAGGTCGAAGCCTTCTACATGAAGCACAACGCCACGCCGTTGTTCAAAGGGTACCCCGGCAAAGTGCCGTTTCCCACGGTCACCTGCATGAGCGTGAACGAGATGGTCGTCCACGGTATTCCCTCGGATCGCCCCTTGAAGGATGGCGATTTGCTCAGCGTGGATACGGCCTGCCGGTTGAACAACTGGTGCGCCGATCGCGCCGTTACGATTCCGGTGGGCACGGTTCGGCCGGAACGCCTGCGTTTGCTGAGAGTCGCCGAGGAAACCCTGCAGATCGCCATCGACGAACTTCCCCGGCGGCGCTGGTGGAGCGAAATCGCCAGCCGGATGCAGAAGCACGTAGAACAAGCCGGGTTTTATGTGGTTACGAACTTTGTGGGGCACGGCATCGGCCGCGTAATGCACGAGAATCCGCAAGTGCCGAACTACGTCACGAAGGAAACCCGCAAGAGCGATTTCCGCCTCGAACCGGGTTTGGTGTTGGCGATCGAACCGATGGTGAACATGGGCACGGCGGAAGTGGTGACGCTCCGCGATCATTGGACGGTAGTCACCCGCAACGGGCTTCCGAGCGTTCACGTCGAACACACGCTGGCGATCACGCCGGATGGTAAGATCGAGATCATCACCTCGGATGAAGGAGCGTTCGACGACGATCCGGTTCCCACGGCGATCGTCGGTGCGGCGGGCTGA
>JBBQWA010000047.1:0-18332 GCA_038211045.1 Gemmatales bacterium
TCCCGGCTGATGCCCAACACCTTGGCGGCTTGGCTGACGTTGCCGGTGGTTTGCCGGAGGGCTTTGAGAATCGCCCAAGTTTCGATGTCGTCGATATCGAGGCTCGCGGGGGCATCGAGGGGCGACGACATTAGAACGGCCGGGGTTTCCGCGGTTCCATTCAGCGGGATCGCATCGGCGCCAATGGCGTCGTCGTCGCTCATCACCGCGGCGCTTTCCAGAACCGCCCGCAATTGGCGAACGTTCCCCGGCCAACGGTAGCCGTAGAGTTTTTGTTCCCCTTCGGGCGTGAGGCGGAACTGCCGCCGGCATTGCACCGAGAGGCGTTCGAGGAAAAAACGTGCCAACTCGACGATGTCTTCCGGATGCTCCCGCAACGGCGGGACTCGAATGGGGATCACCTTCAAACGGAAGAGCAAATCTTGGCGGAACCGGCCGATCTTCACTTCCCCATCGAGATCGTGGCTGGTGGCCGCGATCACCCGCACATCGAGCGTCATATCGCGGGTACCACCTACGGGGCGGAAGGTCTTCCCTTCGATGATCCGCAACAATTTGGCTTGGCATTCGGACGAGAGATCGGCCACTTCGTCGAGGAAAATGGTGCCATCGTCGGCTTGTTCAAAGAGGCCCAAATGATCGTGGTCGGCCCCGGCGAAAGCGCCTTTGCGGTATCCGAAGAGTTCGCCTTCGAGCATCGCCGGAGCGATGCCGGCGCAGTTCACCACCACGAACGGGCCGCTCGCCCGCTGGCTGTGGCGGTGCAGCGCGAGCGCCACCAGTTCCTTGCCCGAACCGCTTTCGCCTTGGATGAGTACGGTGAAGGGCATCGGCGCCGAGCGGCCGATCTGCTGGCGGAGGTTCATCATCGCGGAGCTATCGCCGATCAATTCGTCGGCCGTGGCAGCGGAGCCACGCAACCGCAAGTTCTCGGCTTCCAAGCTGCGTCGGTTTCGCAATCCGTCGATACAAGGGGAGAGGTAACCGGCCACGGCTTCCAAGAATTTGAGATCGCGTTCGGTGAAGCCGCGCCCGGTTTTGTAAGCGTGAATCGCCGCCAAAGGTTCGCCTTGAATCCCGTGTACGGGCAGGCAAATCGCGTCGCTGAACGAGGACAGGCTTTCGGTGTCCAAGGCCGTTTGATGATCCCCGAACAACCAAAAGGGCTTCTTGGTATCGCGGACTTTTTCCGTCAATCGCATGCTGAGTGGAACATCGACGGCCGCCTTGTCGGGCAGCACGAGTTTGACGATCGGCTCGGCGGGATCGAGGCTGAGGAAACCGACGAGTGCGGCCGAGGTTTGATTCAACGCCGTTTGCAGGCTGAGGCGGATGAGTATTTGCGGATCGGTGATGGCCGCGGCGGCCGTCATATATTTGCAGAGCGCGACGAGTTCGTCGGCCCGCAAGCTGGTATCGTCTTCGTTCGCCTCGGGGAGCGTGTTACCGCCGGAAGCGACCGAAACGACCGTGTCGCGGGGTTGGTACTTTTGGGTTCGGGTTTCTTTCTCGGCGCGGGTACGCTGGGCCGAGCCGGAACCGCTGCCGGAAGCATCTTTGGTTTCGGGCTGGGATACTTTCCCGGCACCGACCAACGCACGGTTTGCCGGAACCGTAACGGGAGCACCCGCCACCGCTCCGATATGGTAGCGGAATCGCGTGTGGCCGATTTGGAGTTCCGCCCCTTCATTCAACTCGGCAATGTTGTTGATGCGATGACCGCCGAGTTTCGTACCGTTGAGGCCGAAATCACGAACCATCCATTTGCCATCCTCGAAAAAGAGTTTGGCGTGCAATCGGGACGTGAGGTCGTCTTTAATGACGAGGAGATTGTCTCGGCTGCGCCCGATGGTGATCGTGGTGCCAGGGAGAAGATCCACCGCATTCGGGGTACAATCGCCCGATTCGACCGTTAGCCTTGCTCGCATGATTGTAACTGAACTCGAGTGGAGAAATATGACTATTGCCCGTTGGTGATCGCATTATTCACCGTTGCTTAACATTGTAGCACGATAATTCTTTCTACCGCCATCTATTCCCAAAAAACGTCCGGAATATCGACAGGCAAACGAAGGCCTTGTATTCGACGGCCAGACCCTTTTCCCGTAAACTAGTTCTATCCCGCGATGGAGAGATGACAATGATTCCGAAGATTATCGAAGGCCCGGTGTACGTGTTGGGAGATAACGTCGATACCGATCAGATGATTCCCGCCCAATACCTCACGTACAATCCGGGCATCCCGGAAGAATATCGGATGTTCGGTAAATTCGCACTCAGCGGCGTGCCCGCCAGTCAAGGCGGTTTACCCAAGGGGCACATACCCTTTCATGATAGTACCGATGATTTTATCTCGCCTTACAAGATCATCGTCGCCGGCAAAAACTTCGGTTGCGGCAGCAGCCGGGAGCACGCCCCGATTGCCCTCGCCGCGGCGGGCATTCTCGCGGTGATTGCCGAGTTCTACGCCCGGATTTATTACCGCAATTCGGTGAACGGAGCGTTCCTGTTGCCGTTGGAATCCGAGGTGCGGCTGTGCGAAACGGTTTGCACGGGCGACGTATTACGCGTCGACTTAGAAAAGAACGAGATCCACAACCTCACCACCGGCGATTCGTGGAAGCTCAAATCGCTCGGCGACGTAATGCCGATCATCGAAGCCGGAGGCATCTTCGAATACGCCAAGAGCGTCGGCATGCTGAAGGCATAACACGTTTCTTGATCCGAGCCGCAAGCGTTCGCGACGAGACTTTTGTTGAGTCTTGAGGAATTTTTGCTTACGCTTCCTGCTCGGAAAGATTCACTTCTTTGCTCTCATCGCTTCCAATCGTTTCTTCAACTCCGCAACCTCCGAGTTGGCCGCATCCAACGCCGCCTTCACCGGTTCAACCGCCTTGGCAGCGGCTTCCGCCGCGAGCTGGGCGGGCATCACGGCGGCTTGGGCAGGGGGCAACATGGGTGGTAGGCTCGCCGCGAACTTTTGCGCTTCCGCAGAGGCCATCGTTGTTTCCGAAGCCGCTTTCGTGGCAGAATTGAAATTTGCCTCCGCTGTGCGGATCGATGCCTCCGCAGCTTCGATCGACTTTTTCGCCGCATCGTGATCCGCAACCGTTTTCTCCAACTCCTTGGTTGCTGCCGCACTTTTGCTCACGAGTTCCGTCAGCCGCACCGCATCGGCAGCGATTTTCTTCTCCATCGTTACGGCCGTGGTATGTACCACTTTTTTCTGTTCGAGTTCCGCCTTACTGGGCGCAATTGCCGCCGCAGCAACTTCTGCAGCCTTGGCTTTCTCGGCGGCGGTTTTGTTCGCCGCCACGATATCGGCGCTGAGCTTCGCCACGTTCGCTTGCGCCGCCGCATACCCGGCTTGCGATTTCTTCGCGTTTTCTTCCGCCGCTGCGAATGCGGCTTGTGCTTGCTTCTGTTTCGACTCAGCGGCCGCGAGCGCGGCTTCCATGGCTTTGATGCGCTCGGCCAGTGGGGCCGGATTGGTATCCGCGGCGAAGAGCACCTTCCCTTCAAGGCTCCACGCCTTCAAGTTGCCGGCCCAATCGCCAGCGATCACCTTGGCGTTGTCGTGGGTGAATGCGACCTTCAAACCGAGATCGGGGAAAGCCTCGGCAAACTGTTTGAGCAACCCGCCGTTGCCATCCCATACTTTCACGAGCTTATCGCGGCCGGTGCTGACGAGCTTGCCATCGTAACTGAACTTCACGCTCGTGGCACCCCCGCCGTGTGCGGCCCAACTCTTGGTGGCGGTGCCATTCTCCATTTCCCACAGCTTGACGGTGCCATCTTCGCTGGAGGTGGCCATCGCGTTGGCATCGCCGCGCCAGGAGATGTCCGTAATCATGCCGGTGTGGCCGCGGAGGGCGTGAAACTCGCGGCCGGTGGAGGCCTCCCATGCAAAAAGGCCACCGCTGCGGTCGCCCGTGGCCAGCAGCACGCCATCGGGGCTGAACTCGACCGCGGTGACCCAATCGGTGTGCTTCTTGATTTCGCGGGCGACGCTGCCATCGGTCGTGTTGTAGATGCGGATGAGCTTGGAAGGCGAACCCACGGCGATTTGCGTCTGATCGGGCGAGACGTCGGCCGCGAGGATCGAATCTGTTTCGATGCCCACTTCGGTTACTTTCTCGCACGTTTCAATGTTGAACAGCACGGCCTTGCCGGAGGCGCCACCGCGACCGCCCGCGGCGAGCAGGAACTTGCCGTTGCGGCTGAAATGCAGGCTTTGAATTTGACCGTGCTCGAAGGGCAATGCCCCGAGCAGGTCGCCGGAATCCGTGTGAAAGAGCAAGATTTGTTTGGTTCCCCCCACGGCCACCAGCGGCGACCACGGCGCCGCGGCCATCGCCAGCGCCGCTCCCGGCCTGCGTGTGCGTTGGAGCGGATCGCCCTTCAATTTCCCCGCCATCGGCATTGGCGGCGGGCCTTCGGGTTTGCCCTTGCCCACGTTCTTCACGCCGATGTCCACCTTTGGCTTCTCCGGAATGTTCACCTTGCTGCCGGAGTTCTCGCGCAGGCCTTGTTCGATCCAGAGCCGGAGGATTTCGATCTGCCCGTCCGGAATCTTGGCCGCCTTCGGTGGCATTTCGGGCTTTTCCTTGTGGGCCGTGAGCGTGAAGAGCCGGGATTTGTCCGGGTGGCCGGCCTTCACCACTTCGCCGGAGGAGCCGCCCTCCTTCAGCGTGGCCATGCTGGCCAAGTTCAACCCCGCCGACTGCTTGTCGTTGCCGTGGCAATTGTTGCAATGCTGTTTGAGGATCGGCATTACGTCGTCCGCGTACGTGGGTGTCTTCGGATCGGCGTGTGCGATCGAGGCGGCGAGGAGGAAGATGTTCGCGAACACCGCGGCTTGGAGCAGAATTGAGCGATGCATATTAGGAAACCTCTTCGTGATAACGCGAGTTAGCTATATTTCGTCTAACGGAATTTCCGCAAACCATTCCGTGTGGTATCCGGAGTGGATCCGACCGGATTTGCGATCGGCGACAACACAATGCCCCGGCATGTTGGGTATGTTGCCGAAAAACACATATACACCATCCGGTGTGAAAGGATAACGGTAGTGGTATGCCACCGGAACGAGATCGAACCGGAAACGCACTAGGCTATTGCGGCTTCAAGATTCACTCACGGCCCTGAGAATTGAAGCTCATTGCACGATCGGCAATTTTAAACGCTTGGTTGCCGCGTTTTTACCCAAGAAGTATCGGAAGTCGCCGGGAGCCATGGATGACCGTGAGAACTTCCACCACATTCTATCGCAACCGATAGATGATTCGATATTTACCCGACAACCGCTCGCGGATTTCAGGATTCAAATATTCTTCAACTTCCGATCCCGATTCCGGCAACGTTTGCAAGGAATCGACGACCCGGAAAATCTTCGAAACAACCGAACTTGCATACGATTCTGAAGTCCTTCCGATAGTGTTGCCGATTCCGGAGACATCTTGGATGGCTTCGGGCGACCAAATCACTTCAGCCATCGTTGCAACTCCAACTTGGCTTTTTCGTGGGGCACACCCTCGCCACGCTCGATCTGTTCCAAGCCGAGTTCGATTTTCTGCCGGACAAATAATTCGTCCATGACATCGTCGATCGTTGTGTCTTCAGGCATTTGTTGCACCATCTCTAGGATGGCTTCTTTCGTGGACATGGACGTTTCCCTTAATGGTTGAACATGAACTCGCGAGAGTTCATCACGGCCCAGAACACATCCTCGAGGGCTTGCTGCTTATTGGGGTTCGCTTCGACCGCGGCCAGCAGCTTCGTCATCTCCTCCGGTCGTGGTGCCCGGCTCAAGGCTCGCAGGAAGATCGTTTCGATAATCAGATTCGCCGGCTTCTTCTCCTGGAGCATCTTGCCCACGAGGTTGCCCGCGGAAATCTTCCCGGCCACGGTCTCGCCGTTCATCAGGTGCAGGCTCTGGCTGAGCGTCGGTTCCAAGCGCACTTCGCAGGAACACACCGTATCGCGCATCGGCCGTCCGAACGTGGTGAGGAAGTAGGTGCTGATAGTGCCGTCGCCGATCTGCACGGCGCGGGCACCCAGTGGCAGGCCGGGGAACTTGTTTTTCGTGTCGGTCGCTTGCGTGATGATGTCGAGCATCGTCTCCGCACGAATGCGTCGGATCGGCCCGCGGGCGAAGTTCCGCGTATCCGCTTCGTTCGATTTCGCAGGCTGGCTGGCGAGTTGGTACGTTCGGCTCGCGCAGATGTCCTTCACCAACTTCTTGAAGTCGTACTTGTAATCGGTGAATCGCTTCGCCATTTCATCGAGCAGTTCCTGATTGCTGGCGGGGTTGCTGATCCGCACATCGTCGGTTTCGTTGATGATTCCTTGGCCGAAGAAGTGCGACCAAACGATGTTGGCGAGGTTCTTGGCGAAGTATGGGTTCTCCGGCGACGCCAGCCAATCGGCGAGGACCTGCCGGCGATCCTTCCCGGCGACGTCCGGTTCGGCGCCGCCAAGGAACTTCGGCTTCATCGGCTTGCCGCGGACGGGGTGGTTCAACTCGCCGCCGTTGTTGTTGAACACGATAATTTCGCGCTGATCCTCGGTGCCTTTGCGGCCGATCTGCGTGAAGAACGACGCGAAGCCGTAGTAGTCATCCATCGTCCAACGGTCGAACGGGTGGTTGTGGCATTGGGCGCACTGGATCCGCATGCCCATGAACACCTGCGCGGCGTTCTCCGTCACCTTCACGATGTCCCGTTCGATTTGGTAGTAATTCGTGGCTGGGTTCTTGAACGTTCCCCCGTTCGCGGAAAGAAGTTCGCGTACCCATTCGTTCGTCGGGGTGTTCTTGCCGATCTTTTCCTGCAGCCAACCGAAGTACTGCATCATCGCCTTACGGCTGACTTGGTTGTCGGAACGCATTTGCAGTAGTTCGGCCCACTTCAGTACCCACATCTCGGTGAATTCCTTGCGCTCCAACAACTCGTCCACGAGCAGTTCGCGCTTGTTGGCTAGCGTGCTGATGAGGAAGCGGGCCAGTTCGTCCGGCGTCGGCAGCAGGCCGGTGATGTCGAGGAATACGCGGCGGGCGAAGGTGGTGTCGTCGCACAGCCCGGAGGGTTCGATGCGCAGCTTCTTCAATTTATCGTGAACGAGTTTGTCGATGTAGTTGTTCTCTGGCACGTTTGGCCACGCGAACGGCTGACCCTTTGGCAGCGTGATGAACGGCACGCCTACGGTGTAGGTATGGAAGCGGGCCATGATGAAGGCTTCGCCGCGTTCCCCGGCGGTCACGACGCCGTCGCCGTCGGGGGCGATCTTGGCCGAGGTTTCGTTATTGGTCATGAACAGCGTGAGGGCGGTGACATCGCGGTCGGTTCCATCGGAATACTTCGCCCGTACGATCAATCGCTGTTTGGAATCTTTACCGTCGAGCACGGCATTCGGGGGGAAGACTTCCAACCCCACCGGCACGGCTACCGCCGGGGGATCGAGCGGGGCATCGGCTTCCAGCCAACGCAGGATTGCCGCATGGTACTGATCGCCGGCGGCGAATTTTTTGCCGCCGGTGTGCGGCACACTGCCATCCGCTTTTTCGAGCAAAAGCGACGCCTTGGGTTCCGCCAAGTTGATCCGGCGGCCGTGGAGTTCCCGCGTCAGGCGGAAGTGGTCGCCGTCGGGGTCGAAGCCGAAGAGGCTCAGGCGGAAGCCGTCCTTGCCGCGGGCGGCACCGTGGCAACCCCCTTGGTTGCACCCGGAACGCATGAACACCGGCATCACATCGTTCTTGAAAGAGATCGGGCGTTCAGTCGCTGCTTGGGTCACCTTCACGGGCACCTTCACGGTATGCCCGCCGAAGGCCACGACCAATTCGGTATCGCCGTCGCCGACGGGTGAGCAGACGTTCTTTTCCAGTTTGGCGAAGGCCGGGTTGGCGAGGCTCACTTGGGCCTCGGCGGTGACATCTTTGGTCAGCCCGTCGGCGTAGGTGGACTGCACGAGGAACGATTGGGAATCGCCTTTGGATTCGAGCCGGATCTCCGGCGGGAACACGGCGATCTTCACCGGGTTCTGAGCGGGTGCGGCCACCACTATGGTAAGCATGGCGACAATGGCAAATACGGAACGCATATCAGGTCTCATTTGTGATTCGGTGTTTCCAGTAATCGGGATCGCGGCTGTGGTGTTTGATCGCGACCACTCGTATGGCATCGGTTCGTTCCCGAAATATCACTGCGAACGGAAACCGCTTCATGAACAGTTTCTGATACGAACCGTCCCACCGTTTCACAGCAGCCGGGTTGCGTTGGATTCGGTCTAGATCGGCTGCTAAAGCAGCTTGGAATTCCACCCCCAAGCCTTCTTGTCGATCTTCATAGTAATCTTCCTGATCCATCGCCTCAGCCAGTGCAGCGGGGTGAATGATGATGGGTTTCATTTTCGAGCAGCCCGGCGTACATCCATTTGGCGGAACATCTCTTCCTTCGTCACTCCGATCACCTTCCCTGTGACGAGTTCGTCATGGCGGCGTTCCAACATTGTCATGAATTCTGGATCTTCTTCGGCCTCAAACTCACCCGCAACCCAATTCAAAAGCTCGTTGCGCTCGTCTTGCGGGAGGGCGAGAATCGAATCTTTTAACTCGGCGACGGCGGTGCTCATTGATCAATCTCCGAGGGGTATTGAGAAATCATTTCTTAGGCTCCTGTTTCTTCTCGGCCTTATCGCGTTCCGCTTGTTCCAACCGCAGTTGCTCCAAGCGCGAGAGCGGTTTCTCCGGCGGCTTCGCGGGTGCCGGTGGTGGCACACCTATCGGCGGTGCCGGTGCCGGTGCCGGTGCCGGGGCGGCCACCTTCGGGGGCAACGGCACATCCACCCGAAGTTCCGCCCCTCCCATATTCTGAACGATCGTTTCCCCATTCACAATGGCGGTCATCTGCACAAACACGTTGTGCTTCCCGGCCGGAGTGGTTTTGTCGGTGGTCACGGCGAAGGAAAGTTCCTTCTTTTCCGGGGTGATCTTAAAATCCGGGGCGGTCGCTTTGCTCGGCAAGCCGAGCAGTTTCACCGTGGCTTCGCCAGTGAAAGGTACGTGGATCGTGAGGTTACCGAACACGTTGGTGTTCGCCCCCTGTTCCACCGCCGTGCGACCTTGGGCGAACACGGCGAAGTTCCCCGCCGTTTCGAGCGTGAACAATTGCGAACTCGTCCAAAGGATGCCCCGACCGGTCTCGGCGAAGGCGTTGATCGCCGTCTTCCATTTGCGGCCCGCCGTATTCGGGGCGACATTCACCGTCATCGTGGTTTCGCTCGCTTCCGGCGGAATCACTGCCGAGCCGATGATGCCGACGCCCGGGGGTGCCAGCAACGGCTGCAAGTTGATCGCCGCTTTGAAGCCCTCCGCCCGCTTCGCAACGATCTTCAATTGATAAACACCGTTTTGCGGGATCGCCGATTTCGGTTCGACCACCTCGATTGAGAACGGCGCTTTCTCCGTCACGGCCGTGGCGATCCACGGGGAATAATGCTTGTGGTACGGTTGGTTGTTCCCGCCAATGCAAAAGTTGATGTCGAGCGACGTTCGCGCGATCACATGAACCATCGGATCGGCGGCGACCGCTCGCATTTCGATCATGCCGTTGGCCAATGGGGCATCCGCTTTCGCCTCGAATACCACGGGAATGGCGATCACGCCGGGTTCCAACTCGCCGTGCATCACCGTTATTCCGGGGGGTAAACCCGGAATGTTCAGCGTGGCCGGGCCTCCGAACTCGCTGCGGGCCACCGTAATCAGCGTGGCGTACCTTCCCCCCTTGGGAACCGCGATGCACTGGCGATCCTGATCGGCGAAGTTGTTGCCGTTAACTTTCGGAATGTTCGTGATCGTACGATGTTCCGGCGGGGCCACTTCGATGCGGAAGAAGTAATTGTTGCCCCCCTTTTTCAGGTGATCCTGAACGCCGAGGATCAACTCGCGGTCGTCCGGGGCGGTGTACCGGATGTAACTATCGGGGCCGCCGGTATCGTCGTTCGTAGCGAACACGCTCCCCTTGGAATCGTGGAGCGTGAGCACCGTATCTAGGGGCGAACCGAGTTGCCGGGCGAAACAACGGATGTCGAAGACTTGCCCCTTCTTCACGTTCAACTTGAAGAACTTCGTTTCGCCGTTCTTGGATACGATCCCGTGGAATGCGGCGGGCGTTGGGCCGGGGGTCGCCGCGGTGAAGGCGGTGTTCGTGCCCGATTCGATCACGTTCTGCAGATCGACAATTTGGCATTTGAATCCCGTCGGCGAGATGCCATCGTTCGTTTGGCAGTGCAGGCGGAACAGTGGATCGTTGGCGGGAAGTGTGACCTTCTGAACGATGTCGCCCATTGGGTCGCCGAGGAAGCGTACATCCAAGGTTTCCCCCGGTTTGCCACCGGCGGGGATGACCGCCGTAGGGCGAGGGAAGGTACCGACGTGCAGCCGATACACATTTCCCGGAGCGAACGAGGCTTCCCGCACCATGACGTAGTATTTGCCGTCGGCGGGCACCACGATCGAACACCCGGCATCTTGCCCGAGCATCGGCGAATCGTCGCTCGTGGCGAGTTCGAATCGCTTCTCGTTAAGGATGGCGATGTAGGGATCCCAGAAACTCAGCCCGAGCCGCATCCCCTCGATTTCCGCCGAGAGCCGCTGCCCTTTCTTGCATTCGACCACGAAGTAATCGACATCCTCCGGGGCGATACCGCCGTTCACGGTGCAGTTCATCGGGATCGCCTGCGGCTTCTCGAACTCGTTGTTCGGTTCCACTTCTTCGACGATGGGCAACGCACCGACCCAAAAGGTGTGGGCATCCGATATTCCCGTGGCCGTGCGAATACGAAAGAGGTGTTCGCCCAATCGGCAATCCGGGGCGACCAAGATCACCGCTTTCAGCATCGCTTCGCTCACGACTTCGAAGCGCAGCACCTTGATGCCGGGGTAATAGACGAGGATTTCCTGCGCATCGGCGAGCCGTGCCCCGGCGAAGTTCACCACGCGCTCTGTGCCGCGCTGCGCCCCCCGCGGAGCCAACGACGTAAACGACGGCGAGGCGGCGAAAGCCTTTTCGCCACAGAGACACAGAGATACAGAGATGAACACACACAAGGAGGAAATTCGAAAGGCAATCATGGTCAGGCTCCGGCAATACTTCAATCGTTGTTCAATGAAAAAAGACAGGGTCAAGAATGCGAATGTTCTTAACCCTGCCTTTCGGATTTTCTCTGTGATCTCTGTGCCTCTGTGGCCAAACAAAGCCTTATGCTATGCCAACAGTTCTTTGCGCAGGTGGCCTTCACGAACGATGTCGATGGGCCGGTCGCCGGGGGACATCAGCTTCTTCGTGGCGTCGATACCGAGGCAATGGTACACGGTGTGGGCCATATCTTCGACGCTCAAGCCGTCTTCATCCGGTTCGCTGGCGGTGCTATCCGATTTGCCGTACACCTGGCCGCGTTTGATGCCGCCCCCCGCGAGGGCGATACTGAACACCTTGGGCCAGTGGTCGCGACCGGCGGTCGTGTTGATCTTGGGCGTACGGCCGAATTCGCTGGATACCATCACTAGCGTTTTATCGAGCATGCCGCGCTGATCGAGGTCCCGGATGAGTGCGGCATAGGCTTGGTCGAAGGCCGGGAGTGTACTCTTGATTCCGTTTGTGATGCCGTTGTGCATGTCCCACCCGCCGTAGGTGAGCGTGACGAGCCTCACTCCGGCTTCCACCAACCGCCGGGCCATGAGCATCCGTTGGCCCGCGGCGTTGCGGCCGTATTCGTCGCGGAGTTTGCCGTCTTCCTTGTTGATGTCGAAGGAGTCGCGGGCCTTCTCGCTGGAAATCAGGCCGTAGGCGCGTTGGTAGAAGGTGTCCATCGCATCGAGATTGTCGGACTTCTCCTTGGCTTTGAAGTGTTCGTTCACGGTATCGAGCATATTGCGGCGGGCGGTGAAGCGATCGACCGTGACGCCGCCCGGCAGGCTGAGATCCTGAACTTTGAAGCCGTTGTTCGCCGGGTCGCCGCCGAGGCTGAAGGGTGCGAAGGCGCTGCTGAGGTAGCCGCTCCCGGCGTAGTTCGTCGGCATGTTGGGAATGGCCACGTACGGGGGAAGATCGTTCCGCACGCCGAGTTCGTGGCTCACCACACTGCCCATGCTGGGAAAGACGAGGGCCGGGCTGGGCCGGTAACCGGTGAACATGTTGTGCGTGCCGCGTTCGTGGGCCGCTTCGCCGTGGGTCATGCTGCGAACGACGGTGATCTTATCCGCGATCTCGGCGGTTTTCTTCAGCAGTTCGTTGAACAGCACGCCATCGAGTTTGGTTTTCACTTGGCCCATGTCGCCGCGGTATTCGACCGGTGCCAACGGCTTGGGGTCCCAAGTTTCCTGCTGGGCAGAGCCGCCGGGAAGGAAAATGTGGATGAGGGATTCCGCCTTCGGCCCTTTCTTCGCGGCGGACGTGCCCTCCGCGCGGGCTGCTTGTGCCCGAAGCAGTTGATCGAGTGTGAGGCCGATCCCTCCGGCGAAGCCGACATGCATGAACGTTCGGCGGTTCAAAGGAGAACCGAGGCAAGCACGCTGGGCAAATACAGTCACGGCTCGGATCTCCGATGGTGGGGTAACAGCATCAATTGGGTGATGGTTCGGGCGAATTCGGTGGACGGTTCCGGCGGGACGGGGGAGGTACCCGTAAAGAAATCATAAGCCTGTTCGCGTTGGGAGTCAATGGTGACGCACACCGGAACAACGGGGGGAACCGGGCGAAATTCTCGGCGATCTTGCAATTTTCTGCTTGCAGGTGCAGTAATCCATCGATTATGAATGACTCATTAAGTTTTCCTTCGCCGATTTGCCGAGATTCTCTTCGCTCCGATGCGGGTTGCAGCCCCCGTTTCGAGCACCCCGACCATGGCTGAATGGTGGCCTATGCGACGCCGACGTTCGGGCTTCACGCTCATCGAATTGCTCGTGGTGATCGCCATCATCGCGATCATGCTATCGCTCTTGTTGCCGGGTGTCCAAAAGGTGCGGGAAGCAGCCGCCCGCGTGCGTTGCCAGAACAACCTCAAGCAAATCACCTTGGCGATCCACTCCTTCCACGAGCAAACCGGCCGGTTGCCTCCGGGCGGGGACCACGGCACTGCTAGCCCCAACTATGCCAACTACGCTGCCGCTAATAAGGAATCGGAGTGGAGTTGGGCGTTCCACATCCTCCCACACCTCGAAAAAGGGAACAATTTCAGCTCGAACGAATCGGTCGTGCGGTTGCATCCGATTCCTATCTACCATTGCTCGGCACGCCGTGTGGCAAACGCTTATGGCACTCCACCAGTGGCCAAGATCGACTATGCTTGCAATTCCGGAATCACAAACAATCCTGGCACTGAGACTAGTACGGGCGTTTTTTCCGGCGAAGAGGGTGTAATCAGGCGATCTCGGATGAAGCGGCTCAAATGGCAGGACATCGAAGACGGACAGAGTTCGACATTACTGGTTGCCGAAAAACAAATGAATAAAGCGACTTTCGGCTTTAGCTACGACGACAATGAAGCCTATTGCACATCCGGTTGGAACAACGATTATGAAACCTATCGAATCGGAATTCAACCTGCCAAAGATTTTGCCACACCTACCTCGGATAAAGCTTCTCGGAGGGGTTTCGGCTCCTCGCACAGTACGGTCTTCACCGCGGGTTTCTGCGATGGCTCCGTGCGATCCGTCCGCCATTCCGTGAACCTCACCGTATGGAGAGCAGCCTGCGGTCGGAACGACAAAGTCGCATACAGCGATCAGGATCTGTAACCGTCATGTCCGGCGAAGCGAATGAACCCAAACGCGCACCGTTACCAACGGAAGTCGTCTGGGCCGAGGATGCGAAACCGGGCGAAGCCCGCGTCGAACCGCCGCGCCACGCCGAACAGATGGCCATGGCGATGTATCAACGGGTAGCCCGGCGGAAGCCGGGAAAGCAGCGGAGCCGATTCGGGAAAACGAGCTTGGTTTTCGCGGTTGTGAGTGCCGTGATTGCAATTGCACTCTTCCCGGTCGATCAATCGCTGTTGCACCTACCATCGGCCGCATTCGCGGGCATCGCTTTGGTGTTGGGAATCAAAGGGTTGATGGGATATTGAACGGTATCCGCGGGCGACAACCGGCTTCCTCCCTTGTGGGGGAGGTCGCACCGAACCGGAGGTTCTGGCGGGCGGGGGTATTCCTAACCTGACAGTCAGTGACGCCCGCCGACCAGCGTGTTACTTATCCGCGGCGATCACCAGCACCGGCAGTTCGAGCGTCGCGGTCTTTCCGGTGAGCTTATCGGTGCAACTCAGGCGAACCGTGAACTTGCCCGGCCGGGTGAGGGGCAGCGCGAAGCGCAACGGATACGTCGGCAACTTCTCGTCGGCCGCGGTCACGTCGTGGGAGATCGCCTTGCCGAGCGTCGGCTTCCCGGCTTCGTCGAAGGGCATCATCTCGAAGTGCATATTCGGCTGATTCTTCACGGCATCGCGTTTGAAGCCGACGGAAGAGTAGAATATGAAGATCGTTTGACCGATCACACCGGTAGTCGGGGCGGGGTTGCTGCCGCGATCGTCGGCCCCGGCGTACACGCCGACCAAGCCGAATTCGGGGGCGGAAACCTCGAACTTCCGTTCGATCGTTTTAGTCGCTTTCGACACTTTATCGGTGACGATCACCTTGGCCGTGTACTCCCCGACGGGTTGATCGACGCCGATGGTGATGAACGCTTGGGCCGGGATGCGGCCGCCGCCGAGGGGGATGAATTCCAAGCGCTCCGCGGGTTCCTTCTGTTCGATCAGCGATTTGCCGTCTTTGTTGAACACTTCGAGCAGCGTGGAATATTGCACGCGGCCATCTTCGCCCACGGTCATCCCTTCGATGTCGTAGGTGAGGTAAAGCACATCGCCGGGAAGGAACTTGCTGTTGGCGCGGGTCGGCCCGAGTTGCCCGTAGGTGTTTCGCACGTTGGTGATATTAAGGGCGCCGGCTTGGGCCGGGGAAATCGCCATCAGCGCCGCGAGAGCAATCGAGGGAAACATTCGGAGGAATCCTTTCTGGGGGAAGGTTGATTGAAGTACTTACGGTGCGGGGGCCGCACCCTTCACCGGTTGCTTGGGCGCGGCTTTATCGAAATCTTCCAGCGTCTCGCCGCCGGCACGTGTGGCCATCGCCTTGAACAGCTTGGGATCGGTGCCTTCCTTGAACCAGCGAACCGATCCATCGGCCATGAGCACATAGGTTCCGCGTTTGCCATCGCCGGTGCGGGTAATGAACGGCTGTTGCGGGTCGGCGGCTTTGTCGTCGATCCCGGAGAGGGTGGCACCGCCCCCGGCGATCCACGGCCGTTGGTAACCCGGCGGCACTTGAATGAGCGCGATCGTATTCGAGAGGCCATCGGTCACATCGGCGGGGCGGCTTTGCCAATCGTAACCGTACAGGCCGATCTTCTTGGCTTCGGCGGGATCCAGCGGATTGAACCGCGCCGAATCGAGGCCCAACCCGGAAAGGCCGATGTAATTCGTGGCCCCGAAGCTCGCCCCGGGCGCGAAATCGTGGGTGGCCCGCCACGCGGAAGGATCGTAACCGGGAACCAAGAATTCGGGCACCCAGGCTTCGGCCGCACCGCGATTCACCGGATCGTACCACGAGAACTTGCGTTCTTGAATCTCCGCACGAATGTTGCCCCGGCCGAGGTACGGCAGCAACTCGGCCAAGAAACTCACGCGCTGTTCCGGTGGCGGGGGCAAGTTGAAACGATCCGAACGCGCATCTTGCTGCAAGGTGCCGCGGGGGAAGCCGTTCGGATTCTTGGCGATCTTCGGCATCACGAGGGCCA
This sequence comes from Gemmatales bacterium, assembly GCA_038211045.1. Taxonomy (GTDB): domain Bacteria; phylum Planctomycetota; class Planctomycetia; order Gemmatales; family Gemmataceae; genus JALHQU01. The sequence continues at coordinate 15,846 of JBBQWA010000047.1, forward strand.
GTTCGCTCCAATCGAGTTCGCCGCCGAGCACTGCCATTCGCCCTTTCAATTGGGCCACCGTGCGTCGGAGACCCGCGTCGACCACACTCTGATAGTTGCCTTTCTTCCAGAATAGTTCCACCGCGACTGTCACTGCGGAACCGTCCCGCGTAACATCCAAATGGGAATCGGTGGATTGCGGCGCTACCGGCGTTTCGCCGCCGGGCAACGTTACACCTTCCCCGCCTCGGCCCGGCGGCGTCGGGAGCATTCCCGTCGGATCGACCGGCGGCGCTCCGCCCATCGTGTAATCCCGCACGGTGGCGGTATCGCCCATGCGCAGGTTGTACAACGGCAGAAGAATATTCAAACCGGGGAGCAAGTGTTCCACGGCCGATTTCCGCGCGTCTTCGTCGGTGAGATAATCGAAGTACGCTTTGGCGAGAACTTTGTCTCGGTTGAAGGCCGAGAGCGAAAGCCCCACGACCTTCACCTGCTGATACCACGCGACGAAAGAACCGGGGTTGGCCCCCGTGAGTTCGCGGAATTCCTCGGCGTTCACTCGCCGTTGATCGACGATGCCCGCGTAGGTCGCGGCGGGCAGTGGTTTGCCGTCCTCTTGCAGAGTATTCATCGCTGTTTTCAACAGCGGATCGATCGTGCGGTAACTCGGGTTCGAGGTGAACCCCTTGCGGATCGCGGGTGCGGCCGGTGTTGGTGCGGCGCCTTGAGCGGGGGCCGTTGTGGGTTCGGCGGTCGTCAGTTCCGATTTGAACGGCGGCAAGTCATCTTCTTTCAAATCGCTGAGAAAGCGTTCGAGGATGGCCCGTTCCCCGATCAAGATCGTTTGAACGTCGTAAATGTGCAAGGCGAGCTTCGTGGGCGGCGCGGCCTTCGGCTTCATGCGGGGTTCGCCGGTTCCGAGAATCGCCTGTTGGTTCAAGCTTTCGCCGATCGCTTTGAGGAACGCGTTCGATTCCACCGAGTAGAATTTCCGCCCTTTGATCCGGTTGTTCTCCGGCGGGGCCAGCTTCATCTTGGCGAGGATTTCGTTGGCATTGAAGTTTCCGCGGGCGCGGAATACCGCGAACGGCTCCTGCTCGGTGCCGACGTAGGCATGCAGGATTTCTTCGAGATCCCCGGCTTCGAAGCCCATCGAACGCTTGAAAAGCTCGCGCGTTTTCGGGTCGAAGAACAAATCGCGGAACGGCGTATTGCCGAGGTCGTCCATACGGAGTTGCCAGACGGAGGTGGTTGCTCCGGGCAATAAGTTGGAAATGTCTTTCACCTTGCTGCGTTCGATGCCGGGCGTCGGGTCGGGCGGAGTGGTCACCGCGTTCGTGGGCTTCGTGGAGGGTGCGGTGGTGGGCGACGGGTTATTCCCCTTGGCAATCGGCTTGGGATTCGGGTTCGGGCTATCGCCATCGCCGCCGAACATCACGTATCCGCCCGCGATCAACCCCACGAGGGCCAATACGCCGAGGATGGCGCCGAGCATCACCTTGTTGTTCTTCTTGGGGGCGGCCTCTCTCTCCTTCTTCCCCTTCTTCCCTTTTTTGGGCTTCGCCGTGGGTGTATCCGCGTCCGCTTCTGCCTCGGGTTCCTCGGCGGGCGCTTGCACCACGAAGCGGAACTTGCACTTCGGGCACTCGATTTTCTTGCCGATGGTGGAAGCGCTGCGGATCGTGATTTGCGCTTCGCAACTGGGGCAACCCACATTGAAACGGATATTCGCCATGAGGCTCTCGGGCGCGGGGAGCATGAAGCGGGAACGGAATCAACATTAGGATACCGAAGAAACCGCAGAAATGGAAACGAACACTCCGCAGCGTTCGTTTGCGCGATGCACCCAAACTGCAGCACAAGCCGTTTTTTTTTGCACTTTTCAAATAAGTTCTTGAGCGAGGAAAATATTCCCGATACGATAGCCGCACGTCCACTTCCTTCCGAGCTGCGAGGCACGTCATGGCTGAAAGCTACCAAGACAAACTAAAACGCGTTCGACCGCCGCGGGTGCGGATCGATTACAAAGTGGAAACCGAAGGGGCCGAGCCGATCCTCGAATTGCCTTTCGTGGTCGGCGTGTTCGCCGATCTTTCGGGCCAACCCAAAGACGCGAACAAGCCGTTGAAGCAACGGAAGTTCACCCCGATCGACCGCGACAACTTCAACGATGTGATGGCACGCGCGGCCCCGCGCGTGGCCTTCCGCGTTGCCAACAAGGTCGGCGACAAGCCCGACGAACTGTTGAACGTGGAATTGAACTTCAAAAAGATGGAAGATTTCGAGCCGGGCCGCGTGGTGGAACAAGTACCGGTGTTGAACGAACTCCTGCAAATGCGGAAGAAGCTCACCGAACTCCTCGGCAAGATGGAAGGCAACGACGCCCTCGAAAAACTGCTGGGCGACGTGATGGGCAACACCGAGAAGCAACAAGCCTTGGCGGACATGCTCGCCAAACAATCCGGCGACAAACCCGCCGAGTAATACCGCTAGCACCCACCCATT
>JBBQWA010000048.1:0-18046 GCA_038211045.1 Gemmatales bacterium
ACACAACTTACCCCCACCGTCGTGCGGGGCGCTTCTGCGACGGGAGATTTTTCTTTCTTGGCGCTTTCCCCTATTGGTACGTTATTTTTTTTTTTGCGCTTCCCCCGGGTCGGTGACGCCCCCGGCTCGCCAGTGTGATTCATAGCGAATCCATTATGCCACCCTGCCACCGCCGGCGGGCCACAGGGCCGTTTGCAATGCCTGCGTGAACATCGCCAGCACGAAATCGAGGAACATAATCGCCACGAACGAGAGCACGAATCCTTCCGTCGCGGCACGGCCGACGCCCTCGGCACCCGCCCGGCTGTGGAACCCCCGGTGGCAGCAGATCAAGCTCAGCACCCCTCCGAACACCACGGATTTCAACAGGCCGGAAAACAAATCGAAGTTCTTCACGTACTCGGTGGTGTGTCGCCAATAGTGGAAGTCGTCGATGTGGAAGACCTTTAAGCAGATGAAAGAACTTCCGAGCACGCCCATCATATCGGCGATGACCGAAAGCAACGGGATCATCAGCACGCAGGCGAGGAATCGCGGGCCGACGAGGTAGCGTACCGGATCGACGCCGAGGCAAGCGAGCGCATCGATTTGTTCGGTGACGCGCATGGTGCCGAGTTCGGCGGCCATGGCCGTTCCCACGCGCCCGGCGAGCATCACCGCGGCCAGTACCGGGCCGAGTTCCCGCACCACCGACATATGGATGACGGCCCCGAGCGAGGTATCGAGGCCGATCATGTGGAACTGAGAATACGTTTGAACCGCGAGCACCATGCCGATGAACATGCCGGTGATGGCGACCACGCCGATACTTTGTACGCCGACTTCGACGCAACTCCGCAACACTTCCCGGAGTTTCAAATGGCGACCGGCCACGCCACTCACGGCGCGTTGGGAGAAGATAGCCCAATCGCCGAGGGCTGCGAACGAATTGGCAAACAATGCGGGCACGGAACGGCAATCCTTTGCGAAAAGACAGAGCTTCGGTCGCCCACGCGCCCGGCTCACCATGTGGTTTCATCGAATATCGCGTTTGAACAACTCCAACGCATTGCCGCTGTTGAATTGGGTTCAGCTCATCGCATCCCCTACGTACCGCGGAACCGGCGCACAGCCATCCCGCCGCGGTACTCCGTCCACATGCGATTGACCGGATCGAACTCATAACCGTCACGGCTTGCCGGACGCGAATAATTGAAAGAATCGTCCCGTTCCCACATCCGGGCTTGACGCTTCTGGGCTTCGCGCTGCCGAACCATTGCCGCTTCTTGTCCGCCGAGCATGAACACTGCGACCGCAAGGAACATCAGGAACGGCTGGGTATTTATCAGTGCCACAATGAACAGCCCGACGGCGATCACTTTGCCGACGCTTGCGGCGATGTCGGTCGCTCTGGTTCGATCCATGCCGAAGTTCAAAGTCGCCCGCAGCACGCGGCCGCCATCCATGGGGAATGCCGGGATCATGTTGAACAGCACCAAGCCGATGTTCGCGGTGAATACCCGAACGAGGAATTCGTTCGCCGTGGACAAACTGCCGAACGTCGGTGTGACGAATGCACCGGTGAAGAGAAGGAGAATACCGAGGGCCAATGCGATCGCCACGTTCACCGCTGGGCCGGCGAGTGCGATGAGGATTTCCGGCAGCGGTTTCTCGGGCATGCGTTCGAGGCTTGCGGCTCCGCCAATGGGGTAGAGCGTGATGTCTCGCGTGCGGATGCCGAAGGCGCGGGCGGCGAAAACGTGGCCGAATTCGTGCAGCACCACGCACCCGAAAAGGGTGAATACGAACGCGAGATCGAACATCGCACTATTCAACCCGGCTCCGCTCCACCCGGAGAGAAGCACGAATGCTGGCAGAATCCAGAAGGTGCCATGGATGAAGAGATCGACGCCGAAGATTCTGCCGAGTTTGAAGTTTCCGAACATGGTGTCTCCTACAAAAGCGTTGTTCATTATTCGCTCGCCACTGCCGGGGCATTACACAAATGCCGGGAGTTTTTCGCCGAAATTGGGTAACTCCCGAGGTTTGGCCCAGCGATTACGTTACGATGGAAATGCTTATTGGAGGGTTCCCGCCATGCGGAAGATTCGCAATACCACCGTCGCGTTGGCCTTCGGGCTGTTCGCGTCGGTTTCCCATTCGCAATCGTTTCTGCCTCAGCCGAAGCCTTTGCCACCGGTGACGGAACGCGCCGCCGCCCCGGCACCAACGCCTATGCCACGATTGGAAGCCATCGCCGAAACGCGCTTGCTGATGGAAGGTTTGAACCTTCCCAACTTCAACGGGTTGAACAAGAAACTCGCCGAGAAGCCTGCCGACGCTGCCACTTGGGCATTCGCCCGCGGCCAAGCGCTCATCATCGCCGAGACGGGCAACCTGCTGATGATGCGGCCACCCAAGGGAAAACCGGCCCATGAAGCTTGGATGGCCGCTGCCACGGAACTCCGTGGCGAAGCCGCCAAGTTGGCCCGCGCCGCCGGGGAAAAGGATTACTCCACGGCCATCGCGGCGATGGCGAAACTGGCGAACACCTGCAATCGCTGCCACGAGAAATTCGGTGAGAAGACCCGCTTGGTACCGTTTGGTCAGTGAGACACGCTTGACACTATCCCCTCATTTCTTAGGTTGTGGCGGAACGGTGAAATCCGCTCCCCTTGTGAGCGAATCACTCCGAACTCCAGACTCCGAACCCCCACGAGAGACTCGATGGATACCAACAACCCGAATAATTTGAACGCCCCTTCTCCGGAAACGATGCCGGGAAAGTCGAACGAAATCAAACTGATCAGCCACTCGAACCTCTTTTATTGGTGGCCGGTGTGGCTGTTGGCGTTCGTAATGGCCGGGTGGACGTACTTCGAGAATCACCGCCTCGCCATCGTTCCGGCGCACGGTTCGGTCGAAAAAACGGGCGACAACCAATTTACCGCCATGTTCAAGTTCGATAAGCGTAACGAACTGAGCGAAAAGTACGATGCGGCCGCCAAAGTGTCGGAGTCGAACAAGGTCAGCGGTAAGGAAGAAGTCTTTCGCCCGAGGATCGCCTCGGAACCGGGTTTGGGTTCGGTGTTCGTGATCGTGTTGGTTCTCACTCTCGTCATTACGAATGTGCCACTCCGCGGGTTGTGGTCTTTCCTCGTCATCATCGGCATTGTCACAATTTCCTTGTTCATCACCGTGATGAATAAATGGGATAGCCTCCTCGAAGCGATCGGCGGCTTGCATGTGTTCATCAACATGGCCGGCTACCTGTTCATGGGCACGGCCATCTTTACCGTGTGGGCCATGGCCACGTTCGTATTCGACCGCCGTTCGTTCGTGATCTTCACCCCCGGCCAAATCAAGGTGTGCGAACACATCGGCGACGCCGTGCAAACCCACCCGACCTTCGGAATGTCATTGAAGAAAGAACGCGACGACATCTTCCGCCACTACATCCTCGGCCTCGGTTCGGGCGATTTAATCCTCACCACTAGCGCCGGCGGCGACCGCCGCGAAATCCGCCTCCCCAACGTGTTGGGTATCGGCTGGCGCTTGAAATCGGTCGAAGATATGATGCGCACCACAGCGACGGCCGAACGGTAGAATTTGCGGCGGGATGCCCGACTTGCCCGCTGGAATGATTCCTACTCCGCCGGTATTTGCCTAAACTATCGCTATGCCGATCTTCGCTTCATTTGCTCTGCCGTTGGTCGCTGCGGGTGCTGCGGCGGCGGCAATTGCACTACCGGTGTTGATTCACCTTCTCAGCAAGCAGCGGTACCAAGTGGTGCCGTGGGCGGCGATGCGCTTTCTGCTCGCGGCTCCGAAACAACAGCGCCGACGTATCGATCGTTGGCTGCTCCTATTCTTGCGGGCGTTGCTCTTACTGTTGCCCTTGGTGGCGATGTGCGCCGTTGCTCCTTGGGCCGAAGCGCTTTGGCAACGTATCACCCCGGGTAAACTGGAAGCCACGTCCAACCTTCCGCGCACGCACCACATTCTGGTACTCGATGGATCGTTGAGCATGTCGGCCACGGGCGAGAAGGGAACGCGGTTCGAGAAGGCGGTGGTCCAACTCGAACAGTTCGTGCAATCGGCGAACGCCGGGGATGGCTTCAGCCTGATTTTCGTGGGCATGACTGCCCAAGCCGTCGTGCCGGGGCCGACCCACGACTGCGAGAAGGTGCTCGCCGAGCTCCGGCAATTGCAGTGCACCCACGCCTCGGGGGAAACCGAAGCGGCACTCGCCGCGGTGGCCGATGCCATTACCCGATCCCCGCGCAGCTACCCCCGCCGACAAGTGACGATCTTCAGCGATTCGCAACGCACAGCGTGGCAACCGACACTTCCGGTGCCGGAAAGCAAGAGCGGCGAAATCTGGGGCCGCATCCTCCCCCGCGCCGAGATCGCATTCCTCGATGCCGCCAACGCCGATACCGAGAACCTCGCCGTGGTGGGTTTGGAACTCGCGCACCCGCTCGCACTCGTCGATTCCCCCAGCGCCGTCACTGCCGCGATTCACAACTACGGCCGCACCGACCGCAAACAAGTCTGGCTCCAGTTGCTGATCGGCCGCCCTTCGGCGGGAGGCCCGGAATCGGCCCTCGTGCCCATCGAACAGCTCGCCATCGAATCGCTCCCATCGGGGCAGCGCACTTCGATCACGTTCCCACTCGCCGATACAAAACGGTTTCGCGAAGCCGGTCTGCACCAGTTGCAGGTGCGCTTGGTCGAAGGCGACGCGCTCCCCGCCGACGATTCTCGAACATTGGCGTTCGAAGTCCGCGAAGCGTTACCCGTGATGGTGGTGAACGGTCGCACCTCGAGCGACCGCGAGAGGCGGGCGTCCGATTACGTTCAAACTGCGCTCGATCCATCCGAAAAGCGATTATCGTGGAACCCGGCCCGCCCGCGAACCGTGAACCTCTCCGAGTTCGCCGATCCGCTGCTCACCGATCTTTCGGCCGTCGATTGCGTGTTCCTCTGCGATCTCCCGGCGCCGACGCTTTCGCAGGTGGCCCGTTTGGAAGCGCACTTGAAACGCGGCGGCGGCATCGTGATCGGCCTCGGCCCGAATGCTTCGCAGAACCTCGAACATTACAACCGAGTTCTGTTCAACAACGGCAACGGGTTGCTGCCGGGGCCAATTCTCGGGGTGCAACACTCCACCAAACTCGGCGATTCCGATTATCGCTTCGCCGCGGATGAAGCGGCGTTCCGCCTCGATCCCTTGGCCGCCTTCCGCAAGCAGGATGCCCGCGTCGGCCTCACCGATGTTCCTTTCCAAAGTTACGCGAAGCTCGATGCCCCGGCCGATGGCCGTGCCCGCCGCATTCTCTCGTTCGTCCCAATGAAGCCGGTGGAACTGAAACCGGGCGAACAACCGACGAAGCCCGACCCGGCGATCGTCGAGTTCCCCCGCCATCGCGGCCGGGTGATCGTGTACTGTTCGAGCTTCAACCGCGAGTGGACCGATTGGCCGGTGCTACCGAGCTTCCTGCCGATGATCCACGAATTGATGATCGCCTCGGCGGTGAACCCCGACCGACACACTCTCACCATCGGCGAACCGATCGAAGAAATTCTCCCACTGGCGACCGTGGGATTGAGCGGGACGATGATCGCCCCGGACGGTTCGAGCACGGCGATCCCCATCGTGGCCGGGGATGAAACCGCTTTGGCCCGATTCACCGAAACCGCCCGCGCCGGTTTGTACCGCTGGAACGTGGGCAACCGCAAGGATCGCCTCTTCGCGGTGAATGTGCCGGAGAGTGGCGAATCCGATCTCGCGCGGATCGAACCTTCGTTGTTGAAGGATCTCGGCCCCCGAGTTCAAGTCGCTTCCGACCCCGGCGAGTTTCGGTTCGATTCGGCCGACGGCGAAGGAACCGTACTCACGCCCCGGCCGCACGGCCCGACCATCGCCCGCTGGTTGCTCACCTTCGCACTGCTTTTGCTGATCGTGGAACTCGCGTATGCTTGGAGCGTCGGCCCGTCCCGTTCGACCAAGGCGGTGACCAACACCCCGGCGGAAGAAACCCCCGGCATGCGATGGAAACGCTACGCTTGGATGGCCGCAGCACTGGTGCCGCTCGCACTGGCGCTCGCCGTAATTGGCACCGTGATCCACGCGGAGCGAACCGGGCAGTTCCTCGGTTTCCTTCCCCAATCCGCTCGGGGAACGGCCGAGCGACTGTTGGATGTTCCCGGTGCCGCGCCCGGCGAAGGCACGCGCTGGCGCCTCGATCAATCGCCCGCTTACACGAACAATCTCAAACTCGATCAGCGGGTCATCCTCGCTCTCGCCGGCACGGCGGCCGCGTTCATCCTCGGCATCTATTGGCTCGAACGCCGCGCGAACAACCGCTTCCGAAGAGTGCTCGTGCCGTTGGCCCTGCGAATCACCGCCGCGGGAATGATCGCGTTCTTGCTTCTGCCGCAGGCGAAATTGGCTTTCGACCGCGAAGGCTATCCGGATATCGCCATCATTCTCGATCGTTCGGTGAGCATGGCTACGCGGGACGAACTGCAAGACCCGGAAATCCGCGAAAAGGCCAAAGCCCTCCGCGGGGCGATTCCCGAAGAACTCGATCGCCTGCGTCTCGCCAAGCAATTGTTGCTTCGCCCCGGCGCCGATTGGATCGATGCACTTTTGAACGATAAGCAATTGAAGGTTCACATTTACACGGTGGCCGACGACGTGCGTTTGTTGGCATCGCTCGAAGATGGCAGCGATGCCGGGGCCGCCCGCGAAGCCGTGCGAGCATTGAAACCGGACGGCGAATCGAGCCGGCTCGGCGATGGCGTGGGAGCGGTGCTGAAGAACTTCCGCGGCGGTTCTCTCGCCGCGATCATCGCCTTCACCGACGGCGTGACCACCGCCGGGGACGATCTCCCCAAGGCCGGTCGGGAAGCCGCCCGGGCCGGGGTTCCCCTGTACCTCGTCGGCCTCGGCGAAAGCCGCGATCCGTTCGATCTCGCCCTCTCCGATCTGAAGGCGGCGGACGTGGTGGTGAAGGGAGATCAGATCGTGCTCGATGCCCGCCTCACCGCCAAAGGCCAGAACGTTCCAGCGAGTGTCCCCGTGATTCTGTGGGAGCGCCAAGGGGAGAATCGTATCGAACGCGGCCGGCAGGATGTCGTGCCCGATCGTGCGGGGAAGCCGGTGCCGGTACGTTTCACCCACACTCCGATGGAAGTTGGAGATAAAACGTTCATCATCGAAGTGGCCGTGCAACCGAACGAAACGGAAACGAACAACAACCGGCTCGAACGTGTCATTCTCGTGGCGGAGCACAAGAAATTGAGGGTGCTGTACGTGGAAGCCTACCCGCGTTACGAGTTCCGATTCGTAAAAACTCTGTTGGAACGAGAAACCGAATCGGGCCGGAGCCGGGCGGTGGATCTCGATGTGCTCTGGCTCGATGCTTCTTCGGGGCATTGGCAACTCGATAAGAGCACCGAACGTTTGCGCGGGGCACTCCCCACCAAATCGCAACTCTTCGAGTACGATGCGATCCTTTTCGGGGATGTGAACCCTGCGTTGCTCCCCAAGGCCGGGCAGTTCTTCAACGATCTCGGCGAATACGTTCGCGAGCGCGGCGGCGGCCTCGCGTTCATCGCCGGGGAGCAAGCGACGCCTCACAAACTCTGGGACACCACGCTTGCGGAACTGCTGCCGATCTCGCCGACGGAAACCGCGTTGAAATCGGGAGGCCCGTCGCCGACCCCGGAGAACCCCGGCCTCCGCGAAGAATACCTGCCCAAACCGACGGCTCTCGGCCGCACCCACCCGATGCTCCGATTTTCCTCCAACGAATCGGAGAACGAGCGAATCTGGAACTCCCTCAAGGGCTTCTACTGGAGCAGTTCCGGCTACCGCCGCAAACCGGCGGCCGAGGTGTTGGCCACCCACCCGGCGAACGCCGCCGACGGCGAACCGACGGCCAAACATCCGCTGATCTTGCAGCAATTCGTCGGCCGCGGCCGCGTGATTTTTTTGGGCTTCGACGAAACGTGGCGCTGGCGCTTCCGCACGCAAGAAGAACGCTTCAACCAATTCTGGGGCCAATTGCTCACCGCCATCGCCAAGAACCGAATCGCGCGGGTGGAGTTGAAGACCGACAAACAGACGGCCTACCGCCGCGATGAACCGATTCGCCTCACGGTGCGTTACCCGGACGATGCTCCGGTGCCCGACGAGAATGCGGCGGTACGCGTGGCCGTCACGCGGAGGCCGCTGCAACGGCCCGGCCAACCAGATCTCGGCGGCCACGAATCCCAACTCGTACAACTGGCGAAAGTCGAAGGCCAACGGGCAACGTACGAAACAATCCTCACTCGCACGCCCGAAGGGGAATACGCATTCGTGATGACGCAAGGCCTACCGCCGAATGCGACCGACCCGCCGCGGGCCGAAGCCCGCGTGCTGCCCCCGCCTGGCGAACTCGACCGCTTGGAAATGAACCGATCCGACCTCACCCGCGCCGCCGCGGAATCCCGAGGCAAGTTCTACACCCTCGCCGATGCGGAGAAGCTCTTCGACGATCTCCCCGAACCGGTAAGGATTCCGCTGAACCAACCCTGCCCGCCCTTCGGCCTTTGGAACCACGCCGCCGCTTTCGGCCTTTTCGCTCTGCTCTTGGCGAGCGAGTGGTGGCTGCGCCGCCGGGAACGATTGGTGTGATCGGGTTTTGGAGGTTAGTAGACGATTCGCAATCACGGCAACGAATTCCAATCTTTCGCCCCGATCAACGGCAATGCGAATTGAAAGTGCTTCTGCCAATCGTCCGCGTCGGCATGGTGAAACACTTCGTAAAGCAATTTCCGCCCGTCGGGGGTATTCACGCTGTCCGGCTTGTTCGTCCACAAACCTAACCGAAGCCCACCTTCGTGGGTGTGATCCACATGTCGGTGCAGGATGAACGCATCAATGCCCGGCAAGGCGTTCGCCTTCTTCCAACCGTAACAGAACCCGGCCGCTTGTTTCGTTTCCCCATCCGCGCCCTTCGGGGTGTTGAAACCCTGTTCCGATAGGATCACTCGCCTCGCGGAGCCGAAGCAACGCTGGATCGGGAGATCGAGGTAACGCGTGAGGACTTCCAAATTCTTGAACGTGACCTTCGGCGTATCGAATTCGTGCGTCGGTGATTTGTCCAACCAGGAGCGCGGCTCGAAGAGGTTTTCCGGATAGGGGTGAAACGCAATGTGCCAATCGAAATCGCCGCCGGCTCGGGAGAGTCGTGTCATCGCATCGAGGAGCGGCCGGCTTCCGCACGAGAGCAATGCATCCGAATTGAAACGGGCCGCCCAATAATGGTCGAAGCTCGCATAAATGCGAGAAGATGCTGACGCCGAACGCACGGCGGCGTGGGCGACGCGGAGAACCCGTAAATACTCGGCGGCCACTTCCCGCGTGGTTTGCTTGCCCAAGGGGAACCAAGAAAAGTGGGAGTTCACTTCGTTGCCGACGATGAAATGGATCGGCCGCTTCGCTTCGCGCTTGGGGCCGCAGTAGCGGTGGGCCAAGAATTCGACGCTGGCGCGGAACCAACGGTACCCTTCCTCGGTAGCGACATTTAACGCATACATTTTTGATGGAAGCGTATCCGGGGTTCGCGGGTGCCGCAAGATGCGGTCGATGGCCGGAACCGCCGATGGCCCGGCCAACAGAATCAGCGTCACTTGAGCATCGGCTTCGGCGTAGGCTTTGATCTGCCGATCCAAGTCTTCGACGGCCGCTTTACGAAAGTGGTATCCGGCTCCATCCAAACGGTGGGAGAAACTGCCGGGGGAATCGGATGGGTCGAGCAGCGATTCGAGCCGCAGGTTGATCGTGGCTTGCTGGATTCCCAATGCCAAAGCATCGTCGATCATCTGAACTTGCAATCCCTTCTTGCCCCGGGCGGGGAGGAAGGGTTTGCGGTCGGCACTCAGTGCGGCCAAGTTGGCGGGATACTTCGCGGGGCCGATCAACCGCCCATTTTGCACGAGGCCGAATCGGGAATACAACCGGTCGCGCGAACCATCGAAGCGGGGAAGTTCCAAGCGGTTTCCCTTGCCGAGAATCGGGGCCGCCTGCGGCGTCGCGGCGTCGGGCTGCCACGATTGGAGTTCGACGACCGCGAAAGATTCCGCGCTGGAGCCGAGCCGGATGTTAAGAGTTTTGCCATCGGCCGAGGGTTCGACGGATTGCACGCCGAGGGATAGCGAGAGACCGACCGATAAGGAACAAATCAAGATGGTGGAAAACATCGGCTGGAAACTCGCCTGAACGAACGGAATAGATGGTCTGGCGTTCGCCGAACTCACTCGTCGTCTTCCCGAAGCTTCGCCAGCACGCCGATGTCTTCGAGCGTGGTGGTATCCCCGGCGGTGGTGCGGCCCGCCGCGATGTCTCGCAGCAACCTTCGCATGATCTTCCCGCTGCGCGTCTTGGGGAGCGTTTCCGTGAAACGAATTTCATCCGGCCGGGCGAGGGCACCGATTTCCTTGGCCACGTGGGCCTTCAACTTCGCCTTCAAATCGTCGCTCGTTTCGATGCCGTGCTTCACCGTGACGAAGCAGAAGATGCTTTCGCCTTTGAGATCGTCCGGCTTGCCGACGACCGCTGCTTCCGCGACCGCCGGGTGATTCACGAGCGCGCTTTCGACTTCCATCGTGCTGAGGCGGTGCCCGGAAACGTTCAGCACGTCATCGACGCGGCCCATGATCCAGATATCGCCGTCGTCGTCCATGCGGGCACCGTCGGCGGTGAAGTAGATGTTGGGGTAGTGGCTCCAGTAGGTCGCCTTGTATCGCTCGTCGTCGCCGTAAATGGTGCGCATCATGCTGGGCCAAGGGCGTGTGACCACGAGGAACCCGCCCGCATTGGCGGGTACTGCCTCGCCTTCCTTGTTCACCACCACCACTTGAATGCCCGGTAGCGGCTTGGTCGCACTCCCCGGTTTCGTGGGCGTGGCCCCCGGCAGCGGTGTAATCATAATCGCGCCGGTTTCAGTCTGCCACCAGGTATCGACGATCGGGCAACGGCCGCCGCCGATGACCTCGTGGTACCACATCCACGCTTCCGGGTTGATCGGTTCGCCGACGCTGCCTAGCAATCGCAGGCTGCTGAGATCGTGGGCCTTGGGATGATGGTCGCCCCATTTGATGAACGCGCGGATGGCCGTAGGGGCCGTGTACAGGATCGTCACCTTGTACTTGGCGATGATCTCCCAGAAGCGGTCTTCCTTCGGTTGGTTGGGGGCACCCTCGTACATCACGATGGTGCTGCCGTTCGCAAGCGGGCCGTACACGATGTAGCTGTGCCCCGTCACCCAACCCACATCCGCCGTACACCAGTAGATATCGTCGTCGCGGATGTCGAACACCCATTTGTGCGTGAGGCTGGCACCGAGGAGGTAGCCACCGGTGGTGTGCAGCACGCCCTTGGGTTTACCGGTGCTACCGGAAGTGTAAAGGATGTAGAGCGGGTGTTCGCTATCGAGCGGCTCGGCGGGGCAATCCTCGGAGGCCTTCGCCGTGAGTTCGTGCCACCAGAGGTCGCGGCCCGGCTTCATCGTCACTTCGGTATTGCAGCGGTTCAGCACGATGCACTTCGTTACCGTCGGGGATTTCTCGAGTGCGGCATCGACGTTCGCCTTCAACGGCACGGCTTTGCCGCGGCGCCAGCCGCCATCGGCGGTGATGATGAGTTTGCTCTGCGCATCGTTGTTGCGATCCGCCACGGCTTCCGCACTGAAGCCGCCGAACACCACGGAATGCACAGCGCCGATGCGCGCACAGGCGAGCATGGCCACGGCCGCTTCGGGCACCATCGGCATGTAAATCGTGACGCGGTCGCCCTTGGCGATTCCTTGGGACTTCAATGCATTGGCGAACTGGCAGACTTCCTTGTGAAGCTCGGCATACGTGATCGTGCGGCTGTCGCCGGGTTCGCCTTCCCAGAGTATCGCGGTCTTGCTCCCCTTGCCCGCAGCGATGTGTCGGTCGAGGCAGTTGTCCGATGCGTTGAGCGTGCCGCCGACGAACCACTTCGCATGCGGGGCGTTCGACCAATCGAGAACCGTGTCCCACTTCTTGAACCAGTGCAGAGATTCCGCCTGTTCGGCCCAGAAAGCGTCCGGCTCATCTTTCGCCCACTGCCGCAGGTATTCCGCGTCAGCCTCGGTGGAGATACGCGCCGTTTTGGCGAACGCCTTCGGCGGTGGGAAGACGCGGGTTTCTTTGAGAACGCTGGTGATGTTCGGGGAGGACATGGGAGAGCCGGGAAAGGAGGAGAAATCGGTTAGATCGGTATAACGAACTGGACAAGTCTGGCCACGCCGTAGGGAGGTCGTGAAATGCAAGTCGAAGTACGGGAGTACCCGGAGTTCCGTGCCGATTTGGTTCGACTCTTGGAACGCCCTTCTCGATCCAGCATCGACACGCTTGCCATGGCGGAATTCTATCACAACGACATTCGAACAAGGCTGATGGATTACGGAGGGCCTCCGCCAGGGGATGACGTCAGGCCCGTCCGTCGCCGTGGAATGTGGTGGCGGTACATGCGCGGGGTATGGGTCGGTTACACAACCACACAAGAGCGGCGTGGATTCTTGCGCAAATTGTTCCAAGTGATCAGGCTTGAGGCTGTCGAACCATCTCTGCCCGAAGTGCCTCCTGCTCCCGTCTAAGATCTTGTATGGCTTGTTCGATGGGTATGGCACGTTCGGGGTGTCGGCGTCGCTCTGCCAACTCCGCCTCGCGTTCCGGTGTCAGCACCGGGCCGCCCGGTCGGTTGAAGAACGCCTCCGCAGCCTTCGGCGGCAGGTACACGCCCCAATCTTCACCTTCCGCAGTCTCCAAGAAAATGTAGCCGATGTCGGTATTGAGGGCGATCAATTCCTTCAGGATTTCCTTCAGCACGACCTCGCGCGATTCCGGCGAAGATGCCTTCAAGAAGGCTTCGGCTTGGGCCTGGGCGACGTCCGGGAGCGTGATGGCTTCCGGTTCGTATTGATAAAGCTTGCTCACGGCAGTCCCTCGGCGGTACGCGGGAAATTATAACTGTTTACATCCCGAAGTGCGATGGGGTTTGGCAAATCTTTGTGGCGGTTCCACCCACACCACCAAAACCTTCGGTTTCTACTATTTCTTCGGGATCAACTGGATGGCGTCGAGAATCACAAAGCCGGTGGCACCGGCGTTGGAAATGGTGATGATCGTATCGGCATTCGCATCGAGTTCGACCGTACCGAGGCTGCGGAACGATTCTCCCTTGGCGAGCGGCACGGTTTGATCGACCGTGAATTCGACTTTCTTGGAACCGCTCTGCACCGCCATCGGGATCTTCTTCGCACGGGTCGCGTGGGGCGAATAGGCCATCCGAATTTCGTACTTGCCTGCGGCCGGTGCCCGGAATCGGAAGGTAGCGATGGCTTTGCCATCCCCCGTTTCATCGCTGGAACGATAGCCATCCCCCACATACGGTTTGAAGTTGGTCGATTGTTTCCAGTCCCCTTCCAACTCGGCCTTGCTATCATCGAGGAGGATTCCGTCCAGCATTTTCGGCTCGATTTTCATCGGTGCGATCGCGGGCAAGTCCAGCACTTGTTTCTGCACAAGTAAACGCACGCGCAAATCGGCATAGGGCAACTTCTGCACCGCGAGGTTCTTGTTGGCACTCATGGCCGCAGCGATGCCCGCACTCTGGCCGAGGATCATCCACGTCGGCTCTACCCGGATCGAACTGATACCAACGTGCGTGCAAGAGAGCGCTACCGGAACGAGCAGGTTCTCGCATTCCGCAGCCTTCGGAACGATGGCACGATACGGAACGTGGTACGGGTAGCCGTGGCGTAAACCGGCCATGCGCACCGGCATGATCGTTCCTTCATTCTGCACCATGTCTTTAGTTCCCACCCGTTGGCAATCGTGCGAATCGATGGGGAACGACGACACGACGATGGGATCCTCTTTCTTCGGATCCTTCATGATGTCGTTTTGCGTCAGGATGTATTCGCCGATCATACGCCGGCCTTCGCGCACATAAAGCTGTGGCGACCAATGTTCGCTCGCCGGGAACTCGTCTCGGCAAAGGCCGAGGGCCGCGAGTTGCTGCCGGAGTTTCTCCGGCACAGCCGGATCGGTGGTGAGGAACTGATAGAGTTCCAGCGTGTATTGTTTGTGGGCCTCCCAAATCTTCGCACGCCCGGCCGCATCGGCCTCGCTCCAACCGTTGCCGCCACCGACGAGGCCCATCGAGAACTGCTTCCCGATGCCGTTGTTCGCGTCGAACTTGTTACCCGGCAGCGGATACAAATCCCAGAGTAAATGCGGGCTTTTTTCTTGAGCGTAATACCGCCGAATCGCTTCGAATCGTGCCGGGTCGTAGTTCGCGGGCTTGGGGAACGGCACGCGGTTCGCGGGTTCTTTGGTCAGGCAAAGCCGGAAGCTATACACCATAACATTCTTATCCCCGGCATCGCTTCCACCCGCATCCATTGTCGTGATCAGTGGCAGCGGCTTGCCATCCATACCAAGCCCCGAGATCGGAATCGGCTTTTTCGGGTACTGCTTCCCTGCAAGCGATTCGCCAAAGTCCTTTCGCCCCTCGCGGCCGATGGCCCATTTCACCCCGGCCGCCGCCATCAAATCCCCTTCGTAGGTGCCATCGACGAAGACCTTCGCGGCGAACGCCCCTTCGTTCGTGTCGAGTCGAGTGATTCGGGCCGCATCTTTTGCCACGCTCTTTAGAATGTGCTTTGTCAAAACCTTGACGCCCGCTTCGTCCAACATTTGCTTCGTGATCTTCGCCGCGACGTGCGGCTCGTAGGTCCAGTGGGTGTGATCCTTTTCGCTCACGGTGTAGGGGAGTTTCACCCCGCGCTTTTGGTAGTCTTTTTCGATGCGGGTGTGCCATTCATCGAATAGCCCCATCACCGTGCTGCGCACCGTCTGATTCGAATCGCTGAAACTCAGGCCTCCGGTGTTCACCCCGCCGACATGTTCGCTCGGCTCCAACAGAATCACCGAAGCACCTTCGCGCGCAGCAGCAATGGCCGCACAGAAGCCACCGGGCGTGGCACCGTACACGATCACGTCTGCCGTGGCGGGTGGAGCCGCGGACGCCAGCTTGTTGCCGAAGGGGGCGAACGCGAATGCGGCGAGAATGGCGGTGGCGATTTTTGTCATTGAACGATGGCTCAAGGGGAGTTGAGTTCGGGAATCGTTTCGTTCATGGTGAACGGTCGCCCCCGCCTTGTATGATGCGATCATATCCGATAATTCCCACTAGCGTAGAGCGATCAACAATGCCCGATACCTTTACCATCGGCCTCGTGCAGATGAGTTGCGATGCCGATGCCGAGACGAACTTGGCCACGGCCGAGGCCGGGATAGCCGCGGCGGCGAAGGCCGGGGCGCAAATCGTCTGCCTGCCGGAGTTGTTCACCGGGCCGTACTTCTGCCAGACCGAAGAGATCAAGCTCTTCGATCTCGCGGAGCCGATTCCGGGGCCGAGTTCGGATCGCTTGGGGAAAGCGGCCAAGGCAAACGGCGTGGTCGTGATCGGCTCGCTGTTCGAGAAGCGGATGCCGGGGGTGTACCACAACACCGCCACGGTTCACGATGCCGACGGTTCCTTCCTCGGGATCTACCGCAAAATGCATATCCCAGACGATCCGATGTTCTTGGAGAAGTTCTACTTCACCCCCGGCGATACTGGCTGGAAGGTGTTCGACACCAAGTATGCCAAGGTCGGCACGCTCGTCTGCTGGGATCAGTGGTACCCGGAGGCGGCCCGTCTCACGGCATTGCGAGGCGCGGAAGTGATCTTCTACCCCACCGCCATCGGCTGGCACCCCAAAGAAAAAGCGGAGTACGGCGAACCGCAGCACGACGCCTGGGAAACCAGCATGCGCGGGCACGCCATCGCCAATGGTGTGTATGTGGCGGCGGTCAACCGCGTGGGCCACGAGAAGCTCACCGGCGACGGCTTGGAATTCTGGGGGCAATCGTTCGTGAGCGATCCGTTCGGGCGATTGTTGAAACGAGGCGACGTGGCGAAGGAAGAAATCATCACGGTGACTTGCGACCGCAAACTGATGGAAGATGTGCGCCGAAACTGGCCGTTCTTCCGCGACCGCCGCATCGACTTCTACGGCGGCCTGACCAAACGAGTGGCGGATTAACGAAAAAAGCCCCGGACATTCGTCCGGGGCTTTGCGGGTTAGTTCCCCTTATCCTTACCCTTCGGCTTGGTCGGCCGGGGTGTGGCCGGGTTGGGAACCGGAGCCGGGCGTGGCTGTGGTACGACCACCGGAGGTTGTGGCGGTTGCACCGGGGCCCGGGCGGGGTTGTGGGGCCGGCGTCGGCACAGGTACCGGCACAGGGCGAGGCTGGGGTTGTGGGGCCGGCGTCGGCACAGGTACCGGCACAGGGCGAGGCTGGGGTTGTGGGGCCGGCGTCGGCAGAGGTACTGGGCGGGGTTGTGGGGCCGGCGTCGGCACAGGTACAGGGCGAGGCTGGGGTTGTGGGGCAGGCACAGGTACCGGCACCGGGCGAGGCAGGGGTTGTGGTGCCGGCGTCGGCACAGGTACCGGGGCCGGTTTCGGTGCGGGTACCGGATTGATCTTGGGTGCCACAGGCGTCGGGGTCGGAACTGGTACAGGTTTCGGAGTGACCGGCATCGGCGTCGGAACCGGATTCGGCTTCACCGGATCCACCGGCTTCACCGGAACCGGGTTCGGCTTCACCGGGTCAACCGGCTTGACGGGTACGGGGTTCGGCTTCACCGGATCGACAGGCTTCACGGGTAGCGGGTTCGGCTTCACCGGATCGACCGGCTTGACGGGTATCTGGTTCGGCTTCACCGGATCAACCGGCTTGACGGGTACTGGCTTCGGCTTCACCGGATCGACCGGCTTCACCGGAACCGGTGCTACCGGATCGGCAGGCTTCACGTTCTCCGGAACCTTGGCTTCCACGACGGGCCGTTTGAAGGGCACAATCGGCTTGGCCGGGTCGATCTTCACCGGAACCGGTGCTGCCGGAGGAGCCACGGCAGGAGTGACACTCGCCCTTTGAATGGCGGACTTGGGCACTTCCAGCTTGACCGCTTGAGGTGCATCCGTGGCTTTCGTGGGCGTCAGGCCTTTCGTGGCAATGTTGCCTTCCAGTTTGTTGCGTTCCCGGGCCACTTGGCGGAATTCTTGGGCAATCTTCTGTTCTTGCACCCGCTCCTGCTGGGCTACGGGCTTGAACTTCAGATCGACGTTCGTCTTTTGCAGCTCGGTGAGCGACGAAACCATCGTATTGTTGGTTACGTTTGTCGTCCGGATGTTGTTGTTGATCGTTGTGTTGTTCGTGATGTTGTTGATCACGGTGTTCTGCTGCACCAGCGTTCGCGGCGGGCGGGCGTAGGTACCGTCGTATCGGCCGGTGTTCACTTGGATGATGCTGTTCTGCCAGCCGGCATTGTTGCGGTTCTGTACCGAATAGTAACCCCAGAGCGGGTCGTAGATCGGTTGGCGACGGAAACCGTTGCCGTTAATCGCCGCAAAATTGTTATTCGCGATAGTGACCCCGGCCCAAGACGAGTAGCCGGCGTTGTAATACTGCGGCGTGTAATAGTCGCCGAAGTAATAAGAGCCGAAGCCGTGGCGGATGAAGAGTGAAGTTTGCAGGCCGGTGACCGGCACGGCGTAAGCCGGGGTGTAGAGGAAGTTCGGCCGATTGCGGAAGCCCGGTCGGAAGAACACGGGGGCGAACAGAACGCCGCGATTGGCCAGCGGGTAATCCCAGTAGCCATCGATGAACACGTAGCCGCCGGGGGTCCAACGGTAAGTAGCCGGTGCCCACACCCAGTTGGGTCGATACTCGACCCAGTAGCCGGGGCGCCACAGGTAGCGGTTGGTGCGGTACATCCAACTGCCGGTCACGTAGAAGCAGGTGTCGGAGGGTTGTGCAATCGACGGCCCGACTTCCAACGGTTCCGGAGGTGGTGGGAGATATTCCAACTGGGCCGGGGCCACGGGTTGATTGGGCTGCGCTTGAGGCGCGGTCTGGTTCCAGAAGCCGG
>JBBQWA010000049.1:0-18043 GCA_038211045.1 Gemmatales bacterium
GGAATGGAGCCGCTTTCAGAGCCGGAAGCGTCAGCGACGATCATCGTGCCTATCGTCGCTGACGCTTCCGGCTCGGACGGATAAGACGATCATCGTGCCAATCGTCGCTGACGTTATCGGCTCGGACGGATCAAGACGATCATCGTGCCAATCTTCGCTGACGATTCCGGCTCGGACGGATTAATACGATCATCGTGCCTATCGTCGCTGACGCTTCCGGCTCGGACGGATTAAAACGATCATCGTGCCTATCGTCGCTGACGCTAACGGCTCGGACGGATCAAGACGATCATCGTGCCTATCGTCGCTGACGCTATCGGCTCGGACGGATAAGACGATCATCGTGCCAATCGTCGCTGACGCCTCCGGCTCGGACGGATTACGTCATCGCCGGGTTGAATTCCGGAATGTTGTTGAAGCCGATGCGCACGGGGGCGGAATCCTCGGCTCCGAAGAGCGCCCCGAAGTGGATGGCGTTGCGGCCGAAGGCCTTGTTGATTTTATCCATGGTGTGCGAGAGCGTTGTGAGTTGGCGATCCTGCTCGAACAAACTCGGTGTGGCGAAGCGCGTGGGCGTCAGGTGCGTCAGCACCATCGAAACCTTGATGGGCGTGCCGCGAGTTCGCGGCTTGGCGTCCCACAGATGGCCGAAGGCCAGCAGGATGTTCAACGTATCCTGGCACTGCGGCAGGTGGCAGCTCGCTTCCCACGACGGGCGATCCAAGTACGAAACGCCGACGCTCAACCGGCTCGTCCAATGGTCGAGGCCGCGGAGGCGGGCCGCAGCCTTGTGGATCAGCCGCACCATCACGCCGCGGGCGCCCTCGTCCGTCCGCAGTACCGGCGGCAGAACGTGCGAGTGCCCCACGGTTCGGCGGCGCGTGGCGATGTCCGGCACGTCGTGCCCGCGGAGGAGGTACCACCAGCGTTCGCCGTGAACGCGACTGCCCCACACGCGGGAAAGGCCACCCACGGAAAGCCCGAGTAATTGTTTGGTGGACGTGATCCCGGCGCGGTGGAAGCGCTTTTCCATGCGCGGGCCGATGCCAGGGAAATCGGTGAGCTTGAGTTTACCGAGGCGTTCTTCCAAGGTGGCGTCGTCGAACACCGTGAGGCCGTCCGGCTTCTGGCAGTCCCCGGCTACCTTCGCCAGCATCACGTTCGGGCCGACGCCGATGGAGCAGCGCATCCAGTCGCCGACAGATTCGAAGATTTCCCGCTTGATGTTCCGGGCGATGGCCTCGGCGTTCTCGGGCCGGCGTTCGTCGCCGATCAGCCCGCACGACATTTCATCGATGGACATCACCGATTTCACCGGCACGCAACGCCCCACGGCCTTCACGATCAACTTGTGGAACTGCACGTAGCGTTCGGGCCGGGCCAGCACCAATTCGATGCCGGGGCAAACCTGCCGTGCCTGCCAAACGGGCGTGCCGGTTTTTACCCCCTTGGCTTTGGCCTCGTAGCTCGCAGCGATGCAACAGCCGGTTTCGGCCTTCACCGGCACCACGGCAATCGGCCGACCGCGAAACTGCGGGTGATCCTGCTGTTCGCACGTGGCGAAGTAGGCGTTCATGTCCACAAAGAGGTAGCGCAGCGGCATGGTGGAACCTTTGGGACTCCTTTTCTTTCGCGGCAACGCCCTTCTGGGCGAAGGCACGGATACTGAACATTTGATAAGTTAAAATTCGTTCACTATCAAGGTGAGTTGCCGGGAATCGGTGAAACCGGGCGTAGCGAAAGGTGGGGTTATTCCGTCGCAGCCGCGTACAATTATTCCGCCGGGTTCCCATCGAATTCGCCGCGACGGGCGGAGGGGTTATTTACCAAACTTCCGAAGTGGGCTATACTTCCTGTTGATTCCGTGCCGGGTTCCCGCGCACGACCCCGATTCCCGCCCAGAGAGTGCCCCGGCGTGAAGGCCATCATCAGCGATATTCACAGCAACTTGGAAGCCCTTCAGGCCGTGCTGGCAGACATCCAGAAGCAAGGCGTCAAGGATATTTACTGCCTCGGCGATGTGGTGGGCTACGGCCCCAACCCGCGCGAGTGCGTCGATCTCGTCACCGAGTTCAAGCTTGTGCTCATGGGCAACCACGATCAAGGTGCCATGTTCGATCCGGACGGCTTCAACGCCTCCGCCGAGCGGGCCATCTTCTGGACGCGCCAGCAACTGGAAAACAGCAACGAACCGCGACCGGTGCGTGAGAAACGCTGGGATTTCTTGGCCGAGCGGCCCCGGTTGCACCGCGAGGAAGGCTACCTGTTCGTTCACGGTTCGGCCCGCAACCCGCTGAACGAATACGTCTTCCCCGAAGACATCTACAACCAGCGGAAGATGGAACGCATCTTCACGCTCGTGGATCGCTACTGCTTCCAAGGGCACACGCACGTGCCCGGCGTATTCACCGAGAACCTGCAATTCCTAAGCCCCGAGGAAGTCGGCCACGCCTATAAGCTCGACGGCCGCAAGACGCTCTGCAACGTCGGCAGCGTCGGCCAGCCGCGGGACGGCAACAACAAGGCCTGCTACATCGTGTTGGACGACGACGATACGATCCACTTCAAGCGCGTCGAATACGACATGGAAAAGACGATCAAAAAGATTTACGACATCCCCGATCTCGAAAACTTCTTAGGCGACCGGCTCCGCGAAGGGAGGTAGCGCGATGACGCTCAAAGACCATTTTCATGATCCTCTCGCAAGCATCTATCCCTGGGACGGCTTCCACAGCATGTGGGCCTCCATGATTGCCGTGGAATTGAATCGCGTCTTGCCTGGTGGCTTCTACGCAATCTCGCAAACGCACCGCGGATCGCCGGTCGAAGTCGATATCGCTGCTGTCCAAACGGCGCCGGGTATTGTGGGATTGAACGGCTGGCAACCGGAGCAGCCGAGTTGGTGCGCCCAAGTCGAATGGCCCGAACGCGACTATTTCGAGATTAGGGTCGTCAAGGGCAAGGAATACCCCAAGCTGGTGGCGGCGATCGAACTCGTCAGTCCATCGAACAAGGATCGGCCCCTGAGTCGGGTTATGTTCGCCGGCAAGTGTGCCGGATATCTACGGGTCGGCATCGGCGTCATCGTTGTCGATGTGGTCACCCATCGGCAGCATAATCTCCACGAACTTATCCTCGAGCTACTCGAACTCGAGCCGTCCGAAAATCTTCCGCCTAAACTTCCCGAAAAATCGCTCTACGCCGTTGCATACCGCACCGCGTGGAACGATGAGTCGCTCCGTCCGGATCGTTCGCGGCTTGAAGAGTGGCCCCGTATTCTGAATATCGGTGTTGAGCTCCCAACTCTTCCATTATGGCTTGCGAGTGAATTCCCGGTGCCGGTAGACTTGGCGAAGAGTTATACCGCCGTATGCGAATCCCTTCGTATCTCCTGAGCACCTTGCAAAATCCCAACCGGGCCGGATCGAACCACCCCGGTACGCCGTTGCGAGCGTTCTTCCCTAAGATAAACCGGAATCGAATTTCCACGAGTATTTCGCGCAATGAACCGTTCGACCGTTGGCCGTTTCGCAATGTTCGTGCTACTGGCCGCCGGGTTGACCGCGGGGTGGTGGTACGTCGAGAAAACCTTCTTCCCGAAGCCGCCGCCGCCAGCCCCGAAAACGCCCGAACCGCCGCTGCCCAACCGCGAAGGGGCCATGGCACTCGCCGGGGGCATCGTCAATTCGAGCGAACCGTTCTCGAGGTGGCCGAGCATCTTCTTCCCGGAAATGCAGAAGGAAGATCCCGCGAAGAAAGTGGAACCGATCAAGGTCGAATCGCCGAAGCCCGCGAAGCCGAGCGAACCTTTCGAGTTCGTCGCCCTCGGCGGCGAAGGCTTCTACGAGAAAGTGCTGCTCACCTCGAAGGGCGCTGCGATTCAGCAGATCATCCTTCCGAAGTTCGATGAATCGACGCGCGAAGGCCGCGATGCCAAGGATCCCGAGACCGGCAAGCCACGGCCGCTGTACTTGGTTCCCGGCTTCAAGCAGCCGCGCGATCCGAATTCGATCCGCACCGAAGCCCCGTATATCGATCTGCAACCCGGCCCGGCCGAGAATTCCATCGTCCTCGCCGAGGCGTCGTACGCACTGCTGCACTACCCCGCCCCCGGCGACCCGGAACGTTTGCCCGACGACCAGAACCCGGAGAAATTTGCCTCACGCGAATTCGCCAACCGCACTTGGAAGGTCGTCGAACAGATCCCCGGTACGGCAGAGACTGAAGCCCGCGCGGTGTTCGAAACCGTGATCGAAGCCCCGTACTTCTTGAAGATTCGCAAAACGTTCACACTGAAAGCCAAGGATTATCACGTCGGCATGAAGTTGGAATTCGAGGCGCTCCCGGCGCGGGCGAACGATAAAACCCGCGTACCATTGAAGTATCAGATTGTCGGTGCCCGCGGCTTGCCCATCGAAGGCGAGTGGTTCACCAGCGCCTTCCGAAATACCATCGTCGGCTGGACGACCCCCTCCGGCATCGGCAAACGGGATATTCAAGATTCCTCCGCCGTATCCATCGGCCACGGCGGGTACGAAGTGAAAACGGAAGGCAACAGCACCTTCGTGTACGCCGGGGTGGCCAATCAATTCTTCGCCAGCGTGCTCTGCATCGATGAAACCCAACCCGAAGATTTCCGTCGCAAAATGTGGGAATACGCACGCCCCACCCGCGAACCCCACGGCTGGGACGAAACGGGCAAAGAAAGCCTCGTCGATATGACAGTGCGCGTCGCGGCCAAGCCCATCGACCCGGCGCCGGGTAAGCCGATCTCGCACAGCTACCTGATTTACAACGGCCCCACCAAGGTGCGATTGCTCTGGCAATTGCAAGGGGATCGCGCCGTCGATGAAACGATCGTCAAACGCTACCACGACGATCTTCACTTGAACACGCTCACCGACCACCATTCGCCGAGCTGGATCGGCCGCTTATCGAGTGCCATCTATTGGGGCGACTTGATCACGTGGCTCACCAACCGCATGCACGGCATCCTCGGGTTCTTCCACGGTATCGTGCCCATCTGGGGCGTCGATATTCTGCTCCTCACCGTGTTCGTGCGGCTCATGCTCTTCTACCCCAGCCGTCGGCAGCAAGCCACGATGAAGAAAATGCAAGACAAGATGGCAGAGCTTCAACCCGAAATCAACAAGCTCAAAGAAAAGTACAAAGACGACCCTCAGACGTTCAACCGGGAGAAAACCCGGCTGATGTTCCAAAACGGGGCCAACCCGCTTTCGAGCCTCGGCGGTTGCTTAATCATGATCTTCCAAATCCCCATCTTCATGGGGTTGTACCTCTGCCTACAAGAGAGCGTGTTCTTCCGCCTCGAATCGTTCCTTTGGATTCCGAACCTCGCCGCGCCGGACATGCTGGCGTGGTGGAGCGAGAAGGTTCCGTTCATTTCCGAGTTGAAGAACCTCGGAGAACTGTATTACCTCGGGCCGTATTTCAACGTGCTACCGTTGATGGCTGTGGCGCTCATGATGATCCACCAAAAATTGACGATGCCCCCGGCCATGGACGAACAGCAAGAAACGCAACAGCGAATGATGAAGATTATGATGTTCGTGATGGCGATCTTCTTCTACAAGATGGCGGCCGGGGTGTGCTTGTACTTCATCGTGAGCACCGGCTGGGGACTGGCGGAACGCAAACTTCTACCCAAGCCGAAGGCGGCCCCACCTACGCCACTCGATCTCGGCGGTGGCGGCGCGAAGCCGGGCACACCTCCACCCCCGCCGGCTGGCCCGCCCGGCTTCTTCGGCAAGATGAAAGCCCGCGTCGAAGAGTTACAGAAGCAATCGGAACAGCAACGGCAAATCCGCACCGACTACAAGCCCGGTACCGGCCCGCAAGGGAAGCCGAAGAAAAAGAAGAAGTAGCCATTGTCGGAGGCTGACTCGTCAGCGAGGCCATGGATCGCCCGCCTCGCTTACGCTTCAGCCTCCGACAATACCCCCTTGGCACTGGAATCGCGGCTTGCTTCCAACCAAGCCACGTCGCCGGCATCTTCGAAGCGCTTGGCTCCCACTTCCAAAATCGCGGAGTCGGGCACCACGCTCAGCGGCGTGTATCGCGGGTGATGGCTATCCTTGTACGGGTCGTTGCGAGCGGCGTTGTAGCAGCAGATCATGCTCCAACGCGGGTTCTCGGAAGTGTTCTGGTCGCTGCGGTGCAGCAGGTTCGAGTGGAAGAAGAGGGCATCGCCCGGCTCCATTTCGACGTACACGAGCGGGAAGTGTTCGGGTCGTTTCAACAACTCAGCAACGCGGTCTTTCTCCGCACCAGCCTGTTCCCCCGTGAGCACATGGTTGATGCGGCCGCAGCGGTGGCTGTTCTCGATCACCTGCAAACAACCGTTCTCTACGGTGCATCGATCTACAGCAATGAACACGCTCGTGAGCAGCGGTTCGAGCACGCCGTTCTGGTACCAATAGCCGTAGTCTTGGTGCCACGTCCAAGCGCCGCCGACCTTGGCATCCTTGAGGATCATCTTCGAGTGGTAATGGTAGACTTCGCCGCCCAGGAGCAACTCGATGCTGCGTACGATCTTTTCGCAACGAGCGAACATACCGTAGACGCTGTCGCCGGGGTGGTTCCAAAGGCTGAGGCGGACGATACCCCCTTCCCCGTCGGCCCGGCCGAACGAGCGGCGATCCAGTTCGTTGTCTTCCTTCGCGGCGCGGGAAAGTAAGGCAACTTCTTCCGGGGAATAGAAGCCACGGGCGAGGGTGAAGCCACGGGCGTGGTATTCTTCGGCCTGATGCGGGGAGAGCATGGCGTGGGCTCCGAAACTAAGAACTGCGAACTGAAAACTGTCAACTACTCGGATGTCTTGATGACTAGTTGATAGTCATGAGCCGACTGCAAATAGTCCAGCTTAGCGGTGTCACTCCTACCATATCAGAATGCAAACCGTTCGTTTACTTCCGTTCGCGTCTCGCACCGGCACCGGCAACATGGCTGCCGACGATGCGATGCTTCATTCCGCGTCCGAATCCGGCATCGCTTCGTTTCGCATGTACAGTTGGGATGAACCGACGCTGAGCTTGGGGTATTTCCAGTCAGCCTCGGAACGACCCTCTGAAATCCACTGGGTTCGCAGGGCCACCGGCGGCGCGGCCATCGTCCACGATCCGGCCACGGAGATCACCTATTCGTTCGCGTTGCCGCCAGGCAAGGATTGGCAACCGCCGGGCGAATCGTGGATCTGCCGAATGCACTACGCGATCCGCAATGTGCTGGCCACGTTCGGCGTCAATGCGCGTTCGGTACTTTGCGGCCAAGAAAAGAAGCTCGAACCGATCCTCTGTTTCCAGCATCAAACGGCCGGCGACCTACTCGTGAACGGCCGCAAGGTCGCAGGCAGTGCTCAGCGCAAGCATAAGGGATCGCTTCTGCAACATGGCAGCATTCTCTTCCGGCAATCGACCTTCGCTCCGAGTGTGCCGGGGGTACTGGAGTTGGCCGGGGTGAGCGTGAACCCTCAGGCATTCATGAATGCGATACTGAATGCGATGGAATGGAAGCTCGAACCGGGCGATTGGTCGGATGTGGAATTGGCGTTGGCGGAGAAATTTGAACAGGAGAAGTATTCGAGTGACGAATGGAATTTGAAGCGGTGATTTTCAGAGCCGGAAGCGTGAGCGACGATATTCAACAGCACACCGTCGCTTACGCTTCCGGCTCTGAAAAACCCGATTCATTGCGCCCGTTTCACACTCGCACCGGTGATCGTTAACAACGGCCGCTCCGCGTCCAATCGATTCAAGCTCAGCGTGCCCGCGATTTCCACGGCTCCGCTCATGTAATCGAACGTCGTGTTGGGAGAGAGTTCCACCCACACCATTTGCGTCGGCCCGGGGCTTTCGCAGAACCAGCAACCGATGGGGAACTCGGTGACGAGGAATTCGGTCATCTCCGATCCACTGCCATTGGGCCGGACGAATCCGATCAGGTTCACCTTCAAACCATTGAGGTCGTTCACATACGGCAGGAACTTCACGTCGAACTTCTTGCCCACGGTGGTTTCGACAATCGTTGCCCACGGGAGCGCGTTCCGCCCTTTCGGATCGATCTTCGGCAGTTTGCTTTCGTCGATCAATTTCGGAAATACGCGGGTCGATGCGAACTTCAGCGTTCCCTTGTGGAATTGGTGATCCTCTTTCTTCGCCAGTTCATCCGCTTCGTTGCGGAACACCACCCGGCGGGCACGGGCCTTCTCCGATCTCAAACCAAACTCGGTGATCGCACCATCCATCAGATTTGCGGCGGTACGCACATCACCATCGGCGTGGGCCAATTCTGCCAACTGCCAGAGCAACCGCGGATCGTTGGGCAACCAGATACACAATTGTTGAACTAACGCCACGGCATTCGCCGGGGGTTTGCCGGGGAAGAGTTCATCGAGCGTATCGGCTTCCTTCTTTTCTTTTGCACGCAACGATACGAGGCGGAGGTGCAACTGCTCGGCAGCTTTCCATTCCTTTGGCGCGAGATCGACGGCATCGGCCAAGGTGTTGCGGGCTTGATCGAGGTCGCCATTCATTTGCCACGCGGTACCGAGATTCGCCGCCATTCGGAAGTGTTCGGGGTGCGCCCGTGCGCCGGGTTGCAAGATGGCCAGTGCCTTCGTGGGCTTGTTCAACCGCAGATACAATGCACCGAGATCGGCGAGTTCCTCCGGATTCAACGCCCCCTTGGCCCGTTGTGTTTCGAGTTTTGCGGCTCGTTCCGAGTAGATTTCGGTCAGCGCGGAAGCGGGGGTTCCTGCGAGCCGTACCGCACGGTGATCCCGCAGGAAGCCGGGCCACTCGGCCGGCAACGGATTCTGAGGTTGCGTGGAAATGTGAATCCCCGCGAAAGCGAGGCCGGGCAACATCATCAGGAATAACGCGATCCGCATGGGATCATTGTAGCCGGGTGCTCTTCCATAAGAAAACTAACCACGGAGGCACTGAGGCACTGAGACACGGAGAAAACGTTGATAAATTGACCCTCTGATAAATCTCTTTCTCTGACTTTCTCCGTGGCTCCGTGGTGAGTTGTGCTGTTTGTATTCTTGCTGTCGCAAGTCTCGCATTAGTTCTGGTTCGGGTAAGGTTTAGGATTTTGTAAAATATCCGCGTTCGGCGGGCGAATAATCCTTCGACGTGCGAACCGGGGCATTCCCCAAGGAAAGGCCATGAAGTTCACCTACCGATCCGGCGATCAACCGCTCGAAGGCTACACCATTAAGCGTGGCGTCGGCCGAGGGGGCTTCGGCGAGGTCTACTTCGCACTCTCCGAAGGCGGCAAGGAAGTGGCGCTCAAGCTGCTCCACGGCCAAAGCGATGTCGAACTCCGCGGCGTGGCCAACTGCCTGAATCTCAAGCACCCCAACCTCGTACACGTTTACGATTTGAAAGAAGATGCCAAGGGCGATAAGTGGTTAGTGATGGAATTCGTTCTCGGCGAATCCCTCGCCGGGTTGCTCAACCGCCACCCCAACGGCCTCGCGGTGAATCTCGCCAAGGAATGGTTCGGCAGCCTCGCCAAAGCGGTGGGGCACCTGCACGACCGAGGCGTGGTTCACCGCGACCTCAAGCCCGCCAACATTTTCATCGAAGCCGGAACGTTGAAGGTCGGCGACTACGGCCTGTGCAAATCGATGAGTGCGAGCCAAAAGCATACCCGCACCGTCGGCACCGTGCATTACATGGCCCCCGAAGTTTCCACCGGGAACTACAGCCAAAGCATCGACATCTACGCCTGCGGCATCCTCCTCTACGAGATGCTCACGGGCCGCCTCCCCTTCGACGGAGAATCGGATGGCGAAATCCTGATGAAGCAGATGACCGCCACGCCCGACCTCGCGCCGGTGCCCGAACCGTTTCGTTCCATCATCGAAAAAGCGTTGGAGAAAGATCCCCGGCACCGATACACCAGCCTCGCCGAAATGGCGAAAGCCGTGGAAGCCGCGAACGGAACCGCGACCCCGATCCGGGCGAAGGCCGCACCGACCGTGGCGATGCCCATGCAACCGCCGCCGATTCCCAAACCGGCCGCGGCGACGCTACCCACTGTATTGCCCGTGGCCAAACGGGTCGGGCCGCCATCGCGGCGCGATGCTCTCGCGGGAACACTCGGCGGAATGTTGCTCGTTCCTTTCGTCGCCGCCATCGGCCTCGTGCCCTACGGGTTCCTGACGAACACAATGCAATGGGGAACCTTGGCGAACCTATTTATGGTGAGCACCGCCGTGGGTTGGGCCATCTCCCTCGGTTCGAACGGAACGGAAT
This sequence comes from Gemmatales bacterium, assembly GCA_038211045.1. GTDB lineage: Bacteria > Planctomycetota > Planctomycetia > Gemmatales > Gemmataceae > JALHQU01. The sequence continues at coordinate 10,284 of JBBQWA010000049.1, forward strand.
ATCGGATCCCCGATTCGTGGGGCCGACGCTTGCGAATCGGGTTCCTCGGCGTGCTCGTCGGCGGCTTCGCCTACTGGCTCGATGGCGGGGCGATGCCGCGGTGGAGTTCCTCGACACCGATGATGGGAAGTCATTCCTACTTTTTCGGCTACCTAGCGATGCCCCCGGAATCCTTCGCCACGGGCATGCGTTACATGCTCTACTTCGGCGGCATCCTCGCGGTGGGCCGTTGGTGGAAGATCGCGGCCCGCGATCGCCGGGAACGCTTCGGCATCTTCCCCGTCATGGCGATGGGCTTCTGGGCAGCGGTGCTGCTGTTCCTTTGGCCGTGGGATGCGGCGAGCCCCTCGGCGGCGTTCGTTCCGCTTCTACTCGGCGTGATCGCCGTGCAAACGGCCAGCCCTTGGCATCCCGTTCTCACCGTACCCGCCGCGAGGAAATTGCGATTGCGATCGATCTGAATCTCCGGTCGCATTCCGAGGCAAAGCCATGAATCCCTATCGCCAAGATCTCCCTACTTCCAAGCCGCGAAGCCGCGGTACGGGTTCCCGCATCCTCTGGTTGCTGATGGCCGTCGGTTTTGCGGCATTCCTTATTGCCCGTACGAACGCGCATTCGGAAAGCACCGCGACCGCGGCCGGGCCGGTGAAGATGGCGAGGTTGAACGCACGCAACGTTCAAGAAACGGCGGAGCTCAACGGGATCGAAGGCGGCGCCGCTGCGGGAATGGCTTACCTCGCCGCGAAGGAATCGAAGACCATCTACGTTTCGACGCCGCGCACGATCGCATCGAACGCTACGAAATTGAACCTCCGGGGGATCCGGAGTACCCTGCCGCACGCGGGCAAGGAGAAGGCATTGGCCGACGCAATCGCTCAAGCCCACGTTCAACTCTCCGAGGCGTTACTCGCGCTCGATCCGCCGATTCAACATTTGCCCGGCGAAGAAACCCTGCGGGCCGAATACCTCGTTCCGGGCCGAACGGTCTACCTCGAAGCGAGTGAGGAAGATCAAGAAGCGTGGAAGCAAGCGGGCTTGGAACCCAACCGGGTTTGGGCGAAGGTGGAGATCGAAGTGAGCGAAAGCCAACTCCGACACCTGCACGGCAAGGATCGCTTGCTCGGTTCTGCAAAGTGGTTCGCCGGGGCGATGATCGCACTCCTGATCGGCTTCGGCTTCCTCCGGCTCGATGCTCTCACGAAAGGGCACCTCACCCTCGCACTCGGGATCGCCGCCCTCGGCGTGATGGTCGCGGCGGCGACGATCGGCATCTTCTGGTTGCGTGCCGGATAGAATGAGTTGGTTATCCGCGATGCGATTGCGAGTTGACACATGGCCAGCGAATCGGATCGTGTCCTCATTCAACAAATCCGTTCCGGTGGAACCGCGTCGCAAGCCGCGTGGGAAGAATTGGTCGCGCGCTACGAAGGCCGCTTGCGGGCCTACGTCCGCAGGCGATTGCGCGATCACGCCGCGACCGACGACGCCGTGCAGGAAACGTTCATCGGCTTCCTCAATTCTCTGCCGAGCTTCGACGACAACCGCGAACTGCAAACTTGGCTCTTCACCATTGCATCCTACAAAGTGACCGATCAACTCCGCAAAATCGGTCGTCGCATATTCAAAAGCGGATCGGATTCCGAAGCCGAACAAATGGATTCGACCCGCGATGTGAAACAGCGGGCCGCCTCCAGCATCGCCCGCAGCCGCGAACGGCTCGATTTGGAATCCGAAGCGATCCGCCGGGGCCTCGCCGAGTTGGTGCGCGGGTTTCAACAGAAGGGCGAGTATGTGCGTATACAAGTGCTCGAATTGCTCTTCGTGAAGGCTTGGCCCAATTGGCAAGTCGCGGAATTTCTGAAGTTGAACGAGCAACAAATCGCCAATTACCGGTTCAATGCGATCAGACGGCTTACGGAAGGCATGAAGGCGGCCGGCTTGCCCAACGATGTCTTCCCGGAGTTGGAAGCGAACGGTGGGTAAATGGGGGACAAAAATTGCCGGGCGTCGCCGTGGTACAACTGCCCGCGGTCAGATAGGATAACGGGAGTGGTTCGCCAACCCGGGATGACTCCATGACTTCCGATTCCGTCGCTTCGTTTCTCGATCTCGCCCGCGATCAAGGTTTGCTGCCGCGCGAACAAGTCGAAGAGCTTTTCCGCCAACCCGATATGCCGCAGAACGATCTCCGGGCGCTGTGCGGTTTCCTCGAAAAGCGCGGGGTAATCACCGCCTTCCAAGCCGAGCGAATCCGCAACGGCCGCGGCGAAGAACTCACTTTCGCCGGATATCCGATCCTCGGCGAACTCGGCCCTTGCCCCGGCGGCACCGCATTCAAGGCGTCCCACCCTTCGCTGCGTACTCCGTTGATCGTTCGACGGTTGCGGGCCGATTGGCTGGCCCCTTCGGATAATCTCTCCGCCTACGTCCAACGGGCCCAAGCAGCGGCCCCGATCACCCACCCGAATTTGGCCCACCTCCTCGATGCGGGTGTCTCCCAAGATGAGGCGTTCGCGGTTCTCGAACCGTTCGACGGCGGCAATCTCGAATCGCTGATCGCGGATATCGGGCCGATGCCCGCCAACCTCGCGGCCGATTACGCCCGGCAAGTCGCCCAGGGTTTGGAAGCTGCCCACACGCGGGGGATTTCGCATGGGGATATTTGCCCGTTCAACATGTGCGCCGGGCCGATTGTCGCATCGTCGCGCTTGCGAGACGACGGCATACCGCGAATGCGGCCGGCACCGGGTGCGACGGTAAAGCTGATGGAACTGGGTTTGACGCCATTGCGCACCAGCACCGAGCCTTATTCCCCACCCGAACGGGCGAACGAGAGCACTCCCAGCCCAGCCGGGGATGTGTACATGCTCGGGGCGAGCTTGTACTATTTACTCACTGCAAAGACCCCTGCGGAGATGGCACCTCTCGCCGCGTTGCGGCCCGATTTGCCCGCGCCGTTCGTCGATCTCATCTCGGCGATGATGTCGCAGAAGTCGGGGGTTCGCCCGCGCATTCGCGAGTGTGTGGTAGCGTTCCAAGCATTGGCGAAAGGTCAATTGCCACCGGTAAACGTCCCCGATTCCGGCGAAGTCATGCTTACCCCGGCGAATGCGGGGGAAATCGAATTGGTGAGCGCGGATGTGGCGCTGCTCCATGCCGAACACGAACCGGCCCCGGCCGAGTTCGCCGATTTCGATCACGAACCGCATTTTTCTCAACCCTTCGCGGTGCCGAGCGCGGCCTGGGGCCAACCGGCCCCAGCGGAATTCGTACCCGCCGCATTCGATGCCAGCGCGTATGCCACACCCAAGGCTTCCCCGTCATCTGGTTCCCAGAAATCCGCTGAACCGAGGCCCGCCCCGGCCCCGAAACGTTCCAACCGCCAACTGTTGTACATGTGGCTCGGAGCCGGGTTATTCCTCCAGATCGCTGCGGTCGTGATCTGGTACTTCGTGTTCAAGAGTGCCGCGGATCCGGAGCCGGAACCCAACACACCGGTTCCCGTTCAGAAGAAGCCCGCGCCGAAGCCTAAGCCGAACAAACCCCAGAGTGGTTCGTGAAACCCTGTATTTCCCAAGCGACCACGCTCCCATACCCGTTCGCGGACGACGTTGCCAACTACTCGGCCGCCGGTTGCTCCGCCATGGAGGTATGGTTGACCAAGCTCGAAACCCATCTGGAATCGAACGGCGCCGAAGCGACCCAAGCCCTGCTCGCGGAGAAGGGCATGGAACTCGCGGCCGCGGCGTACCAAGGGGGCTTGCTGCTTTCCCAAGGGGATGCCCGGAGCGCGTCTTTCGATCACTTCAAACGACGGCTCGAACTCTGCCAACAGTTCGACATTCGCACGCTGCTGGTGGTCGCCGATTTCGCCCAACGCATGGACGGAACTTCGCTCGGTCGTGCGGTTGTTTCACTGAAAGAAGCCGCCAAATGGGCGGGGGGCTTCGATGTCACCTTGGCATTGGAGTTCCGCGGAGCCGATACCTTCTGCACCTGCCTCGATACGGCGTTGGCTCTCGTGGGCGAATGCGGGGAAGCAAACCTCGGCGTCTGCCTCGATGCGTTCCACTACTACAAAGGCCCGAGCAAGCCCGAAGATCTCGCCAAACTCACGAAGGCCAACTTGGCCCACGTGCAACTCTGCGATGTCGCCGGGGTGCCCCGCGAACTCATGGGCGATTCGGATCGCGTCTTTCCCGGCGAAGGGGATTTCAATCTCGCTCCGATCCTCGCGCGATTGCGTGAGATTGAATACACGGGTTGGGTATCCTTGGAATTGATGAATCCGGTACTCTGGAAGGCGAAACCGACCCAAGTGATCGAACTTGGCACTACCGCGATGCACCGATTGCTGCGATAATTCCCGCACACTTCGATCCGTTTACACACGAGGTTCCCCGATGCGTTCGCTGCTTTCACTGGCGGTTGTGGTCTTCACTTGGAATGCGGCCCGGGCCGAAGATACCTACGATCTCCGCGGCCCCGCCCCACTGAAAGGGCAAATCTTCGTTTCAAAATCGACACTCAAAATGAAGGATTCCGATCTCGAACTTTCCGTGATGGAACAAAAGATCAAACTGAAACAGACGATGATCGTGAACTCCGAGGAAGAGGAAGAAATCCTCGAAGTGAAGGGCCGTGAAGTGACGAAGACCAAGGCCCGCGTGCTAAAGGAAAAGACCAAAACCAATATGGGCGGCGACGGCGAATTCGAGGAAAAGGCCGGCGAACTCGAAGGGGAAACGATCCTCACCCAACGCGCCAAGGACGGCACGTGGACCCACAAACTCGTGGACGCCGTACCGACCGAGGAACAGGAAAAGGAGTTGAAGAAGCGCAACGGCCCCGAGAATGAGGACGAAATCTACCCCGCCGAGAAAGTGGCCGTGGGCCACACTTGGAAGGTGGATGCCGCGAAGATGAAGAGCCTAACGGGGAGCACCTTCACCGACGTAAAAGGCAAGATGGATCAGAAGTTCGTGAAGGTGGAAAAAGTGAACGGCGAGGAATGTGCCGTGATCGAAACCCGGGGCACCATGACCGGCAAACTCAAAGACGACGACGGCACCCCGGATGTCGAACTGAAGATCACTTCCACGAGCTGGCGCTCACTCACGAGCGGCCTAGAACTCAAAGGCGAATTCAAAGGCGCCATTAAAATCGAAGGTAAAACCAAGATCAACGACGAAGAAGTGGATATGAAGTTGACCGGCCCGATCGAAGGAAACAGCACCGCGAAGCTGAAGAAGTAACCGCGACCATTACGGAGTGCAAATAATGAGCGCGATGCCGAAACTAGTGCTGACTCCCGCCGAGTACCTCGCCAAAGAAGGGCGGGCCGAGTACAAGAGTGAGTTCTTCCGTGGCGAAATGTTCGCGATGGCCGGCGCTAGCCGGTTCCACAACCGCGTGAAGGAGAACCTGATCATCCGGATCGGCGGCATGCTTTTGGGTGGCCCCTGCCAGACCTTTTCCAGCGATCAACGGGTATTGGTTGATCGCACCGGCCTGTACACATACCCGGATATCGTTGTCCTTTGCGGCAAGGGCGAATACGATCCGCTCGATGAAGACACGCTGACGAACCCCACGGCCATCATCGAAGTGCTATCCCCCAGCACCGAGAAGTACGATCGCGGGGCGAAGTTCCGCAATTACCGGCAAATCCCCAGCATGAAAGAATACATCTTGGTCGCCCAAGACGAACCGCTTTGTGATCGGTACGTCCGCTTGGCGGACGACTCTTGGGCGCTCGTCTCCTTCGTAGGAATGGAAGCCGTTTTGGAGTTCGGCACTGTTCCCGCCAAAGTGCCCCTGGGCGAAATTTACGCCGGGGTGAACTTCGAGGACGCGGCGGGCTGAATCGGCGCGAATCGTGGAAATCCTTCCGCAATCGCTTGCCCGAAAGCCCGGGGCGGAGTTATATTAGATACACACGGGTACGGTACGCTGGGCCGGTTACCTTCAACCGCCTACCCGCTTTTGCGGGTTTCCCCGCGTCTCTCTCAATGGATGGTATAGCAGTGGAGGTAGTTATGTTCGGTTTCATCCCCGGTCTCGGGATGCAGGAAATGCTCCTGCTCCTCGTTTTGGGTGTGCTGTTGTTCGGCCGCAAGTTGCCCGAGTTGGGGCGTTCCGTGGGCAAAACGCTCGTGGAGTTCAAACGCGGCTACCACGGTTTAGAAGAAGAAATCACCAACTCCACTTCGGCCGGTGGCAAACCGGCCATCGAGCCGGAACCGGTGAAGCCGCCGCAGCGGGTTACCCCGTCGGCCACCGCACCTAAGTTCGACGACGCCCCGGTGAGCAATCTGCCACCGAAAGTATGAACCTTGACGCGAACGGTGTTGTCCGGTAAGTCAGTCGGGCAGCAAGGGGCGTTTAACTCAGCGGTAGAGTGCGTTCTTCACACGGACGAAGTCGCAGGTTCGATCCCTGCAACGCCCAATGAAAGGCCCCCAGAAATCTGGGGGCCTTTGTCATTCCCCCACCAATCGAAGCGTGCTCACCGCGGCTTTCAGCACCTCTTCGCGGCTGTAGGGCAAGGGCACCGCGTCGCCGTTTTGCCAGCGGGCGAAGAGGTCGCGGAAGTGCGGCGAAAGCGGGTTCCCCGATTGCCCCCCGGCGAGCACCATCCGCGAATTCGACCAGTTCGCGGTATCGAACACGGCCCGCAAATTTGCCATGTTGTGGGTCGGTTTCAACGGATTGAGCGGAGCCACGCCGGCTTGACTGATCGTGTTGGAATCGCCACCGCAGGCCACCGGCTCGATGTTGAAAACCTTGCTGAGGAGCCAGTGCTTGCCGAACAACGTGTGGGTGAGGTGCAGGGTTCGCAGGCCGCCCCACTGCCACCAATCCGGGCTGGGGCCGTGGTCAGAACGGAGTTTGCGAACGACGGAAGCGAATGCGGCTTCGATCTCGGCGGGCCAGCCGTTGGGGAACCAACCGGCGGGTTGCGTTTTCAAGAGGTTCACCATGTGTGTCGTGCGGCGGTCGCCGAAGAGGTTGTGCGAAAGCGGCCCGCTGTCCTCGCCGCCGAGGGCGAACTTCCAACTGTTCCGCGCTTTGGCCTTCGCCAATCGGATGCACATCTCGGAGACGAACAACTCGAAGATCGTTGCGGCCGGGGAATCGGCATCGACGAAGCCGTGCCAAGTTTTCAGCAGGTTCAACGCGATCACCGCATCGGCATCTTTCGCCGGAATCGCGCAAACGACCGCACGCATTTGCAGCCACGGGCCGCTGCGGGTATTGGTTTGGAGTTTCAAACAATCGGGCACATCCCAGAGCGTGTCCCGCTTCGATAGCTCCTCTTCGATCAAACTGCGCCGGTAGGCATCGATGAAATCGACGCCGAGGAAGGCCCCCGCCGGGGCGATGTCGCTCGGATCGCTGTTGGCGGTCGCGAGGTAGCCCTTCGGCGGGTTCCGCAAACTCGGCATGGCACTCGCGGGAACCAAATCCGATTTCCACCCGACGCCCGGGGCATCGGCGTGCATCGGCAACGTTCCGTGGCCCGAACTGCGAATGGGAACTTGGCCGACGAGCTGGTAGCCGGTTTCCCCGGTTTCATCGGCGTAGAGCACGTTCAACGGCAGGCAGGGCCACTTCTCGAAGGCCCGTTGAAGTTGCGGGAAGCTGCGGAAATGCGGAGCGTCGAACAGGCCGCGGAGCGGCAGGGGATCGAGCCACACCGCCCGCAAGGAGATCGCCTCGGGGCAATTCGCCAGCAACGGCGAAATCACCGGCCCTCG
>JBBQWA010000050.1:0-17757 GCA_038211045.1 Gemmatales bacterium
CGTTCGCCCAAGGCTTGGAAGGCGAGCCAAAGTACGACGAACGTGAGCGGGCCGAGCCATTTGGAATTCATGCCGTCACCGCCGCGTTTCGCAACGGTTTTTCCCGCCGACCCGTGGCGATGTAACAGATCAGAACGAACGGTGCCACCCAACAGAACCAATCGGAAACGCCCCGGGTTTCGTTTAGTATCAACATGGCGAGATTGGCGGCGACGTAAACCGCAAGCCAGAAGCGTGCATTTCCAACTTCGGTTCTGGTCTTGTTTGGCTGTCGAACGAGAACTATTGCCCGTTGAAGTATCGGCACGAGGAGCAGTACCAAATCGTATTGCCAGGCACCGTACGGTGCAGTCACGAACGAAACGAGCAGAATCGCCGGGGTTTGCTCAACCCAGTTCCAATCGCGGGCATACCTTTTCCATTGGATCGCGAGCCAACCGAGGCCGAGGAACACCGAGACGAATTGCAACCAGAATCTCTCCACGCCGAAGATCATCCGGAGCAGCGTACCGAGAGTTAAAGACATCCACTGAGCCGGGGGATGATCGCGGTACGCGGCAAAGTATTGATGCCACACCTGCGGGTTCCACAACATCGGAATTGCGGACGCAATCAAGCCGACGACGATGCCACCGAGGATCACACGGTACCGGCGGTGCGAAAGTGCGTCGAGGGCGATGGCAATCCACAACACGTACGCGAGGTGCGGTTTCACCGCGAGCAACACCGTGGCGGCCCCTGCCAAAAAATCGTAGCCCCGCTGAATCGCCCAGATGAATAGCGCGGCACCGAGCACGAGGAAGCCACTGATCTGCCCGACTTGCAATAAGAACACCGTCGGTACGAATCCGAAAGCGACAGCGATTGCGATGGGGGTGGATTCGCGGCTTCCCCCGAAGCTGCGCCAAAGGAGAATCGCCGCCGCGAGGATTGAGCCACCTTGAACCAGCAACCAAACGAATTGCCCCTCTCGGGCCGGAAGTGCCCCGAGCGGCATCACGAGTGGAAGCGTCCAAGGCGGGTTCCACATCATCACAGCGACTTCAGTATCCCGCCCCGCGAACCGTTCCAGCGGCAGCAATTCTGCGGGCGAATACGGGTTTTTGCCTTCGAGATTCAACCTTCCGGCGGCCCAATATTCTACGAAATCATCCGGCGGCCAGATACTGGCATCCTTCAACAACGGTTGCACCATCGCCGCGAACGCGGCGAGCAATCCGATGAGCGCAACGAGCAGCAATAGCGTTTTCCGAGCCATGACCAAAGCTAGTGCGCATTTTGAGGGGCGGGGGTGAATTTTGCGGCGGGGGTGCTGATTTCAGTTGGCCGTGAAGCGGGGGGGGCTGTGCCGCCACGCGGCAAAGCCGATCCCTTTATAGAATGGTCGAATGAATAACGCTCTCATCCGCAGCCTATGGAAACCCTTTCTTGCATCGGTTTCGTTCATCATTTGTTTGGCGTTGTACGTTGTTGCCACCGATCTGAAAAACGAGTTCCTCTTGCTCGGAGTCGTAATTTTGGCGGCGGTACGGCTCGTCGGCTTTATTCCCAAGTCGCGGGCACTGGGTTTCATGGTTTTCGGTTCGCTGCTCTGTTCAATCGCGTTCATTTGGAATGTCGTGGATCATCGAAAACATCCGGACAACTGTGCCGCCATCTTCGGAATCGGGTTGGCTGCCGGAGCGTTCGGTTGGGTGAACCAGTACCAGATGTGGATGCCTCGCTACAACTGTTTCGCACCTGCCAAAATGCGTTTCAATGTCAACTGGTTCCTGCTGGCTTTCGTAGTGGCCCTGTTCTATCTCCCCGGGATGCGCTATGCGGACGAGGCATTGCTCCTCGGCATCTATCAGTCCGTTGCCCTATTCACGCTTTGCCTAATCTTCTTCCACCGCCAAGCCATCGAACTCGCGCTCGAACCAATCGTCTGGTTGCTTTACTCGGTTAGACGTACCGGGCGCACTGCTTACCAACTTCCCCCAGCGGGGCCGCTGCTGATCGTGGCGAACCATTCCTCGTGGGTCGATCCGGTGTTTCTCGCCAAGGTGCTGCCTCGGCCGATCACGCCGATGATGACGTCCAAGTTTTACAACATCTGGTTTCTCCGGCCGTTGTTGAAGTATGTGTTCAAAGTGATCGTGGTGCCGGATGTGAAAATGCGGCGGGAAGCCCCCGAGTTGCAACTGGCCATCGCGGCACTCGATCGCGGGGAAGTGGTGGTGATCTTCCCCGAGGGGGCGTTGCGGCGCAAAGCGGATGTGCCGTTGAAACGCTTCGGCCAAGGCGTTCACATGATCCTGCGCGATCGCCCGGATACGCCGGTAGTCTCGTGTTGGATCGAAGGGGCGTGGGGCAGCTTCACTTCCTATTTCGATGGCCCGCCGACTAAGAACAAGAAGATGGATTTCCGCCGGAAGATTTCCGTGGCACTCAGCGAACCGGAGAAAGTACCGTTAGAAGTGTTGGAGAAACAACTGCCGACGCGCATCTACCTGATGAATCGCGTGCTGGCTTCCCGAGAGATGTTGGGCCTGCCGCCGCTCCCCAAAGTGGAACTCCCAGCAAAGGACGATGAAGAAACCGTTTGATCGAATGCTATCAACTTCTCAACCGGCATGGTTTCGCCATTCCGCACGACCGTGCGCTTCTCCCCGTTCAGAAATGAGATTCTTCGCAACTTCAATTGAACGCTCCGCAGGAACGCCCTAATTTTCAGTATTCCCCGGATGAATCGGCAGAATGGTTATCACCCGTTCCACGCGAACGGGGCTGGATGCCGGCTCCGGAGGATTTCGAGTACCCTCATGTTCCGCACGCACAATTGGATCGGTTTACTTGCGATTTTGGCAATGATCTCGGTGGTCGGTTGCAGGAGCAAACAGTGCCAAAGTGAGCGCCCGGCGGCGGAATGCAAAACTTGCAACCCATAATCTTTCCCCAAGCGGGAAGGTTTCGTTAGCTTCAACCACTTACGGAAGGATTCCCACTTCCCACGGGTTGCACCGCTTCGCAAACCGCGCATACTCCCACAGGCCGTGGTGCGATGTTCCTCGCTCTGGCCGGTGGGAAGGATTCCCCCAACACTCTGATGGATCGGCCGCGGCACGATTGCCGCGTTTCTCTCAGGATTGGGAGCTTTGTATGTCGCGTCGCTTTTTACTTCTGGGCTTGGTCGTACTCGTTTCGCAAATCGCCACCGGATGCTGCACCCAACGGGCGTATGTATTCCCCAGGTTGCGTTGCGGTGCCTACGCCCCGCCCGCAGTACCCTTCAGCCCCTTGGTTCGCACACCACTCTTGCCCCGGCCGCTGTATTACGGCGCCGGGGCAATGGTACCGATTTCTGCAGGCCCCGCCTACGGATACGGTGCCCCAGGTTGCAGCAGTTGCTCGACCCCCGGTGCGGCGGTCTCGTTCGCTCCGCAAGCGATGTCGGGCGCCCCGGTTTATTCGATGGGCGGCAGCGGCTACGGCGCTGGGGTTCCACACGATTCCGTTCTTCTCCCCCAGCCGACGGTGATCCCGCCCGGCACGCCGAAGGTCGAACAAATGAACGAACCGAAGCCGATGGCGAAGCAGTAATTCAACCGGCCTTGGCCTTCTCCTCCGCCGAGCTTCCGCGGAGGTAGAGGGGTTCCAAGGCCAGCAATTCCATTCGATTCAAAGAGTTCAACGTTCGCCCGACCCGCTCCATCGTGGGCATGTCGGGCGAACGTATTTCCATTGGCAAGCATCGCTCACTGGGAAGCTCGCCCGAGAATGTCGTTGCTCCCGGCCCGCCGATCCACGTTTCCCCATCGCGGCTGGCGATGTACGTTCCGATCCCTTCGATGTGAACTTCATCCAGTGCCATTCGCAAGCCCGTGGCTTCATTCACGGGGCCGAATCTTTGAAGGTAGATAGTACGGTTGAGCGCATCGCCCAGAATATCGACCCGCGCGTACTCGAGGGGAGAACGATTGGCAATGATGGCGTAGCTGGGCACCGCGACCAACGGTTTCTCTAAGGCGTACGCCAAGGCCTTCGCCGCAGTGATGCCGATCCGCAAACCGGTGTAGCTGCCGGGGCCGATCCCCACTCGAATGCCGGCCAGTTCGGCGAACTTCAGCCCGGCTCCACGCATCAATTCTTCTATCGTTGGAATCAACGCCCGATTGTGCTGACGGCCGCTGCCGAGTTCTTGCGATGCGACAACGATCCCATCCGCGCTGACGCCCAAACGGGGCGTCGCCGAGGTTTCGATCAATAGCCAACTCTCGCTCATCGCGCTTTCGGGGGTGCCAGCCCCCGCCCCAGCGGTAAGATTTTCTCGCGTCTTCTCTTCAACATACGGGCGGCGGGCATGAACGATTCTCCGGCCACGGTTCACATCGATGGTGCCTCACGGGGCAACCCGGGCCCCGCAGCGATCGCGTTCGTGCTGAAGCGCCCCGGGCTGCCGGATGTCGAACACGCCGAAACGCTGGGCAACACCACGAACAACGTCGCCGAATACACCGCCTTGGTTGCCGCGTTGGAAAAGGCCGTCGTACTCGGCGTGCCCCGGTTGAGCGTGTTCAGCGATAGCGAACTGCTCGTCAAACAAATGAACGGCGAATACAAGGTGAAGAACGAGGATCTGCGGGCGCTGTACACTGAAGCGAGTGCATTGAGGCGAAAGTTGGAAAACGTCACGCTCAGTCACGTCCGCCGGGAACAGAACAAACGGGCGGACGAACTTTGCAACATCGCCTTGGATGGCCAATCGAAGAAGAATGCACCATCGCCCGCATCCAACTCCGCAAAACCGAGTTCCCCGGCGAAAGCTGTCGGAGACGATTCCGTTCGGCAAGATGGTATCGCCTGCCTGGCATCCGCCGCGAACGCATGGGCCACCCACGGCTTGAACACCCTTCCCCCCGAAGCCGTGTGGGAACAGTTGTGGTTCATCCTCGAAGAGGGTGGCGTGTTGAAGAAACGGAAGTGACGGATGCCCGACATCCTTTGGTTCGACGAAATCGCGGAATCCGATGCCGACCAAGTCGGAGGCAAAGGCTTCGAGTTGGCCCGAATGCTCGCGGTGGGATTGCCCGTGCCGCCGGGGTTCGTTGTCACGGCGGAAGCGTACCGGTTGATCCACGGCAAGCCGTGGCCGGAGTCATTTCAATCTTCGCTCGAATCGGCGTACTCCAAACTCGGCGGTGGCATCGTCGCCGTGCGATCATCGGCCCTCGGCGAGGACGGAGCCGATACGAGCTTCGCCGGGCAGATGACCACGATCCTAGGCGTTCAAGGGATACCAACGTTGTTGGAAGCGGTTCAAACCTGCTGGGCATCGCTGAACACGGAGCGTGCAAAAGCCTATCGAAAACAACAAGGCCTCGGCGACAACCCCGCCATGGCCGTGGTGGTTCAGCAACTCGTTTCTGCGGATGTCGCCGGCGTGGCGTTCACACACGATCCCAACGATGCCGCGGGCGAGCGCATTGCCATCGAGGCGGCGTGGGGCTTGGGTGAAGTCGTGGTGAGCGGCCGCGTCACACCGGATCGGTTCTCCGTGCGTTTCAGCGATGGTGTTGTGTTCGATCGGCATGTGGGGCATAAAACCGTCCGGATCGATGCGGCAGGAGAAACACCAGTTGCAGTGGAATTGCAATCGCAACTCTGTTTGAACGATGCGGAACTCGCGGAACTCGCGGAACTGTGCCGCAAGATCGAAGCCTTCTACGGTTCGCCGCGGGATATCGAGTGGGCCATCGCTGAGGGGAACCTCTATCTCCTGCAAGCCCGACCGATTACCACGTCCACCGCGGCGGAACGCGACGGCGTTCGGGCGGAGATTATCGTCGGATTGGTCGGGAGGGGCGAATGCTGGGTGAGGGACAACCTCAGCGAGGTACTACCCAAACCGACGCCGCTGACGTGGGACATCCTGCAACGGTTGCTCGCGCAGGACGGCGGCTTCGGAATGTTGAACCGCGATCTCGGGGCCGATCCCGATCCTTTGCTCGGTTCGCAATCGGCCTACGATCTGATCGTCGGCCGACCGATGCTCAATCTTTCTCGGCTTCCCCGGATGCAGTTCCGCAAGCCGCCGTTGGAATATCCGATTGCAGATTTCAAGAGTGACCCTCGCAAGGCGCTCGATCCGCAACCGGTGCTGAAACCTTGGAAGAATGGGATCTTCGGTTTGCCCGGCACGATCCTGCGCATGATGAAAATGGCGAGCGTGCCGCGGAAATTGATCGAAACGTTCGGGGACAGGTTTACGAAGGAGATCGCCCCGGCCTGCGAGCGGGAAGCCATGGCGGCACTCCGGCAAGATTGGTCGAAGCTCGACAACCAAACAGTGTTGAATCAACTCGATCTTTTGATCGAGAAGACGCTCGTACAATTCGCCCGCGAAAGCCTGAAACCGACGGTGTTGGCGAAGCTCGCTTGGGATACGCTTGTCCAATTGTTGACGCCGAAGCTGGGCGTAGAGAAGGCGAAGTTCACAGTCGCCGAGTTGTCGCAGGGGGCCGCCCCGCCGGACGAAGCGAACCTATCACTCGGCCTCCGCCAACTCTCCGAAGGGGTGATGAGCGAAGCCGCGTTCATCGAACGTTTCGGCCACCGCGGCCGCAACGAGATGGAACTTTCAGCCCCGCGTTGGAGCGAAGATGCCGAAGCCATGCGTAAGTTGAAGCAGGCGAGCGGGGGGCGTCAGCCCCCTGTTGGTTCGCCGAAAAAGGGGGTTCACGCCCCCCGCTCGCTGGATGCAACGCAACAGAAATGGCTGAATCACCTGCGAACATACATCGGCTTGCGGGAAGCGGGCAAGCATTACCTGCTCATGTGCTACGCGGTGATTCGCCGCGCGCTCGTCGAACTCGATACCCGACATCGGCTGAATGGCGGATTGTTTTTCTTGCATCGCAGTGAACTGGCGGAACTTGTTGCCGGGAAGGACTTCTCTTCTACGATCTCTGCACGCAAGAAACGCCGGGCCATCGAACTTTCGCTTGAGCTGCCAACGGTACTCTTCGCCGACGATTTCGATGCCATTGGGCGCCACGTTCCGCCGCCCATCGGTGCGACGACCTTCCAAGGAATTCCTTTGTCCGCCGGGGTTGCGGAAGGATTGGCCTTGGTGCTGACCGAACCGGCGGAAGCCCCCGACGAGCCGTTCGTATTGGTGTGCCCGAGTACCGATCCGGCGTGGGTGCCGCTGTTCGCTCAAGCGAAAGCCCTCGTGATGGAAACCGGTGGGGTGCTTTCCCACGGTGCCATTATCGCCCGCGAATTCGGCCTGCCAGCCGTGGCCGGGCTACCGGGAATTGTTGAACAGTTGAAAACCGGCCAGCGGATCAAGGTCGATGGCGGCACTGGCACGATCGTAATATTGGAATCCGCCGCCGATCAACGCGGATGAAAACGCGAACAGCAGTAGCGGGACGTCCCTCACCCCAGCGGCGAGAGGGTGGAAATCCGACCGGGACGGGGAGAGGGGTTTTGATTGGTTCCAAAGCTCATTTCCCCGCATCTCGCTGCGCTCGAAGCGACCCTCTCCCCAGCGGGAGGAAGGGTAAGATAATAGCGCCCGCTCGCCTCAAGATCCCACGATCGGAGCCACGTATGGTTTTGGAACTGGAGTTCAAATTGGCGACTGCCGCATTCGGCGGGGGGATCGGCGCAGCCTGCCGCGTGTTGATCTACCATTGGTTCCAAAAGCAATCGTCCTTCCCGTGGGCCACGTTCGGCATCAACGTCGTCGGATCGTTGTTGCTCGGAATCTTGTTCGTCGCGGCCCGTGATCGCCCTGCGATGCTCTTGCTGCTCGGTGCCGGATTCTGCGGCGGCTTCACCACGTTCAGTACCTTCAGCTTGGAGGCTTTGAACTTGTTGGAATCGGGTCGGTGGGTGGAAGCCGCGGCTTACGCCCAAGGCTCCGTGATCGCGGGCTTAATGGGCGTTTGGCTCGGCGTGCAAATTGGAAAGCTGATTTGAACCCTCACCGCCGAATCCTCAACCCTTGCCCGGCCAGCACCGCTTCGATTTCTTCCGCATTCATCCACGGCAAATCGCCGGGGATAGTGTGCGCGATCGCACCCATGGCGGCTCCGTATTCCAACCCCTTGGTGAAATCGCCATCGAGCAATCCGTGAATCAAACCCGAGGCCATCGCATCCCCGGCACCGAGGCGATCAACGATTTCCACATCGTACCAAGGCGTTTCGCGGAACTCCCCTTGGGAATACCCCACGGCCCCGAAGCGGTTCCGCCACACCAACGGGGTTTCTCGCTTCACCCCAACGATATGCTTCATACCGAAACGTTCTTGGAACTGCTTGGCGATCTCGGCGAAGTTCGCCCCGCGAATGCCGAAGAGCAAATCGGCATCGCCCTCGCTGGCGATGAGCAAATCGCAATCGGGAAGCAACCCCGCCATCACCCGCCCGGCTTCGGCGTGGGCCCAGAGTTTACTGCGGTAGTTGAGGTCGATGCTCGTACCGACACCCGAATTGCGGGCCGTGCGGAGGGCATCCGCGACGTTCGCCGCGGCGTTCGCACCGAGTGCCGCGGTAATCCCCGTAACATGCAACCAACGAACGTCTTTCAGAATCTTCGCCCAATCGAAAGCCCCCGGTGCGGCGAGGGCGATGCACGAATCTTTGCGATCGTACAGGATCGAACTGGCCCGCGGGGAAGCGCCGAATTCCAAGAAATAGAGTCCCAAACGCCCATCGGATGCGAACTGCACATGCTCGATGCCAACGCCTGCTTCGCGGACGCGATTGGCCACGAGTTGCCCCATCGGGTTCTGTGGCAACGCCGAAACCCATTCCACCTTGCGCCCCAATCGCGCAAGCCCGACACCGGTGTTGAGTTCGGCCCCGCCGATTTCGAGATCGAGCGAACGGGCCTGCTCGAGGCGTTGGAAGTTTGGCGGTGCGAGGCGCACCATCGCTTCGCCGAAGGCGATCACATCGGCGGGCATTAATCGGCTCCTGCTTGTAGGGTGGGCACTGCCCACCCCTTGGAAATACTGTCGCGGTGGGCAGTGCTCACCCTACAAAATGGAGGCACGCTTACTTCTGCATGATGGGAAGGTAATTGTTCGGGAGTTGCAGGATGATCGCGGCCATGGAAGTGGCGTACGAGTTGCCGTAGAAATCGTCCCACACGCCTTGGTTGTTCCGCTTGGTGAGCAACTCGTTGCGGATCGCGGGGAACCATTCGGCCCAAAAATTTCCGCCGGCCGTCCACATGGCGAGGGCCGCGTAATAGTGCCCGTAAAAGTAATGATCCTGCCGCATATCGAATTGGTTCTTCGCTCCGACCGGCAGGTATCGCATCAAGTATTTCAACCCTTTTTCGATGTACTCGCCTTCGTAGATTCCGGCGCTGTACAAGCCGACGACTGCGGCCGCCGAGCGGGGGAACTGCGACCCGGTTTGCCGTTGATCCTTCATGTAGCAGAAGCCACCATCGGCCATGCGGCAACCTTTGATGTAATCCACGCACTTATCGACCGCCGCTTTATCCACATAAATGCCCGCGTTTTTCGCGGCCCGTAGCGCCATCAGTTGTGCGACCGTGACCGAAACGTCGGCATTGGCGGGCTGCGGTTCGTAGCGCCAACCCCCTTCGCGGTTCTGCGATTTCACCGTGAGGAGAATCGCCTTTTCGAGCATGTCGCGCACCTTCGCTTGACGTTCCGGGTCGGGGAAAGTGCCGTGGACTTCGGAGAGGAACAACGCCCCGAAGCCGTGCTGATACATGGCGCTGTGCGAGAGAAAAGGATCGGCATTTTGAAGGTAACCGCTCTTCCCAGCTCTGCCGCGAGCGACGAGGTAATCGGTGATGCGAGCGACGTTGCGACCGTAGCGACCGCGACCCGGTTGGTGCCCCGCCGCGAGAAAGGCCAACCCCGCGAGCGCCGAAACCGCGACGTTGCCGGAGCCGTTGCGATCGCCGTAGGAACCGTCTGCGGCTTGCGCTTTCCCCAAGAATTCGAGGGAATTCTCGATGGCGGTTTGGGCATCTTTACTGACGAAGTCTTCGTTGGGAGCGGCCTCTTGGGCGCGACCGAGCAACGCGAGGCCCCCGCCGCACCCGGCGAGAGCGGCACTTCGGAAAAATTCGCGGCGACCGAAGAGAGCCATCAAGATCGAGCCTTTCAGAATGGGGATCCGGTTCGAAGGCGGCTCCCTGCGGTCGCCGCGAAAATCGGTTACTTCTTCTCGCGCTCGGCGAGGTTCGAGTAATACTGCTTCAATAGTTCCCCGTACTTCGGCATGTATTGTTCGCGGTAGTATTGCGAAGCCTGTTGCCGCAGGCGTTCCGGGAGGTGCCCCCAAATCTGCTTGGTGAACGGATCTTCGAGGGGCAATGCGGAGTTGCCACCTGCCTTCCCCATCGGATTTTCCGCAGTGTTCGCCGGGCCGGTCTTCGGTTCCGCCATCGCGGGTTGACCCATGCCGGTCATCGGCTTCGGGGTGCCCGCCATCGGTTCCGCTCGGCTACCGGTGCGTTGCGGCCTCGGCTTGTTCCCCTTCCCCGATCCGCCCCCCATCGGTGGGGGCATCCCATCGCCACTTTTCCCTCCGCCCATCGGCGGTGGAGGATTCGAACTGGAACCGCCGCCGCCGCCATCCATCGGGGGTGGCGGCTTCAGCAGTTTATCGATGTCTTTCAACAATTGTTCCTGTTGTTCCCGCGTAGTCGAACCGGTGTCTTTCTCCTTCAAACGGTCGCCGATACCCCCGGCATTCTTGGCGATGCGTTCGAGGATTGCCGCCGGATCTTCATCGTTGTTGTTGGGCTTGGCAGCGTTCGGGTCTTCGTCTTTCAATTTTTGAAAGTCGATCCCGCGCGGAACCGGTGCGACAACCCCGGCGAACACCGGGGATGCGAAGCAGAGTGAAAAGAACAAGCCGCGCATCAGGGGATCTCCGGGGCGGGCTTCATTTGGAATGCCGGGGCCAACTTTTGGAACAGTTCGGCCACTTCGCGTTGGGAACGTTCGAGTTCTTCCAACTCTTCGCGGTCGGACTCGTTCAACTTCATTCTATCCGGGTGGGCCTTGGCGAACGCGGCGGTACGCTCGTTCAGTTCCACTTGGAGGGCACGCAATGCCTTGATCTGCGCCGTGGGGGGTGCCGGTTGTTCGCCCATCGGTTTGGGCATCGGCTCCCCTTCGGGGGGCATCGCGGGCATCGGCGGCTCCGCTTTGGGCTGCTCCTTCTTCGCATCCTCTTTCAAGGCTTCGAGAATGTGATCGATGCGGCGGATCGCGGTTTTCAACGGCCTTCGGGAGCGATCGTCCGCAATCGCCTCCAACTTAGCATCGTGGGTTTCGCCGATAGCGTCGAGCGCATCGAGTTTGCGCTCGGCGAAACGCTTGGCCGAGCGCTCCGCCGATTCTACCGATTGCTCTGCTAGTTGTTTGAACACCGGTAACGGCTCGAAGTTCTTCTCGGCGAACTTTCGGAGTTCCCCAGCGACTGTTCCGATGCGTTCATCCATATCGCCGAGGCTGGCGAGTTTGCCGCGATCCCAACCCATCTGCTTGAGAACCTCGGCTTGCAACCTCGCCGCTTCCGCATCCGCCGCCGCGAACTTCTCGCGGATCGCTTTCAACTGCGCCGCGAATTCCTCGGCTTTCTCCTTAGCGAGCGTGGCTTCATTCTTTTCGCGTTCGGTATCGAGTTTATTCACCGCCTCTTCGAGGCGATCCAACGCCTGATTTTGTTCGTCGGCGGGGGGCATGCCCCCTTCCAAGGCTTCTTGGGCCGCGGCCATTTTCTCCGCCGATTTCCGCAACTGCTCCGCTGCGGTATTCTCGCCTAGCCGTTCCAACTTCTCGGCGGCCGCTTCCACTTTTTTCCGGATCGCCTCCTGCTCTCGGGCGAGCTTCATCAATTCGTCCGGATTGTTCGCGGCGGCCTTGGTCTTCTTCGCCAATTGATCCTGTTCCTCGGCCAACTTGTCGAGGGCATCGGCGGCGGCTTTCTTCTTCTCCAAGGCATCGCCGATGTCGGGCTTCTTTTCCCCCAACGCTTCGGCGAAGCGATCCAGCTTCTCCTTGGCGGCCTGCGCGGCTTCGGCACTCTTCGCCGTGGAGTTGTTTCCCAACTGCTTCGCCGCGTTCCGCACATCCTCGATCAATTGTTGCCCGCCCGCCTGTTGAATCGCCTCGCGGAGCGCTTTCGCTTCCTTCGCGGCGTTCTCCTCTTCGGGTGTGCCGGGGGCCTTGGCTGCCGCAGCTTCCTTCTCGGCCGCTTGCCGCTCGGCTTTGCCAAGAGCGTTGGCGATTCGTTCGGCCAACCGGTTCATTTTCTCGGCGGGTGCGGCCAAGGCCGCCTTTTCTTGGGGGGTTAAAGCTTCCGCGGGCTTGCCCGGGGGCACTTTCTCCGCCGCTCGTTTACCTTCTTCGGTGAGCTTATTCAACGCTTCGCGCAGAGCCATCGCTTCGGCCCGCGATTCGCCGGCGCCGCCCCACTGTTCGAGCTTGGTGAGAATATTATCGAACGCCTTTTCGGCGTTGCGCTGTTGTTCGATTGCTTTGGAAACTTCCGGCGATCCGGGTTGCCCGTTCTCGGCGGCCCGTCGCGCCGCGGCGATGCGGGGTTCAATACTTTCCAAGGTTTGCTCGCCGAGTTTGGCCAACTCCTCCGCCACCGCCTCCACCCGTTCGGTCGTGGGCGATTTCGGCAAACCGTTCTTGCGAATCAAATCGAGGAGTTGAAACGCCTTGGATTTCATCCCATCTCGGGGGTCGGCCACGCTGTTGCGAATGGCTTGTTGCTCGCGCTCGGTGGCGGCGAGCTTGGCCGAACTCTCGGGGGTCGCAGACTTGGCGAATTCCTCCACCGCTTCGCGGGCGCGCCGTTGATCTTCCCGCAATTTCAACACCGGCGGTCGCATCGCCGCGAGTTGTCGCAGCAGCACACTTTCCAGATTCGCGGCGCTCACGATGCGAATTTCCATCTCCCGGCTCCGGCCCGGTGGCTTCATCGCGGTGACGTCGTCGAAATCGAACGCGGCGACGCGCAGCGTCAACCGATCCCCGGCAACCGGGGCAGCACCGTCCGTACCCGCGAAGCGCGCCAAGGAGAACGTTCCGCCACCCGTGAGAGTGTTGAACTGGGGATCGAGGGGGGGAACCGCCGAGCCGAGCAATGCGGGCAGAGCTTCCGCCAGTTGGTATGGATCGTTCAGATTCCAATCCTCCCAAGGTGCGGTTTCCCCGCCGAGGCGGTATTCCAAGTACATTCGCTTGACCGCGTAAATGCGATCTTCCGCCCGCGCTTCGAGCGTGATCGTAGCCGAGGGGAGCAGTAGCTGCGGCTCCCCGTTCGGCGGCGGCACTTCCAAAACCACCGCCGGTACGGGATCGGTAAGCATTCGGAAATCGAACAATCGCGTGCCGGTGATGCCGGAGCGATCGGTGAATCGCAACGAATACAAACCGGAGAACGCGGGGGTGAATTCGGCGGAGAGGAGTGTGGCATCGCTACCGGAGATCGCCACGGGAATATCGGCGGTGCCGGAGGATACGAGTTCCGCATTGGCGCAGGCGGCAAATGCGTTGCCCACGGCGAGGGAAGCCAAGGCGGGGGCGAATTTCCAGGGTTTGCGATCCTGTTGCGGAACGAACACCGCAGACATTATCGGCCGATCGGTGGCAGCCCGAAAGCGAATCCGCGAACCGGCGACCGCCTCGATGACGGTCGATCCATCCGGCAAGATGGCCGGAGGCAACCGGGTGTAAGCGGGGTAACGCACCGACATTTGCGGTGAAGGCCGGCTTTCGAGCGGCACCAACTTGGGCGGCTCGGCCACGCGAACATCGAGCCACGCCGTCACCGCGTCGTTCGCACGCACTTGAAATTGAAAATCGCGGGGTATCCGGGAAGCATCGAGCTTCGCCGAACATTCGACGTTCCCATTCCCTTCCGGCACGGGCACGATCTCTTCCCAGTTGCCCCCATTTTCAAACCGTATCGAGACGATCACTTGATCCGGCAGTACGCCGCCGAGCTTCATTTTCAGGTCGAACGCATCCCCCTTGGCCAACCGAGCCGGGTATTGAGAGGGTTCCAACAGTTCCAGTTTGGTGCGAGTCGGCCAGAAGTGTTCCCCGTACGGATCGGCCAACCGCAGCAGGGCCACTTTCGTACGTTCCGTGTTGAACAATCCAATCGGAACCAGAATGGTGATCGCCAACGCCGCCAAGCCGAAGGCCCTCCACGCGGCACCGCTGGGAACCACCACGCGGGTGTCGCACTTTTCCAAGGCCACGCTGGCGCGGGCCGTAGCGACTTTGCGGAACCTTTCCGAACCGGGTACCGGCTCGGTTCCGTGGAATTCCACGGCGCTCGCCAAGGCATCGTTCAATCGCGGGAATCGATCTTCGAGGAGCATCGCGATGCCGAGGGGCCGCATCGGCTTCCGAATCGGCAGCCATACGCCGCGAAGGAACATCGCTCCGACCGCAATGAGAATGGCCAAGAAGCCGATCGCTCGAACGACCGGATGCAGATGGATTGCCGCATCGAGTATGCCCATCAAACCGACCGTGGTGGCAAGAATCGCTACGCTGCGGAAGATGCCGCCCGTAACCGTTGCCGAGCGCCTCGCCCACGCAATCGATTTCAACTGGTCCGGCAACGAAACGACTTCTCCCGGCGGGCGCAGAACGAACGGCATAACGGGCGGCTCCGGCGTGGGATTCTTCAAACATCATAACCGGAAAAGCGGCCGTTGCCAAACTCCCATTACCATTCCTTACCGCCCGCTTTCCGTAAGATACACACATTGTTTGGAACACCCGAAGGATTCGGATCGTGGAACAACTCTGGGCACCTTGGCGGCTCGCCTACGCGGCGGCACTGAAAACCGAATCCGTGCTCCCCGGCGACGGCCCGGATAGCTGCTTCCTCTGCAGGGGGTTGGCAGACTCCGACGACCGCAAACATCTGATCGTTCACCGCACCGAACATTCCTGCGTGGTGCTGAACAAGTTCCCTTACAACAACGGCCATTTATTGGTCGCACCCTTGGCGCACCTTGCGAAGCTGCAAGAATTACCGGACGATGTTCTGTTGGATCTCCAACGCACACTCCGGAAAATGCTCGGCATCCTCGAACGAAGCATGTGTGCGGAAGGATTCAACGTCGGTTTGAACCTCGGCAAAGTCGCGGGGGCCGGGTTGCCGGGCCATTTGCACTGGCATATCGTGCCCCGCTGGAGTGGCGATACGAACTTCATGCCGGTGTTCACCGATGCGAAAGTGATCGTGCAGAGTTTAGATTCCTTGTACGATCTGCTGGAAAAGGAATTGAAATGCGATTGAACGCCCACCCATTGGCATGGGTGGGTTGAGCGATTCGATTCCCCACCCACCCGACGCAGCGGGTGGGCTTGTTGCGATTTTCAAACCAACCCCCTCGGAGTTTCCCAATGACCCGTTTGCTCGCGTTCCTCATGCTCGGTACATTCACGGCACTCTTCGCCGTGGGCCAAGAAGGCGAAAAGCCCAATCCGTTCATCAATCCCAAAGCGGTTCCCAAGCCCGAGCCTAAGAAGGAAGACCAACCCAAGAAGGCCGATCCGGATGCCCCGGCGCCGCGGGTTGCCCACATCAAAATTTCCGGCTCTCTCGGCGAATCCCCCACGGCCGATGGTCCGTTCGGCGGCGGTTCCGAAAACCTCCGCAGCAAGATCGATCGCATTCGCAAGGCCACGCAAGACGAGCGCATCAAGGCCCTCTACCTCGAACTCGGCAGTTTGGAAATCGGCTTCGGTAAGCTGCACGAACTGCAAGCCGCGATCAAAGAGTTCCGGGCCGCCGGGAAGAAAGCGTTCGCATACTCGGAAGAACTCGATACCAAGGCGTACCTGCTCGCACTCGCCTGCGATTCGATCTCGCTCCCCGAAAGCGGCGGCCTCAACCTCTTCGGCATGCGGGCCGAGGTTTCCTTCTACAAGGATTTACTGAAGCTCGTGAGCCTCGAAGTGGACGTGCTGAAGATGGGCAAATACAAGAGCGCCGTCGAACCGTTCCTCTTCGACAAAATGAGCGCCGAGAACCGCGAACAAATGCAGAGCCTTTTGAACGATAACTTCGACAACGAATTGGTTGGAGCCATCGTAAAGGGGCGACCCACCCAGAAATTCACCGCGGAACAAGTCGAAGCGATCATCGACGGCGGCCCCTACACCGCCAAGAAGGCGGCGAAGCTCGGCCTCGTCGATAGCTTGCAATATCAGGATGACTTCGAGGCCGGCTTCGCCAAGCAACTCGGCGTGCCGGAAGTTCGCATCCTCCACAGTTACGGCAAAGCCAAATCCACCGGCCCGGATTTCTCCAATCCGCTCGCCATGCTCGAAATGTTGAACCCCAAGAAACCCGCCGAATCCAAGGACCCGAAGATCGCCGTCATCCACGTTGTCGGCGGCATCTCCAGCGGCACCGGCAGTGTCAGCCCAATGAGCGGCGGCGAAAGTGCCGGCTCCGATACGATCGTCGAAGCCATCCGCGATGCCGAGAAGAACCCCACCGTGAAAGCCATCGTGCTCCGCGTCGATAGCCCCGGCGGTTCCGCCCTCGCATCCGATATGATCTGGCGTGCCCTCGGCGTCTGCAAGAAACCCGTGGTCACCAGCATGGGGGATGTCGCGGCCAGCGGTGGCTACTACGTGGCGATGAACTCGAAGAAGATCTTCGCCGAGCCGGGCACCATCACGGGCAGCATCGGCGTGTTCGGCATGAAGATCGTTACGGGCGGCTTGGAAGAACGCGTCGGCGTGAAAACCGAAGTGATCAGCCGCGGGAAGAACAGCGGCGTGAACTCGATGACCTTCAAATGGAACGAAACCGAACGCAAAGCGATGACCGACACCATCGACGATGTGTACGCTCAATTCATCGATAAAGCGTTAGCGGGCCGCATCGCCGCGGGGCAAAAAGCGATGACCCGCGAGAAACTGCTGGAACTCGCCGGGGGCCGCGTTTGGACTGGCCGGCAAGCCAAGGAACGCGGATTGGTCGATGAACTCGGCACGCTCGACGATGCCATCGCCTTCGCCAAGAAGGAAGCGGGCATCGATCCGAAAACGGAAATGGAACTGTTGAACTTACCCAAGGCACAATCCTTCCTCGATAAGTTGATGGATGGGAAAATGGAATTGCCCTTCGGGTTGAAATCGGAATTGAAAATGCTTCCCGGAGTGGAGAAAGCCTTGCGAAACTTGGCTCCGATCTTGGGTTCCCCCAAGGATCGGGTGAAGATGGTGATGCCGTTCGTGGTGGAGTTCAAGTAATCTTTTCCATGCCCACCCGTTGCAACGGGTGGTCTTTTTCGAGATCCCTCTATGCCCATCGCGACCTGCCCGCGCTGCGATACAAAACTCGATGTCGACGATGCCGATCTCGGCTACAAAGTCGAGTGCCCGCAATGCCAAGCTATCTTCCCCGCCATCGCGGAATCAGTCAAAGGGCGACGGGGCGGATCGCGTCGGAGATACGACGACGATGACGATTTTGATCCTGACGAAGAATACCGCCGCCGGGACGCACTCGATCCGCGCCATCGCACCCGCGATCTCCAACGGGCCGAAGCGACCATTTCCAAGCCCGCCGACGGCATGATCTGGACGGCCGCGATCACCATCGTGCTCGGCCTTATCGCCGCGGGTATCATGGGCGCAATCGGTTGGGGCAAGGTCAACAACGGCGTGATGCAGCAAGATGAAGAAGACGGATACGAATTGCTCGCCTACGCATT